>CANCHK010000003.1 GCA_947377865.1 Opitutia bacterium | reverse complement strand
ACTCGCGGTCGAGCACGTAGGCGACGCCGCCCTTGCCGCTCTGCGAGTTGATGCGGATGATGGCCTCATACGAACGGCCGATGTCCATCGGGTCGATGGTGAGGTAGGGGACGTCCCAGAGGGCGTCGTGGCCGATCTTGCCGCGACGGTCCATGCCCTTCTTGATGGCGTCCTGGTGGGAGCCCGAGAAAGCCGTGAAGACGAGATCGCCGCCGTAAGGGTGGCGGTCGTGCACGCTCATGCGGGTCACGCGTTCGTAGACCTCGCGGATGGCGCCGAGGTTACGGAAGTCGAGGTGCGGGTCGATGCCGTGCGAGAACATGTTCAGCGCGACGGTGACGATATCGAGGTTGCCCGTGCGTTCGCCGTTGCCGAAGAGCGTGCCTTCCACGCGGTCCGCACCGGCCATCAAGCCGAGTTCGGTGGCGGCGACGCCGGTGCCGCGGTCGTTGTGCGTGTGCAGGGAGACGATGGCCATCTCGCGGTTGCTCAGGTGGCGGCAGAACCACTCGATCTGATCGGCGTGCGTGTTCGGCGTGCCGGCTTCGACGGTGAGAGGGAGATTGAGGATGATCTTACGCTGGGCGGAGGCGCCCCAAGCCTTGGCGACCGCTTCGCAGACCTCGAGGGAGTAGTCGGGCTCGGTGAGCACGAATGTCTCCGGGCTGAACTCCAGCTGCCATTTCGTATCGGGCAAAGCGTCGGTGAGCTCGCGGATGAGCTTCGTGCCGGCGACGGCCATCTCGAGGACTTGCGTCTTCGAGAGGTTGAAGACGATCTCACGCTGGGCCGGGTTGGTCGGCGTGTAGAGGTGAACGATCGCGCGACGGGCGCCCTTGAGGGAATCGATCGTGCGGCGGATGAGGTGTTCGCGGGCCTGGACGAGGACCTGGACGGAGACGTCCTCGGGGATGAGTTTCTGTTCGATGAGCTCGCGGGTGAAGGCGAACTCCGTGTCCGAGGCGGAAGGGAAACCGATCTCGATCTCCTTGAAGCCGATACGGCAGAGGGTCTGGAAAAGCTCGTGCTTCTCCTGCACGTTCATCGGGATGGCCAGGGCCTGGTTGCCGTCGCGGAGGTCGACCGAGCACCAGCGAGGAGCCTTCTCGATGCGCGCGTCCGGCCAGCGTCGGTCGGTGAGGCGGACGGTCTCGAAGGGGCGGTATTTCTGCCGGGGGGATTCCATGGCGGGCGAAGTGCGGATGGTGGGAAAGGAGGGAAGGGCTGGCGAGCGTGGGTTTGGCTCCTAAAAGCAAAAAACCCACCCGGAAGTCCGGGTGGGTTTTTTCGCAAAGGTGCGAGACCCGGACTTAGGCGTCAGGCTTGGTCTTAGGAAGCTTGGTCACGCGCTTCAGGTCCTTGACGGTACCGCGCTTCTTGAGCAGTTCCACGCGCTCGAAGCGCTTGAGGACGTTACGCTTCGCTCCGGAGGAGGAGGCGCTGGACTTGAAACTGTTGTGCTGGGTCATGGCCGTAAGGTGGGTGGAAGTTTGGAGAAAAGGGGTCGATGAGGCGGGAGCAAGGGGAAAAGCGGTCAAAATGCCGACTTTGCCCCTTTCCTCGCCTCTTTCCCTGTTCAGGCGTGTTTCAGGATGCCCTTCACCACTTGGCCGTGCACGTCGGTCAGGCGGAATTGACGGCCCTGATAGCGGAAGAGCAGGCCCTCGTGGTTGATCCCGAAGAGGTGCATTAGGGTGGCCTGCATGTCGTGGATGTGGACCCGGTCCTTGGTGATGTTCCAGCCGAACTCGTCGGTCGCACCATGAACGTAGCCCGGCTTCACGCCGCCGCCGGCGAGCCACCAGGAGTAGGCACGGCCAAAGTGATCGCGGCCTTTGAAGCCTTGGCCCTGCTGGTTCTGGCCGAACGGGGTGCGGCCGAATTCGCCGCCCCAGACGACGAGCGTGTCGTCGAGGAGCCCGCGTTGCTTGAGGTCCTTGACGAGCGCGGCGCTGGCTTGGTCGGTGTCGAGGCACTGCTGCGCGAGCTGGCCAGTGGTAAGGTTATTATGCTGGTCCCAGCCGGAATGCATCAGCTGAGTGAAGCGGACCCCGCGCTCGGCGAGGCGGCGGGCGATGAGGCAGTTGTTGGCGAAGGTGCCGGGCTTGAGGACGTCCGGTCCGTACATCTCGAGCACGGACTTGGGCTCGTTCTTGAAATCAAGGAGGTCGGGCACCGAGGCCTGCATGCGGAAGGCCATCTCGTATTGTGAGATGCGCGTGTCGATCTCGGGATCACCGACCTGACCAAGGTGCTCGCGGTTGAGCGCCTGCATGTCGTCGAGCATCGTGCGACGGGCGTCGCGGCTGACTCCGGCCGGGTTGCCGACGAACGGTACCGGGTCGCCGACGCCACGGAAGCGTACGCCCTGATGCTTGCCGGGCAGGAAGCCGTTGGACCAGTAGTGTTCGAAGAAGAGCTGGCCGCAGGTCTTGGCGGCGTCGGACGAGGTCATCACGACATACGAGGGAAGGTCCTCGTTCATCGTGCCGAGGCCGTAGGAGAGCCAGGCGCCCATCGAAGGACGGCCCGGGATCTGCGAGCCGGTCATGAAGAACGTCACGCCCGGGGCGTGGTTCACCGCTTCGGTGTTCATCGAGCGGACGACGCAGAGTTCGTCGGCAATCGCGCCGGTGAAGGGCAGCATCTCGCTCATCTCGATGCCGCTGGAGCCCCATTTCTTGAAGGGCTTGATGGCGCCGACGCAGTTATATTTCGCGTAGCCGCTCGACATTGAGGAGAGACGGGTGTCGCCGCGCACGCTGGCGGGGATTTCCTGTCCGGCCATCTGGGCGAGGAGCGGCTTGTGGTCGAAGAGGTCGACGTGCGAAGGGCCGCCGCCCTGCCAGAGGCAGATCATGCGCTTAGCCTTGGGGGCGAAGTGCGGGAGGCCGGGTAGGCCACCGATGGGGTTGGGCGCACCCTTAGCGTCGCGAGCGAGGAGGGAGCCGAGGGCGACGGCGCCGATGCCTTGGACGCCGGCACTGAGGAAGCTGCGGCGAGTCAGGCGCTCGCGCCATTCGGAGGGGGAGAGTTCGAAGTCCATGGGGTCAGTCGCGGGTGATGGCGGCGTCTAGATTATAGAGGGCGAGACAGGTCGCGGTGAGCGCCGCGTGTTCAGCGGCGGGGATCTTCGCGTCGCGTGGGCTTTCGCCGATGGCGAGCAACGCGTCTGCCGCCTTGGCGTCGACGGCGTAGACCGCACGTTGGTTGGCGAGCATCTTGGCGATGAGGGCAGGTTCCTTCCCGGAGGGTTCACGTCCCAGCACGAGGGCGAAGGCGCGCGCGAGGCGGGCTTCGTCCGTCGACTGCTCCTTGGTCACGCGCTGGGCGAGGACGCGCGCGGCTTCGACCCAGGTCGGATCGTTGAGCATCGTGAGCGCATGCAGCGGCGAGGAGGTCACCGCCGTGCGTACGCGGCAGGTCTGGCGCGCGGAGCTGTCGAACATGTTCACCGGCGCGATGGTGCGGCGCCAGAAGGTGTAGAGCGAACGGCGGTAGAGGTCCGCGCCCTTCGACTGCGGGTAGGTGAAGTCGCGCTCCTTGGTGATCGCGAGGCTCTCCCACGGGCTATCGGGGAGGTAAGGGTAGACTGGTACGCCGCCGATCTTCTCATTGAGCAGGCCGCTGGAACGGAGGGCCACGTCGCGGAGCACCATCGAGGGCAGGCGCAGGCGCGGGGCATGCGAGAGGAGTTTGTTCTCGGGGTCCTTCTGTAGCTGTTCCTTCGTGACGTGGCTGGACTGGCGGTAGGTCTTGCTCGTCAGGATGATCTTCTGGAGCGCCTTGGTCTTCCAGCCGGACTCGCGGAACTCGACGGAGAGCCAGTCGAGCAGTTCCTGGTGCGTGGGGCGGTCGCTCTGCACGCCGAGGTCTTCGGAGGTGCGCACGATGCCCTTGCCAAAGAGCTGTTGCCACTGGCGGTTGACCTGCACGCGGGCGGTCAGCGGATGTTCGGGTCCGAAGAGCCACTGTGCGAGGCCCAGGCGGTTCTTCGGCGCATCCTTCGGCAGCGGCGGGAGGAAGCCGGGAGCGTCGAACGTGACCTTATCCTTCTTCGAGAGGTAGGCGCCGCGGTCCAGGATGTTGGTCTCGCGCTGCATTTCGTCGGACATCACCATCACGCGTGGGAGGACGTCGCCGCGGAAGCCGTCGAGCTGCTGCTTGGCGCGGTCGTAAGCCTTCAGCGCGGGGATGGCCTTGCGCCCCTCCGGCAGCAGGTTCTTGAGGAAATGGTCGCGGAGCTTCTTCGTCTCCGCCGCGGTGCGCTTCTTGTCGGGCGCAAGCAGGGCTTCGAGTTCCTTGGGCAGCATGCCCTTGTCCTTGGTCGGCTTGGCGAGCCAGGCTTCGAAGGCCATGGTCTGCTGCTTCGGGTAATCTTTGTTCACCAGGTCGAAGGCAGCCTGCAACTTGGCCAGTTCGGCGGCCTGATCGGGCGAGGGCGCTTCGACGACCGTGGTGTCGAGGCGGAAGCGGCTGCGGCCGCCGGTCTGCGTCGGTCCGCCGCTCGGGGTGCCGCGTTCCTTCACGTGGTTGAAGGCGTCCATCCACTGGTAGTAGTCCTTCTGCGTGATCGGGTCGTATTTATGGTCGTGGCACTGCGCGCAGGCGACCGTGAGGCCGAGCCAGGTGGTCGTCGTGCTTTCGACGCGGTCGAAGAGGCTGACATAGCGCTGTTCCTCGGCGATGTTACCGCCTTCGCCGTTGAGGATGTGGTTACGGTTGAAGGCCGTGGCGATCTTCTGGTCGAGCGAAGCGTTCGGGAGCAGATCGCCCGCGAGCATCTCGGTGCTGAGCTGGTCGAACGGCTTGTCGGCGTTGAGGTTCTTAACCACCCAGTCACGCCAGATCCACTGGAAGGTATCGCCGTCCTGCTGGAAGCCGTTGCTGTCGGCGTAGCGCGAGGCGTCGAGCCACGGTAGCACCATGCGTTCGCCGTAGTGCGGCGAGGCCATCAATCGATCCACCTGCTTTTCATAGGCGTCGGGACTCGCATCGGCGAGGAAGGCGGCGGTCTCCTCGGGCGTGGGCGGCAGGCCGGTCAGGTCGAGCGAAAGGCGGCGGAGCAGGGTGGCCTTGGGAGCTTCAGGCGAGAGTTTCAGTCCGGCCTTGGTCAGCTTCTCGACCACGAAGGCGTCGACGGGGTTCTTCTCGCCGTTGGCGGGGAGGGCGGGGCGGACGGGTGTGGCGAACGCCCAGTGAGGTTTGTATTCGGCCCCTTCGGCGATCCAGCGCTTCAGGATTTCCCTTTGGGCAGCGGTGACCGTGCGATGCGAATCCGGCGGTGGCATGACCTCTTCCGAGTCCTTGGAAAAGAGGCGCTTCACCAGTTCGCTCGCTTCGGCGTCACCTGGGACGAAGGCCTTCTTCTGCAACGCCACTTCACGGACGTCGAGGCGGAGCTTGGCCTTACGCTTATTGCCGTCGGGGCCGTGACAGTAGAAGCAGTTCTCGGAAAGGATGGGGCGGACGTCCTCGTTGTAATCGAGCTTGGCGCCGGAGACGGGCAGGGCGGCGACGAGTGCGGCGAGGAGGGGACTGATCCGGGGCATGGGGAGATTTTAGCAGGAGGAGCCCGACGGAGGAATGGTCGGGGGCGTTGGGCGGGTTGTAGTATACGACCACCGCTTGGGCTGGTATTAGCATCATTGAGACAGCCGCCGCGACGGGTGGTTTCAATCTCCGATTGGGCGCCCGTTCCGCCTCGGCGGAATAATCCGCTTAATCGACGGAAACGGACGCCCGGGCTTGGTTTGGGGTTGCTGGAAAGCCGACCGTTGGTGTCATTCCGGGCAGTGCGCATCCTTGACCGCTATATCCTCGCCGAATGGGCCAAGGTCTTCGCCCTTTCGCTGCTCAGTTTCATGGGATTGCTGCTGCTTTCCGAGGGATATAACTGGATTCCTGACTTCCTGGGCTGGGGTGCCTCGATCGGTACCATCTTGGGCTACCTTTTCCTCAGCGTCGTCAAGAACCTGTCGATGTTGATCCCGGTCTCCCTGCTGATTTCGGTCATCTTCGTGCTCGCGAACATGAACCGCAATCAGGAGATCTCCGCGGCCCGCGCGGCCGGCATCGGCATGTGGCGACTGACGGCTCCGCTCTGGGCAATCGGCCTCCTGTTGGCCGGTCTGCTGGCCCTCCTTAACGCTGTACTGGTGCCCGACGCGCTCGAAGCGCAGAACAGCCTCGTCGAGGAAGCCCAGTTCGCCGCCCTCAAATCCAAGGGCGGCGCGACCATCCCGAAGGGGCAGGCATCTTCCGTGTCTTTCGAGAATTCAAAGGCTCGGCGCCTATGGCTGATTTCCAGTCTCGGACTTTCCACCGGTCAGGCTTTCGAGGTGATTGTACATTCCTTCGATGAGAATAATCGTGAGGTACGCTGCGTGACGGCCCGCTTCGCCGAATTCCGTAAGACCGCCCTTGGCTGGCGCTGGACCTTCCGTGAAGGACGCGACATGAGGTTCGATCCGCTCACGGGTTCGCTGATGGCCCAGCCCCACTTCAAGGAGCTGGTGCTGCCAGATTACGATGATGATCCAGAGGTGATGTTCTACTCCACTAAGGAGCCTGACACCCTTTCGCTCCGCGAGGTCTCCCGATTCGTCGAGCAGGCCGGCTCCAATCCTGGAGGACAGAACGCGGCCTACGCGATGCGTTATCATGCCATCCTCTCCGCGCCAGCCATCTGCCTCGTGGTCGTCGCTGTCGCTATCCCGTTCTCGGTCCGCGCGGGTCGCATCAGCCCGATGGTGGGCGTCGCCAAGACCTTCGGCCTCTTCCTCGCCTTCTACTTCCTCTCCTCGTTCTGCTCCGCCTTCGGCGAGAGCGGCGCTTTACCGCCGATGATCGCAGCCTGGATTCCAGTCGTTCTCGCCGCGGCCTGGGTCATCCCGAAACTGAGGGCCGTCAATTAATCCATGCTTAGAGCTATTCGTATCCGCCCCGGACGTCCCGTGCGCGCACTCCGGGGTCACCCCTGGGCCTTCCTCGGTGAAGTCGAGTTCGTCGGCGAGCCGCCGGTCGACGGCGATTGCGTCGAACTGACCGACCTTAAGGGCCGCTGCCTCGGCGCTGGCCTGTGGAACGGAAAGTCGCAGATCGCGTGGCGCCGCTACTCGCGCCGTCCAATCACCCTGGACGGGCCGCTGCTCGAAGAACTCGTCACGGCTTCGGTTAACCGCCGCGCGGGCAAGCCGGTCTGTCGTCTCATCTGGTCCGAAGCCGACAGCCTCCCCGGCCTGGTGGTCGACCGCTATAACGACCTCATCACAATTCAGGCCCTGACCTGCGGTATGGATCGCCGCCTGGCCACAATCATCGACGTACTGCAGCGCCTACTGAAGCCACGCGAGATTGTCCTGCGTAACGACGCCTCGACGCGCAAGCTCGAGGGCCTGCGCCAGGAAATCCGCACGGTCTCGGGCAAGCCGCTTGAGCCTTCGTGGATGGAAGTCGGCGGCGTGCAGGTGCTCATCGACCTGATGGGTGGACAGAAGACCGGCACCTATCTCGACCAGCTCGACCAGCATCAGAACGTCGCGAAGCTCGCCAAGGGTCGCCGCGTGCTCGACGCCTTCTGCAATCAGGGCGGCTTCGGCCTCGCCTGCGCCAAGGCCGGCGCCACCAGCGTGCTCGGCCTCGACCAGTCCGAGGACGCCATCGCCGCCGCTCGCTCAGCCGCCGAACGCAACGGACTCACCGCCTCGTTCGAAGTCGCCAATGTCTTCGATTGGTTCACGGAACACCGCGAAGCCTCCTTCGACCTCATTATCCTCGATCCGCCACCCTTCGCTCGCAGCAAGGACGCTGTCGACGGTGCCCTCCGCGGTTACAAGGAGTTAAACCTCCGCGCCCTCCGCCTGCTCGCCCCGGGTGGTATCTTGGCGACCTACTCCTGTTCGCATCGCGTCTCGGAAGAGATGTACCTCGAGGTCATCGAAGACGCCGCTTCGGATGCCCGCCGCGAGGCCGTTGTGCTCGAGCGTACCTCGCAGCCCGCTGACCACCCGGTGCTGCTGAACTTCCCCGAGAGCCGTTATCTCAAGGGCTTCATCATTGAGATTCGGGCTTAACTCCCGAGCCGCTTCCGCTTTCATCGCACCATGATCGTCTCCCTTCGCGGCAAACTCATCGAAGCCGGCGTCTTGCGCGTCGTCATCGAGTCGTCGGGCGTGGGCTACGAGGTTAATGTCCCCGTCACGACCGCGGAGCGCCTGCCGAAGTTGGGCGCGGAGGTCTTCCTGCTCATCCATCACGTCTTCCGCGAAGACGGCCAGGCCCTCTACGGCTTCGCCATCGCCGAGGAACGCGAGTTCTTCAAATTACTCGTCGAGAAGGTGTCCGGCGTCGGGCCCAAGATGGCGCTGAACATCCTTAGCCGTCTTGCGCTGCCGATCCTGCGCGACGCAATCCTGCGAGGTGATGTCGCGTTGCTTTCCCAGTGCCCGGGTATCGGTAAGAAGACCGCCGAGCGTCTCGTCATGGAACTCAAGGATAAGGTCGGACTCGATGGTCCCGGTGCCGCGCCTGCGGCCGCCGCGTCGATCGTCTCCGCCCAACCTACGCCTGCGACGGATGCCGTTGCCGCGCTCATTGCGCTCGGCTTCAAGCCCGTCGACGCCGATAAGGGCGTGCGCACCGCGCTGACCAAGCTCGGCGCTGGTGCCACCGCCGATCAGTTGGTGAAAGCGGCGCTCGGGCGGTGAGGCGCCCTCGCGAGGGGGCAAGTGGGCACGGTGACACGTGGACAAGGGGAATACAAAGTTGACCCGTTGATCGGTTGGCCCGTTGCCCAGAGGGAATTAAGGTAGGGACGTGATTGCCATCACGTCCGTTCGCTTCGGCGAATGGATACCTCACCCGATTTTGGCTAAGACCCGACGACATTCGGTTTCGGTCTCGAACGGATGCGATGGCAATCGCATCCCTACCCGATGCAATCGATGCATAATACAAAGGGAGACCGGAGACCGGAATGTTAGCTTGGGGCATGAATCCCCAGCCAATCATCGGGTCTCCGGTTTCCCTTTGAGTTCCTCTGTATCTTTCCCGCCACCTGATAAGAACATGTTAGGACAGCACGTGGTACTGTCCCTACCTCGATGCAGCACTGTCGTGACGCGGACCCGACCCTACCCAAGGCAACGCTGCATCGTCCCCTTGCCCACGTGTCACCGTGCCAGCTTGCCCCCTGACCGTTACTTCAGTCCGAGAACATCTTCCATGCCGTACAGGCCGGCGGGCTGGCTATTCAGCCAGCGGGCGGCGCGGACGGCGCCACGCGCGAAGATCTCGCGGTTGGAGGCCTTGTGTGTGAGTTCGAGGCGTTCGCCTTCGGCGGCAAAGAGGACCGTGTGGTCGCCCACGACGTCGCCGCCGCGGATGGCGTGCACGCCGATCTCATCGAGCGGGCGTTCGCCGACGAGGCCGTCGCGACCGTGCTTGAGGGCATCCTTGGCGAGCTTGCGTTCTTCGAGGAGAATCTTGAGGAGCGTCTCGGCGGTGCCGGAGGGTGCGTCCTTCTTGAGGCGGTGGTGCATCTCAAGCACTTCCACGTCCCAGCGTCCGGCGTCGGCGAGTGAACGGGCGGCCTGGCGGACGAGCGCGTTGAGGAGTGTGACGCCCACGGAGTAATTGCCAGCCCAGACGACCGGGAGGCCCTTGATGGCGGCGGTAATCGCAGCCTTCTCTTCCGCGGTGTGGCCAGTGGTGCCGATCACGAGCGGCTTCTTGTGCTGGGCGCAGAGCTGCGCGACGGCGAGGGTCGCGGAGTGGAACGAGAAGTCGATGACCACGTCGGCGGCGCCGATATGAGCGGCGAGGTTGTCGCTCTGGTCGACGCCGGCGGCGATGACGGCCTTCTCGGAGGCTGCCACGTTGACGATGGCAAGGCCCATGCGGCCCTTGGCACCATTGAGGAGAATGCGGATGGGCTGGCTCATCGGAGGGAGGCGAGGGTGGCGTCGGCGACCTTCTCGACGAGAAGGCGGTTGGCTTCAGACATCTCGCAAAGGGGCAGGCGGACTTCGTCCGAACGGATGATGCCGGCACGCATCATGCAATGCTTCACCGGAACCGGATTCGGTTCGACGAATAGGGTCTTGAAGATGTCGGCGAGCTTATCATGCAGCACCTTCGCTTCGGCGAACTGCTTCGTGCGTGCGAGCTGGGCGAGCTTGGCCACCGGGCCCGGGATGAGGTTCGAAGCGACGGAGATGATGCCCTGGCCGCCGACTTCGGCGAAGGGCAGGGTCAGGGAGTCGTCGCCGCTGAGGACGATGAATTCCGGATCGGACTCGCGCACGAGACGCGCGGCCTTGTCGACCTGACCGCCGGCTTCCTTGATGCCGATGATGTTTGGGTACTTCTGGCGGAGGCGCAGGGTGGTCTCGACGGTAATCTCGATACCGCAGCGTCCTGGGATGGAATAAAGGATGATCGGCTTCGCGGTGGACTCGGCGAGCAGGGCGAAGTGGCGGAACAGGCCTTCCTGGCTGGGCTTGTTATAATACGGGGCGACGAGCAGGAACGCGTCGGCGCCGGCTTCGTCGGCGCGCTTGGTGAGGTCGAGCGCTTCGGTTGTGGCATTGGAGCCCGTGCCGGCCATGACCGGGACGCGGCCAGCGGCGTACTCGACGGTCTTACGGATGACTTCGACGTGCTCGTCGTAGTCGAGGGTGGGGGATTCGCCGGTGGTACCGACGGCGACCAGACCGTCGATGCCCTCCGTGATCTGGAATTCGACCAGCTTCTTCAGGTCATCCCAGGCCACCGCACCGTTAAGGAAGGGGGTGACCAAGGCCGTATGGGCTCCCACGAAAGCGCGGGGGCCGAAGGGACGGCGAGAGGAGTTGGAACCGGTCGAAGACATTGGGCTGGATTGGACCCCAGAACCAACCGCCCCCTGCCGAAAGAGACAAACCCAAAAACCCCGCCCAGCAGTCTGCACCCCGCTTAAGGGGCCGGACCGATGAGGATTCGGTTATTTTCCGTATCCGTGACGTAGAGGCGACCGTCTGGCCCGATGCGGGCGCCGTGCGGGCGATTGAGCTGCGTGCCGGCCCAATCCGCGCCGACTGCGGAGCCCTTCTTGCCGTTGCCGACGATGGTGCGAATGGTCTGCTTCACCGGGTCAAAGAGGCGGAGGCAATGGTTCTCCGTGTCGAGGATGAGCACGTTGCCCTTGGCGTCCATCGTCACGTATTTCGGGCCGTTCATGTGCGCGTCGACCGCCGGGCCGTCGGTGGCGGGACCGGCTTTGCCGGATTTATTCACCACCACGCTGACCTTCCCGTCCTTGATCGCGACGAGTGCGTGGCCGCCGCGGAGCAGCGCGTAGACCGTGCCATCCTTGGCGGTGCAGGCGGCACGCACGTCGCCCATCGGCGTGTGCAGCGCATCGTCACCCTCCTTCGGGAGGCCTTTCTTGCCGTTGCCGGCGATAGTCGTGATCACCTTCGTCGCGAGGTCGATACGCCGTACACGGTTATTGCCGATGTCGGCGATGACCATGAATTTGCCAGAAGGGTCGATCACGCCGCACATCGGGATGTTGAACTGCGCCTGGTCGGCCGGGCCGCCGTCGCCGGCGAAGCCGGACTTACCCGTGCCGGCGAAGACCGTCGTGACCTGCGTCTTGGGGTCGAGGCGGATGATGCGGTGCTGGAAACTGTCCGAGGCGTAAATCGAGCCGTCCGGCGCGATGGAGATGTCGTGCATGCCGTTGTAGACGGCCGGCGAAAGATCTAGGAGTTTGGCGGGGGCGGGGAGTTTTGGGGTCTTGCCCATGCTGTTCCACTTCACGCCGGAGATGTAATCGATTTTGCCGTCATGGATATGGAAGATGCGGTTCGCAGGCTGGAATTCTACGCCGTAAGCGTCGCCCTTGGCGTCGAAGGTGATGCTGAAGGGCTCGTGCAGATCTTCGGCTCCAGGGAGCTTTACGACTTCGATGGCGGCGAAAGCTGAAGCGACGCAGGCGAGCAGGGGGAGCAGACGAGAGAGCATGCGGACTTCATAGGGCCAGTCTGACGTTGTTCAAGACCTCTGCGGGAAAATGGTTCGACCTCGGGCCCAGCGCCTCCACCTTGGCCATCTCCCGTGCCTGCACCGCTTCCATTGATTGTCCGCGAACTCGGCGGTTCCGGCACGCCGCTCGTGGTGCTGCACGGCCTGCTTGGTTCGTCGCGCAACTGGCAGTCCGCGGGCGTGGCGCTCGCCGAGCGCGGCCATCGCGTGCTGGCGCCGGATCTGCGTAATCATGGCTCCTCGCCTTGGGCGGCGGACTGCTCCTATGCCGCCTTGGCTCAGGATGTCATCGCGATGCTGGAAGGAATCTCGCTCGGCCCGGTGCACCTCGTCGGGCACAGCATGGGCGGTAAGGCCGCGATGCGCCTCGTGATGGACCGCCCTGATCTCGTCGCGCGCCTCACCGTCGTGGACATCGCCCCGCGCACCTATTCCGATCGCGTCCGCGTCGAATTCGCGGCGATGAACGCGCTGGATCTCACCGCTGTGAAATCCCGTAAGGACGCCGAGGAGAAGCTTGCCGCGCAGGTACCCGAATGGGGTATGCGCCAGTTCATCCTCACCAACCTGGGGCAGGATACCGAAGGCCGTTGGCGCTGGACCGTGAATCGCGAGGCCCTGACAAATTCTTTGCCTGAGATCCTCGGCAATCCGCTGGCCGAAGGTGAAATCTGGGACGGCCCGACGCGTTTCCTGCGTGGCGGTAAATCGAATTACATCCGCGACGAAGATGTCGCGACGATCCGTGAGCATTTCCCGCGGGCCGACGTCATCACGCTGCCCGACAGCGGACACAACCCGCATTTCGAGGCGCGGGCCGGCTTCGTCGAAGCGGTGCTGGCCTGATCAGCCTAGCCTTTTTGCGACAATCCGGCGGGCGAAGAAGGCCGCCAACAAGCTGAGCGCAAGTAATGCGACGAGCGCGAATATTTTTCCGGTGCGGTCGCTGGGCGCCGGTTCGGCTGCGACAATCAGGGGGGATTCGTCTTCGGCGATCATCATCACCCATCGCGGTTTGGCGGCCGGCTTCGTCTCATCGTTGAGCCAAAGCACGACCGTATGCGGGCTCAGTTCAGGGAGGCGCAGCACGAACTTCGGCGAATCGGGCGTCCAGTTCCATTCGGCGACTTCAAGTTTGTAAGATTTGGCCATCTCCTCGGCCGTGTGGCCAAGCGGGGCGGCCGGATCGAGCTTCGTCTCGGCGAAAAAGGTCGGCTCGCCTGCGACCTTCGTGAGCGTCGTCGTCTCCTTGCCGGAGGAAAGGAGGAAGAGTCCTTCGGCGGCCTTGGCGAGCTGCGCGCGGTCCTGGATGTTGAAGTTTGCTTCCGTGTCCACTGTCACCCGCAGGGCGCAGGTGCCGTCGGCGCGGAGGGTCATCTTCGCCAGAAGGAATTCGCCGTTATGGGCGCAGACGAACAAGGGGAGCACAAGGGCTCCCCAGGTTACTACCAGCTGGCGCAGTGCGCGGCTCACTTGCGATTCCAGCGTAATACGCGACCGAACTGATTCCACTCGGTCTCGAGTATGTTGCCGTCGAGGTCGAAGGTGATGCCGTGGGGCGAGGTCACGATGCCTTCGCGCCACTCGGCCGGAGGCACTCGGGGGGTGTTGGTTTCCTTCTTGATGCCCTTTTCCTTGTCATCGGCGATGCGGTCATTGACGCCGAGGGAGGCGACCATCTGGCCTTCCTTGTTCCACACCGAAACGCGGCCGGCGATCTCCGCGACACACATCAGGTCGCCATGGAACGAGGCCGAGGACGGATTGCGGAGATCCTTGTCGGCGATGACCTGAGGGTTGTTGCCCTCGAGGTCGAGATACAGCATGCGGTTGTTGCCGCGGTCGAGGCAGAGCAGGCGGGCCGGCGAGAAGCGGTTATCGACGAAGATCTTGTGGGTATTCTTGAAGCCGTAAGGGGCGCCAGGGCCGCCGAAGACCTTCTTGAAGGCGCCGGCCTTATCGAACTGGAAGATCCAGCTCTGGTTGTAGCCGTCGACGATGTAGATGTCGCCGTTCGCGGACACGTCGCAGTTCGTCAGCTTGAGGCCACCCTTCTGCTTGCGCTGGGCTTCCGGGAAAGCGGCGGTCTTGATCTCCATGACGATCGTGCCGTCGAGCTTGGCCTTCAGGAAGCGCTGCTCGCCGAGCACCGCGCCGTAGAGGAACTCGCCTTCGGCAGACTGGCGGATGACGAAACCGTGGAGCGACATCGGGAGGGGGAGGGCCTTGATGAACTTTCCGTCCTTGCCGTAGACCTGGATGCCAGCGTCCTTTTCCTGGACGCTGACGTAGATGAGGCCGGCGGAGTCGACGGCGATCTCGCCGTGGCCGTTGCCGATTTGGGCCTTGCCGGGAGGCGTGCCGAGGAAATTGGGGACGAAGTCATATTTGACTTCAGCGGCTTGGGCGAGGGAACACACGGTGAGGAGGGCTAGGAGACGGAGGGTGGGCATGGGGGTGATTAAGGGGTTGGGGTAGGGAGAGGGGTAGGGGTTGGATTTGCGGGACGCAAATGGATTTCGGCAGGCGGGACTCCGTTTTCGGCATCGCTCTTTTATTGTATCTCCTGCCCCTACCCCTATCTCTACCCCTACCCCTAATATGAAATCCCTCCGTCTCCTCGCGGCTCTGGCCGCCCTCGTCGTCTCGGCTTCCGCCGCCGATATCAAACTCGAGTCCGCCTTCAATGGTAAGGACCTCGCGGGCTGGAAGACTTCCAGTGCCGACGCCTTCTGGACCGCCGCCGACGGCGTCCTGACCGGCGAAAACAAAGAAGCCTTCAAGGATTACAAGAAGGGCAATATGCTCTACACCGAGAAGTCCTACCAGGACATCGTGATCGAGTGCGAATGCCGTTTCAGCGGCGAGATCGATAGCGGCATCATGGTCCGCAACGACGCCGCCGGTAAGAAGGACATCCAGATGCAGATTGGTGTCTCCCGCTCCCTCAAGAAGGACATGACTGGCGCGTTCTATTGCACCATTCCCGGCAGCAAGCCGGCTAAGGCGGGTTACCCTGAAGCCGGTTGGGCTCCGAAGGTCGCCACCCTCTGGAAGAACAACGAATGGAACAAGATCCGCTTCCAGGCCAAGGGCGACACCTACACCGTTTGGATCAATGGCGAGCAGGTCGTCAGCTACGTCGATGCCGGCTACCCCAAGGCAGCTCCGATCGGCCTCCAGGTCCACGGCGGCGTGAAGATGAAGGTCGAGTACCGCAATATCTCGGTCGGCGAGATCAAGTAAGCTGAGGCTTCATTTCGGTCCGAAAGGGCGGGAGTAACCCCGCCCTTTTTCGTGCCAAGGTGCCAAAGGGGCGCCTCGGCGATTTAATGAAAGAAATAAGCCATTAATATTATTAATAAGACTGATTTCAGTCATATGCTAGGCTTGGTAGGATAGAAGGCAAAAATGCATATTTATTCGCAACCTGTCGGACATCCAACTGTCTCAAAGGCAACCCCCGTCAGCCCCATGAAACTCCACCGTAATTGTGAAGGAAATCACCCTGATGTTCTCAATGCCCTGAGTCGCCGAGACTTCATGCACATCGGCATGGTCGGGACCCTTGGCCTGAGCCTGCCGAACATGCTCCGGCTCAAGGCTGCAGCGATTCCCAGCGTCGAGTCCTTCACCGCGATGGCCGACTCGGTCATCCACATCTACCTGCCCGGCGGCATGGCGCAGCACGAGTCCTGGGATCCGAAGCCTTTCGCCTCGCCTGACTACCGTGGTCCGTACACGCCGATCAAGACCTCTGTCCCCGGCGAATACGTCGGCGAGAAGTTCGTCAATATCGCGAAGATCATGAACAAGCTGACCGTCGTCCGTTCGATGACGCACGGCGAAGCGGCCCACGAGCGCGGCACGCACAACATGTTCACGGGCTACCGTCCGAGCCCCGCGATCAAGTTCCCGAGCTACGGCTCGATCATCTCGCACGAGCAGGGTAGCCGCAATAACCTGCCGCCCTACGTCGTCGTCCCGAGCCAGAGCATTCCAGAGCAGGGAACCGGCTATATGAGCAGCGCCTTCGGTCCCTTTGCACTGGGCAGCGATCCGGCCGACAAGGGCTTTGCCGTCCGCGATCTCCTCGCCCCGAAGGACGTCACCACGCAGCGCTTCGACCGCCGTCGCAGCATGCTGGCCGCCGTCGACGAACATTTCCGCGCCACCGAGAAGTCCGACGCCATCGGCGCCATGGACAGCTTCCAGCAGGCCGCCTACGGCCTCGTCAGCAGCGCCAAGGCCCGCGAGGCCTTCGACCTCTCCAAGGAATCCGACAAGCTGCGCGACGAATACGGCCGCAACACCGCCGGTCAGCGTTTCCTGCTCGCCCGTCGCCTCGTCGAAGCTGGCGTGCGCATGGTCTCCGTTACCTACGGTGGCTGGGATCACCACTCGAACATCAAGGGATCCTTTGACGGTCAGGCTCCGAATTTCGACCAGGCTTTTGCCCGCCTCATCACCGACCTCCAGGACCGCGGACTGCTCAAGCGCACGCTCGTCCTCGTCAGCTCCGAGTTCGGACGTACTCCGAAGATCAACGGCACCAACGGCCGCGACCACTGGCCGCGCGTCTTCTCCGTCGCCATGGCCGGAGGCGGCATGAAGGAAGGCTATATCCACGGCGCGTCCGATGCCCTTGGTGGCGAGCCTGACCGCGATGCGGTCGGCCCGGAAGACTTGGCCAAGACCATGTACCGTGTCCTCGGTATCAACGCCGAGAAGCGCATCATGTCCGACGGCGGTCGTCCGGTCGACATCGTCAACGGCGGTCGCATCATGACCGACTGGCTGGCCTGAACCGGCGCCTGAACCCCATCCGTCCGCCCGCCCGGCGCGACGGGCGGGCCGCGCCCCGCTGAAAAGCTTTATGAAGTTCCGTCTCCTTGTTGCGCTCCTGCTCGCTCCGCTCTCTGCGTGGGCGGCCTACCCCAGCATGACGACGCTGAAGCCGCATGGCGGCCAGATTGGCGCCGACGTCAAGCTGACGATCACCGGCGCCCTCCTCGACGATTTCGAGGACCTGATGTTCTACACGCCCGGCTTCAAGGTGAAGAGCGTCGAGAGCCGCTCAGGCAACAAGGTGGAGCTTACCCTCTCGATTGCTAAGTCTGTTCAGGCCGGCAACCACGTCATGCGCGTACGCACGAAGTCCGGCATTTCGCATATGCGCCAGTTCTTCGCGAGCCCCTTCCCGAACGTCGAGGAGATGGAGCCTAATAGCGAATTTGTCTCCGCGCAAAAGATCGCGCTCAATCAGACTATCGAAGGCGTAATCCTCGCCGAGGACGTCGATTACTACAAGGTCACCGTCAAGAAGGGCCAGCGCATCGGCGTTCAGGTTGATGGCCTGCGTCTCGGCGCGATTCCGGGCGGGGCGATGGATCCTTATGTGGCCATTCTCGACAAGAACAAGTTCGAGAAGGCTTTCTCTGACGACACAATCCTGTATCGTCAGGACGGCTACTGTTCCTTCACCGCCGAATACGACGGCGATTACTATGTGATGGTTCGTGAGTCCTCCTACCGGGGCTCCGCCAATTCCTACTACCGCCTCCACGTGGGTGATTTCCGGCGCCCTGACGCGGTCTACCCCGCGGGCGGCAAGCTCGGCTCAAAGCTGACCGTGCGTTTCGTCGAGTCGCATGATTCGTTCTCTGAAGAAGTCGTCCTGCCGACCGAGAATGACGCCGAATTCGTCCTCTACCCGAAGTCCCAGTCGCCCGCGCCGTCCGGCAACCTCTTCCGCCTCTCGACGATTGAGAATACCCTCGAGCTAGAGCCGAACGATACGAACGAGAAGGGCACCCTCGCCGTCGCCGCCGACGCCTATGCGCTCAACGGCATCATCGAGAAGCCTGGCGACGTCGATTGCTTCCGCGTCCCCCTCAAGAAGGGCCAGGTCTTCGAATGCCGCGCCCTCGCCCAGATCCTGGGCTCTCCCCTCGACCCGGTTGTCAGTGTTTTTTCTCCCAAGGGCGCCTCCCTCGTCGGCAACGATGACGGCGGCGGCATGCGACGCCTCGATTCCCGCTTCAAGATCACCGCACCGGTCGACGGCATCTACACGGTCCGCATCACCGACCACCTCGAACGCGGCGGACCTAACTTCGTCTACCGCATCGAGATGGTCGCCTCGCAACCGAGCCTGACGTTCGCCTCGCCTGACTACACCGTCAACGATACTAGCTACCGCCAGTTCATGGCCGTGCCGAAGGGTGGCCGCATGGTGCTGCTCGAGAACTTCACCCGCAATGGCGTCGGCGGCGACTATCGTTTCGAACTTAAGGACCTTCCGGCCGGCGTGAAGTTGCTCGAGGACGCCGCCCCGGGTGATCAGCCTGGCGTGCCGCTCGTACTCGAAGCCGCCGCGGACGCTCCCTATGGTGGCGCCATCGTCACGCCGCTCCTCCAGCCGAAGGATCCGAATAACAAGATCGTTGGACAGATGCGCCGTACCTACGACATCGTCCGGATCGGTAACGTTATCTATTACCAAGGCATCGAGGACCAGCTGCCCGTCGCCGTGGTTGACGAAGCGCCTTACTCGCTCGAAATCCAGAAGCCCGAGACCCCGCTCGTGCGCAATGGTGTCTTCAATCTCAAGGTGATCGCGAAGCGTAAGGAAGGCTTCAAGGGCTCCATCCGCGTCTTCATGTGCTGGACGCCTCCTGGTGTTTCTTCGCTCGGCGAGAAGGTCATTGCGGCGGACTCCAACGAGTGCGAGTTTCAACTCAACGCCAACGCCAACGTCGATACGAAGACCTGGAAGTTTGTGGTCCAAGGCGAGGCCGACGCCGGCAAGGGCAGGGTATACAACGCCTCGCCGTTTGCCGAACTGGCGACCGAGGCTCCTTATGTGGCCGCCAACGCCATTCCGCTCACCGCGCTCGAGATCGGTACGCCCGGCGCGATGACGACCAACTTCGAGGTCACGCGTCCGTTCGAAGGCGAAGCCACCGCCCAGCTCGTCGGCGCCCCCGACACGATCCGCATCGCCCCTATCAAGGTGACGAAGGATACGAAGGAACTCCGCTTCACTATCGAGACCGATGAGAAGTCGCGCGTCGGGAAGACGGCGAACATGTTCGTCCAGATTGACGTCCCGGTCGGCAAGAGCTTCGCCACGCACCGCATCGCCCTCGGCTCGATCCTGCGCCTTGATCCCGCCCGCAAGGCCGCGCCCGCGCCAGTTGCCAAGGCCGCCACGCCCGCCGCCGCCAAGGCCGCTGCGGGTGCACCCGTTCCGGCCGCACCGGTCGTCCTTTCCCGACTCGAACAGCTCCGCCAGAAGAACGAAGCGCCCAAGAACTGATTTCCCTGACATGCCTTTCCGTCTCCGTCTCCCTTTGCTCACCCTGCTCGCCGTCGGCCTGACGACGTTCGCCTCCGCCGCTCCCGTTGCCTTCGATGAGGTGCGCGCGATCTTCGAGGGCAAGTGTCTGGAGTGCCACAACCCCGACAAGACCAAGGGCAAGCTGCTCATGACCAGCCGTGAGACTTTCCTCAAGGGTGGCGAGAGCGGCCACGCACTGATCGGCGTCGACGCGGCGCAGAGCGAACTCATCAAGCGCCTCACGCTGCCGAAGGACCATGAAGACATCATGCCGCCGAAGAACGGCCCGCTGCCGGCCGCCGAGATCGACGTGATCCGCCGCTGGGTCGCCGAAGGCGCCGCCTGGCCCGCCGGTGTGACGCTCGTCGCTAAGGAAAAGGCCAAGGAGGAAGCTAAGGCCGAGCTCACGCAGAAGCTCGCGACGCTCGAGAAGCTCGAGATCTTTCCCGAGTCCCTCAGCCTTGAGACCAAGCGCGACTTCCATCGCATCGTCGTCTTTGCTACCTTCAAGGACGCCACCACCCGTGACGTCACCGCATTCGCCGATCTGAAGATCGCTGACGACAAGGTCGCCCAATTCGACGGCTACTCCGTCCATGCCATCTCGGAAGCTGGCAAGACCGAGGTGGTCGCCGCGATCGGCGGTCGCACCGCCCGCATTCCCGTCACGGTCAAGGATGGCCAGAAAGACCGAGCGGTCTCCTTCCGCCTCGATGTCATGCCGGTCTTCCTGCGCGCTACCTGTAATAGCGGTGGCTGCCACGGCGCCGCCCGCGGTAAGGATGGCTTCCGCCTTTCTCTCTTCGGCATGGATCCCGATGGCGACTACATCCGCCTCACCCGCGAGATGATCGGCCGTCGCATCAACCTCGCCATCCCCGAGGAGAGCACGCTCGTCGAAAAGGTCGTCGGCGCCGTGCCGCACTCCGGCAATAAGCTCTACGACGCGGATTCGCAGTACAATAAGACCATCCTCGAATGGATCTCCAACGGCGCGAAGGATGACCCGGCCGACATCGCCAAGGTGACCGGCATCGAAGTCTACCCGAAGCAGATTGTCCTCGAAGGTAAGGCCGCCACCCAGCAGATCACCGTCCGCGCGACTTATTCCGACGGCACTGACCGTGACGTAACTAATCTCGCGCTCTTCATGTCGAACAACGACCCTGTCGCCTCCATCGGCAAGGACGGAGTCGTCAAGTCTGGTGACCGCGGCGCGGCCTTCATGCTCGCGCGCTTCAACGTCTTCAGCGTGACCGCCCAGGTGATTGTCATCCCGAAGGGCCTCGTGTATGAGCGTCCGAAGGCTATCGAGGCGAACTACGTCGACAAGGCCGTCAACGAGCGCCTGCACCGCCTGCGCATCGTGCCTTCCGGTGTGTGCACCGACGAGGAGTTCGTCCGCCGCGTCTACATCGACGTCGTGGGGCTCTACCCTAAGCCGGCCGAGCTCCAGGCCTTCGTCGCGGATAAGCGTCCGGACAAGCGTACGCAACTGGTCGAAGCCCTTCTACAGCGCAAGGAATTCACCGAGCTTTGGGTGATGAAGTGGGCCGAACTCCTGCAGATTCGCTCCGGCATCAACGCCGGCAATAACGCTCCGCCTTTCTATAAAAACGCACTGCTGTATTACAATTGGCTGGCCGATGAGATTGGCAAAAACCGTCCGATCAGTGAGATCGTCGTCGAATTGCTGTCGGCCAACGGAGGCACGGTCTCCGTCCCCGCGGTGAACTACTACCAGAGCGAGCTCGACCGCCTCAAGCTGTCCGAGAACGTCGCCCAGGTCTTCATGGGCATGCGCATCCAGTGTGCCCAGTGCCATAATCATCCGTTCGACCGCTGGACGATGAATGACTACTATGGCTTCAATGCCTTCTTCGCCCAGATCGGCCGTAAGAACACGGACGACCCGCAGGAAGTCATCGTGTTCAACAGCAAGGGCGGCGAGACGCAGCATTTCCTGACCAAGAAGAACGTGAAGCCGAAATTCCTTGGTGGCGAGGAGCCCGATCTCAAACCCGGCGATGACCGTCGCCGCGTGATGGCCGAGTGGCTCGCCTCCCCCCGCAACCCCTTCTTCGCGCGTAATATCGCCAACATCGTCTGGGCTCACTTCTTAGGCGTCGGCGTGGTGGATCCGGTCGATGACGTGCGTGTGTCGAATCCTCCTTCTAATATCGAGCTGATGGATGAGCTCGCCGCCCACCTGACCGAGTACAAGTACGACGTCCGCAAGCTCGTCCGCGACATCACCGCTTCGGCCGCCTACCAGCGCAGCTCGAAGACCAACGAGACCAACGCTAACGACAAGCTAAACTTCGCGCGCGCGCAGGTCCGCCGTGTCCGCGCCGAGGTCCTGCTCGATGCCATCTCCCAGATCACCGAGACCCCGAATAAGTTCCAGGGCCTGCCGGTCGGTGCCCGTGCGGTGCAGATCGCCGATGGCGCCGTGTCGAACTACTTCCTGACGACCTTCGGACGCTCCAAGCGTGAATCCGTCGCCTCGACTGAGGTGAAGACCGACCCGAACCTATCCCAGGCTCTCCACCTCATGAACGGCGACGCGGTCAACGACCGCATCCGTCGCGGACAGGTTGTCGAGAAGATGATCACCGCCGGCAAGAAGGACGATGAAATCGTTGCCGAGCTCTTCCTCCGGGTCTTCGGCCGTCAGCCTGCTGCAGTTGAAGCGAAATCCATCACCGCTGCCATTGCGGCCGACCCGACCAATCGCCAGGTTGTGCTGGAAGACGCTTTCTGGGCGCTGATGAATTCGAAGGAATTCTACTTCAACCACTGATTTGTCCGTTCGCATGTCTGCCGCCTTCCCTGATTTCCGTTGGCTCTCCCGTCGTTGCCTCATCTTGGCTGCGGGCTTGGTCTCCGTCGCTTCCTGGGCCCAGGATAACGAAAAGCTGACGTACGACGACCACATCCGCCCGTTGCTCGAGAACAAGTGCTTCTCCTGCCACAATCCTGACAAGAAGAAGGGCGGCCTCGAGCTGACCAGCTATTCCGGCCTGATGAACGGTGGCAGCGGCGGCGTGGTCGTCGACGCCGGTAACCCGCAGGCCAGCCGCTTGTGGACCTGCAGTTCCAAGAAGGAAGAGCCTTACATGCCGCCAGAAGGCGCACCCCTCGAGGCCAAGGACTTGGCGTTACTTTCCAAGTGGATCGCTGGCGGGGTGCTTCAAGCGAAGGGTAGCGTCGCAAAGAAATCCAATCGCCCTAAAGTCGATCTGACTTTCGCCGGCGGCGCAGGCAAGCCGACCGGCCCGGTGGCCCGTCCTGAGAACGTCCTGCTCGAGCCGGTCATCGTCACCCCGCGCACGTCCGCCGTCATTGCGATGGCCGCTAGCCCGTGGACTTCGCTCCTCGCCGTCGCCGGGCAGAAGCAGATCCTGCTCTACGATACCGACACGCATGAGCTTGCTGGTATCCTGCCGTATCCCGAAGGCTATGCTCGTTCGCTGAAGTTCAGCGCCAACGGTTCTTTGCTCGTCATGGGCGGTGGCCGCGGAGGTAAGATCGGCCATGCTATCGTCTGGGACGTCAAGACCGGCAAGCGCATCACCGAGATTGGTAAGGAGTTCGACCAGGTCATGTCGGCCGACATCTCGCCTGATCATCGCAAGGTCGTGCTTGCGACCAATGCGAAGAAGGTGAAGTGCTTCGACGTCGCCACGGGCGAACAGCTCTACCTCATCTCAAAGCACACCGAGTGGGTGACCGGCGCTGACTTCAGTCCTGATGGCATCCTGCTCGCGACCTCCGATCGTAATGGCAACGTCTTTGTCTGGGAAGCGGACAATGGAGGCGAATTTTACTCCCTCGGCCAACATAAGGGAAGCGTCACCGACCTGGCCTGGCGTGCCGACTCCAACATCCTCGCCAGCTGCTCCGCCGATGGTGTGATCATGACCTGGGAGATGAAGACCGGCAAACAGGTCGCCAGTTGGGGTGCGCATGGTGGCAACGTTCAGTCAGTCTCCTTTACTCCGGACGGCCGCCTCCTTTCTTGCGGCGCCGACGGAACCACCGCGATGTGGAGCATCGAGGGCAAGCGCCTCGAACATCCTCAGGGCGTCAAGCAGTCCGATCAGGTCGCCCGCATCGTCGGTCTTTATGACTCCAAGACCTTCGTCTCCAGCAACTGGCTGGGAGAGGTCCGCTTCTTTGAGACCGAGACCGGACGCGAAATCACCCAGGTCTCCAGCAACCCTCCCAAGATCGCCGATCGCGTCACGATTTCAGAGAAGCGCCTGACCGAACTTGAGCCCATGCTCGCGCCCGCCGAGGCCGTCGCGAAGGCCGCCCAGGCCCGTATCCCCGCCGCCGAAGTCGCGCTGTCCAAGGTGAAAGCCGAGGGCGAACCCGCCTCGAAGAAACTCGCGGAACATGAAGCTAAGTTCGCCGAGGTCACCAAGGGCCTCGCCTATTGGCAGGGTATGTCGGCTAAGGCTAAGACTGTCGCGGAAAAAGCGACTGCCGCCAAAGGTGTCGCCGATAATCGCGGCGGCCTGACCTACTTCGGTCAGGAGATCGCCAAACTGAAGCCTACCGCGGCTCCGTTCCGGGCCGCCGAGGCCGAACTGGCCAAAGCCAAGGCTGACCTGACGGCCGCACAGGCCAAGGTCCGTGACGTCGTCGCGGAAGCCACTGCGATCCGCGAACGCATCGTCACCCTCAAAGCCGCGCAGTTCAACGTCGGCGTGCTCACCGAGCAGGATAAGCTCACCAAGCTCGAGCAGGACATCGCCGATCTCATCGCTGCGAAGGCCGATAACGAAGCCGCCAAAGTGACCGCCGCCGCTCGTATCATCTCTTCCAAGAAGACCATCGTGCAGAACGAAGAGCAGGTTCCGAAGCAGCTAGCAGCGCTCGAGGCGCTCAAGGCCGAATTCGCCGCCTTGGACAAGACGCTTTCGCCGCTACGCCTCAGCGAAGCCGAGGTCATGGGCAAGATCGAGGCGCAACAGAAGCTGGTCGACGCCCAGGGCGAAGCCATCGTTCGACTCGGTCAGGATCGCGACGCCGCCGTCACCGTCTCCAAGGTCGCCGTCGATGCTTACCGCGAGAAATTCACCACGCCGCTACGGGCCCGCCTCAACGAAGCCACCGCCAAGGTGGACGAACTGAAGAAGGTAGCCGACGTCGCCAAGGCCGCCGCCGCCAAGGCGAAGGCCTCGACGGCGGAAAGCGCCGCCAAGTCCAAGGTAATCGCGCTCGCCGCCGCCAAAGCCGCTGACGCCACCAAGAAGGCCGAAGCCGATCTGGCCGTGGCCGTACGGGCCTACGGTGAAGCCAGAAATTTCACTGCGGTGTTCTCATTCAGCTATTTCTCCCGCAAGAAGCAGACCGAACAGCAGGTCGCCGAAGCCAGAATTGCGCTGACGAAGTCTCAGGCAGGGCAGGGTGAAGCCGAGAAGGCGCTCGTCGCCGCCAAGTCTGTCGAGCAGGCGACCCTCGCCGCGCAGGCTGCCGCCGACGCCGCGGTCGTTGCCGCCGAAAAGGAGATCGGCCCGGCCGGAGTTATCGTCGCCGCGATCACCAAGGAACGTGCAATGCATCTCGCCGAACGCGAGAAGCTTGCCGCCCCCGGTGTCGCCGCCGAGAAGGACTACGCCGCTAAGCTGCCCGCCCTTCAGGCATCCTTGCAGAAGGCCAAGGATGGCCTGCCCATCCTCGATAAGGCGCTCGTCGCCGTCCGTGCCCAGCTGGCCGAGGCCGCAAAGCCCGTCGAGGCGAAGCGCCTGCTCGTCGAATCCGCCGCCAAGACGCTCGAACTCACCAAGAGCGAGAAGGCTAACGCCGAGAAGGCACTGCATGCCGCCGAGAAGGATATTCCGCAGCGCGACAAGAACCTCGAGGAGATTGCCCAGTCTTACGCCGAACTGACTCCTCAGGTCGAGCCGTTGAAGCTCAAGGTGAAGGCCGCGCAGGAACAGTATTTCGCGATGTTGCCTAAGCGTGAAATTGCGAAAAAGAATTAGGCTGAAGCAGGGCCAGGGCTAGGTAATCAATCGCTCAAAGGGTAACCGGAGACCGGATGATTGGCTGGGGTTCCTTTTCAGGTGTCGGGTGACAGCCATCGGGGCATCAGCGGTTCAGGAATCGGCCGTTCGGCCCTCGGCCATCGGCATCAGGTTCCCGTGGCTGACTCCCGAACGGCTGGAATTCGAACTCCCGACTCCTGTGCCCGTCACCTGTCACCTGACTATGATATCAGCCGCAGCATTATTTCCGGTCTCCCTTTGCTCGCTGATTCATCTCCGCAGGGAAGGCTGGTTTGACTCCGCCACCCCTGCCCCTATCCCTACCCCCTAATCACCATGCTCTCTCGTCGTCGTTTCCTTGAATCCGCTTTCGTGGCCGCCATCGCCGCCTCGGTGGGAGCCGCCGAAGGCAAACGCGCCCCGCGCGTGGTGCTCCGCTCTTCCTGGCAGACGGTTAATATCGGCGACATCGCGCATACGCCGGGCGTGCTGGCCTTGCTGGAGAAATATTTCCCGGAAGCCGAGGTCACCCTCTGGCCGAGCAACGTCGATAACGGGGTGAAGGAGATGCTGGCGGCCCGTTTTCCGAAACTCAAGTTCGTGAGCCCCAAGACCGACGTCGCCAAACTCTACGCCGAGAATGATTTCCTGCTCCATGGCTCCGGCCCTTCGCTCGTTGGCGAGAAGCAGATCGTGATGTGGCGCAAGCAGGGCCCGAAGCCCTATGGCGTGCTTGGCATCACCCAGGGCAAGCCTTCCGCCGAGACGGTCGAGATCCTCAATGGGGCCACCTTCGTCTATTTCCGCGATTCCGTCTCACTTGAGACCGCCAAGGACGGCGGCGTGAAGTGCCCGGTGATGGAGTTTGGCCCGGACGGCGCGTTCGCAACCGACCTGCGCAACGAAGACAAGGCCGAGGCTTTCCTGCATGGCTGGGGCCTCGAGCGCGGCAAGTTCCTCTGCTGTATTCCGCGTTATCGCAGCACCCCTTATTGGACCATCCACAAGGAACGCGCCTTCGACCCCGTGAAGCAGAAGCGCAACGACGAGCTGAAGGAGCATGACCACGCCCAGCTCCGGGCCGCAATCATCGCGGTCGTGAAGCAGACGGACCTGAAGGTTTTGATCTGCCCCGAGGACCGCACCCAGATGGCCTTGGGTAAAGAGATCCTCTTCGACAAGCTACCCGATGACATCAAGGACCGCGTCGTCTGGCGTCAGGACTACTGGCTGACCGACGAGGCGCTGAGCGTCTACGTCCGTAGCGCTGGACTTTTCGGCAACGAGATGCATTCGCCTATCATGTGCGTCGGCAACGGTATCCCGGCAATCGTGTGTCGCTGGGCCGAGCAGACTTCGAAGGGTAACATGTGGAAGGATATCGGCCTGCACGAGTGGCTCTTCGATTTGGATGACGAACCGCAGCTCGCGGGCATCGTCCCGGCCGTGCTCGCCATGGCCAAGGATCCGTCGGCCGCGAAGGCCAAGGTAGCCAAGGCCCAGGCCGTGCTCCGCGAACGGCAATCTTCGGCCCTCGCGAGGGTGCGCGCCGCCTCCGTCCGCTGACGCTTTGAGCCTAATTTAAGGGGCCTTAATCCTATCTTAAGCCAAGGTTCATGCTTTGACAGCATGCGTCACGGAAGGCACTGTTCGGGTGTCGTCGCGGACCTCGTTTCCGCGGTCATCGCCCACTCCTCTTCGCCTCGTTCCCATGATCCGTCTTCGTCTCTTTTTCACCGTGCTTCTTCTCGCTTCGGCGGTCTCCGTCGGTGCCCAGACCAAGGAAGGCGGCAAAGCGCCTGGCGGTCCTAAGGCCGGCGGAAAAGGCTCGCGTAATCTCGCGGTCTCCGTGGCCACCGCGACCATCGCTTCGGGCGACATCGAGATCCGCATCTCGGCTCTCGGCGCCGTCAAGGCGCTGAACACCGTCACTGTGCGTCCGCGTGTCAGCGGTCAGCTAATGAAGATTTATTTCACCGAAGGGCAGGCCGTGAAGGCCGGCGATCCGCTCGCGGATATCGACCCTCGCCCGTTCGAAGTCGCGCTGACGCAGGCTGAGGGGCAGCTTGCGCGCGACCGCGCCGCGCTCGCCAATGCCAAGCTCGACCTCAAGCGCTATCAGGATGCCGCCGAGGCTATCACCCGCCAGCAGCTCGATTCCGCCGGCGCTCAGGTGGGGCAGCTCGAGGGCACCGTGAAGGTCGACGAAGGCGCCGTCGCGAACGCCCGTCTTCAGGTCGAGTATTCGAAAGTCACCGCTCCCATCTCCGGTGTCGTCGGTCTCCGTCAGGTCGACGTGGGTAATGTCGTCTCGTCGTCCGATGCGACCGGACTCGTCGTCATCACTCAGCTGCAGCCCGTCTCGGTCATCTTTGGCGTACCGGAGTCGGATATCCCCGTATTGCAATATGCGATCGGGCAGGGCGCCCAGCTGAAGGCCGAGGCGTTCGATCGGGACGGCCGCATGGTATTGGCTGTCGGCGACCTCTCCGCTTTGGATAACCAGATTGACGCCAGCACCGGCACGCTCCGCCTGCGCGCCTTGTTCACAAACGCCGACCGCCGACTCTTCCCAAACCAGTTCGTGAACATCCGCCTGACCGTCGAGAACAAGAAGGGCGTGCTCCTTGCGCCCACCGCCGCCGTGCAGATCAGCGATAAGGATCGGTTCGTCTTCATCCTGAATCCGGATGACACCGTCACGCGCCGCACTGTGCGCACCGGCGTCGTCGACGGTCTGAACACCGAGATCCTCGAAGGCCTGAAGGCCGGGGAAGTTATCGCCGCCGACGGACTCGACCGTCTGCAAACTGGCACCAAGGTCATTGTCGCCGGTCGTCGCAAGCCTGCCGGTGCTCCAGCCGAAGCCCCGGCCGCCAAGTAAGCCGGCATGAACCTCTCCCGCCCGTTCATCGAGAGGCCGGTCGCCACCACGTTGCTGATGGTGGCGCTGATGATCTGCGGAGCTATCGGTTACCGCGCCTTGCCCGTCTCCGCCTTGCCCGAGGTCGACTACCCGACCATTCAGGTGGCCACCTTCTATCCCGGCGCCAGCCCTGAGGTGATGATGACGGCGGTCACCGCGCCGTTGGAGCGTCGCCTGGGACAGATGCCAGGACTCACGCAGATGGCCTCAACCAGCTCGGCCGGCGCTTCCTCCATCACGCTCCAGTTTGACCTCTCGATCTCGCTCGATGTCGCCGAGCAGCAGGTCCAGGCCGCGATCAACGAGGCTTCGGCCTATCTTCCGCAAGGCCTGCCCGCACCGCCGATCTACAGCAAGGTAAACCCCGCCGACGCGCCAATCATGACGCTTGCGGTGACTTCCGATTCGCTGCCGTTGCCCAAGGTCGCCGACCTCGTCGATACGCGCCTCGCGCAGAAGCTCTCGCAGGTCTCTGGCGTGGGCATGGTCAGTATCTCCGGCGGCCAGCGCCCTGCGATCCGTATTCGCGTCAACCCTTCTGCGCTCGCCTCCTACGGACTCAGCCTCGAGACGGTCAGGCAGGCGATCGTCGGCGCGAACGCGAACAGCGCCAAGGGCAGCTTTGACGGGTTGAAGCAGTCCTCCACCATCGATGCCAACGACCAGCTCCGTTCGCCCGAAGAGTATAACCGCGTCATCCTCGCTTACCGTAATGGCTCACCCGTGCGCCTCAGTGACGTCGCGGACACGACCGACGGCGCCGAGAACGTCTATCTCTCCGCGTGGGCGGGCCATAACCCCGGCGGCCAGGCCCCCGGCGTCATCCTGAACATCCAGCGACAGCCGGGCGCCAACGTCATCGCCGTCGTCGACCGCATCAAGACGATCCTTCCGGCGCTGCAGGCGACCCTGCCCGAGGCCGCCAAGGTCACCGTGCTGACGGACCGCACCGTCACCATCCGCGCTTCTGTCGATGACGTCCGCATTGAGCTGCTGCTCTCCATCTTCCTGGTTGTCGCCGTCATCTTCGTTTTCCTGCGGAGCGTACCGGCCACGATCATCCCCGGCATCACCGTGCCGCTCTCGCTCGTCGGCACCTTCGCCGTCATCTACCTCTGCGATTTTTCGGTCAATAACCTCACGCTGATGGCGCTGACCATCGCGACAGGCTTCGTCGTGGACGATGCCATCGTGATGATTGAGAATATCTCACGTTACATCGAGAAGGGCGATTCCCCCATGGAAGCCTCGCTCAAGGGCTCGGCCGACATCGGCTTCACGATCATCTCGCTGACCTTCTCGCTCATCGCGGTGCTCATCCCGCTGCTGTTCATGGCGGACGTGGTCGGGCGCCTTTTCCGCGAGTTCGCCATCACCTTGGCCGTGGCTATCCTGATCTCGGCCGTCATCTCGCTGACGCTAACCCCGATGATGTGCAGCCGCATGCTCAAGCATGGCGCGCCGGCCGACGAGGCTCGCTGGAGCCGAGCCCTCGGGGCCTTCTTCGACGATATTATCCGTCGCTATGGCGTGGCGCTGCGTTGGGTCCTTGCCCGGCAGGTCCTGACGCTTTGGATCGCCGTGGGTACGCTCGCCCTGACTGCTCTGCTCTACGTCTTCATACCCAAGGGCTTCTTCCCTCTGCAGGACACCGGCGTCATCCAGGCTGTCACCGAGGCCCGCCAGGACATCTCCTTTTCCGCTATGGCCGTTAAGCAGCAGGAGATCGCCCAGGAGATTTTGTCCGACCCCGACGTCGAAAGCCTCGCCTCATTTATCGGAGTCGACGGCACTAGCTCCACCGTCAACTCCGGTCGCATGGTCATTAATCTGCGCCCGCTTGAGGAGCGTAAGTCGCGAGCGCCAGCCATCGCCGAGCGCCTGAAGGCCAAGATGGCTAAGCTCGAGGGCGTCGCCCTCTACCTTCAGCCCGTGCAGGACATGACCGTGGACACCACCGTCAGCCGTACCCAGTATCAGTTCTTGCTCCAGACCCCGCGTATGGAAGAGCTCGCCGAATGGGTGCCCCAGCTGATGGAGAAGGTGAAAGCCATTCCGGCGGTCAAGGATGTGGCCACGGACCTACAGCTCAACGGACGCCAGGTGTTCGTTGATATCGATCGTACGGCCGCGGGCCGCTACGGTATCTCCGTCGCCGATATCGACGCCGTGCTCTACGACGCGCTCGGCCAGCGCATCATCTCCACGATCTTTACCCAATCCAGCCAGTACCGCGTGATTCTCGAGGTGAAGCCTGAGTTCCGTGATGGTCCTGAGTCCCTCGGTCGCCTTTACGTCTCCGCCCCAGGTGGTGCGCAGGTTCCGCTCTCCAATCTCGCCCGGTTCCGCGAGCAGCCGGCGCAGCTAGCGATCACGCGCGTCGGGCAGTTCCCTTGCGCCCGTATCTCTTTCAATCTCGCCGAAGGTGCTGCGTTGGGTGACGCGGTGAAAGCCATCAAGAAGGCCGAAAAGGACCTCGGCATGCCCGTCTCGATCGACACCACCTTCCAAGGCGCCGCGGCGGCCTTTGAGATCGCGCTAAAGAACGAGCTTTGGCTTATCTTGGCCGCCATCGTGGTCATGTACATCGTGCTCGGTGTCCTGTACGAGAGCTTTATTCATCCGGTGACAATCCTCTCGACCTTGCCTTCGGCTGGCGTTGGTGCGCTCCTGGCGTTGATCCTCTCACGCACCGACTTGGACGTCATCGGCATCATCGGTATCATCCTGCTCATCGGTATCGTGAAGAAGAACGCCATCATGATGGTCGACTTCGCCCTCGATGCCGAACGCACGCAGGGCCTCAATCCTGAGGAGGCCATCACCCAGGCCTGCCTGCTACGCTTCCGCCCGATCCTCATGACCACCATGGCCGCGCTCCTCGGCGCGTTGCCGCTGATGCTCGGGGCAGGCATGGGTTCCGAGATGCGCCAGCCGCTGGGCATCACGATGGTCGGCGGATTGATTCTGAGCCAGATCCTGACGCTCTTCACCACTCCGGTGATTTACCTGTGGTTCGACCGTCTGCAGCGCCGCCGTGCCGCCGCCACGTCGCCGTGAACCTGTCCGCGTTCTTTATCCGCCGCCCGGTCGCGACCACGTTGCTGACCATCGGCATCGTGCTCACGGGACTGTTCGCCTTCCAGATCCTCCCGATTTCGCCCCTGCCGCAGGTCGATTTTCCCACGATCGAGGTCCGCGCTTCCGTCCCCGGCGCCAGCCCCGAGACGATGGCCGCCACGGTCGCGACCCCCTTGGAGCGCTCGCTCGGCCGTATCGCTGGCGTGACCGAGATCACTTCCTCGAGCACGCGCGGCAATACGAACGTCACCCTCCAGTTCGATCTTTCCCGCGATATTAACGGAGCGGCCCGCGAAGTCCAATCGGCCATCAGCGCCGCGCGCAGCATGCTGCCGTCGTCGATGATCAACAGTCCGAGCTACCGTAAGTCGAACCCGGCGGATATGCCGATCATGTTGCTGGCCGTCACATCAGACAGCTTCACCCGCGGGGAGATGTACGATATTGCGACGACCGTCCTTGCGCCGCGCATCGCCCAGATTCCAGGAGTAGGGGACGTCAACGTCGGCGGTTCGGCCCTGCCGGCCATCCGCGTGAATGTGAACCCGGCCCAGCTGGCTTCCTACGGCGTCTCGCTCGAGGACGTCCGCAAGACGCTCTCGGCCACGAACGTCAATTCGCCCAAAGGGATCGTCGAGTCTGCCGGCAGCCGCTGGCAGGTCATGGCGAACGACCAGGCCTTAGATCCGAAGGATTACTTGCCGTTGATCGTGAGCTACCGTGGCACGACCCCGGTGCGTCTGTCGGACCTCGCCACGGTCAGCCTGTCAGTCGAGGACGTCCGTAACGCCGGCCTGCTCAACGGGCGCACGGCCATTGTGATGATCATCACCCGCCAGCCCGGTGCGAACATCATCGAAACGGTCGACCTCATCAAGGCGAAGATCCCCGACCTGCAGGCCCAGATTCCCAAGGGTATGGAGATGTCAGCCGCGATGGACCGTTCGATCACTATCCGTAGTTCGTTGCACGAGGTTGAGCGCTCCCTGTTGCTTTCCGTCTTCCTCGTCACGTTGGTAGTCTTCCTTTTTCTGGGTGACGCCCGCATGACGCTGATTCCCGCGATCGTCGTGCCAGTCTCGATCCTCGGGACATTCGCCATCATGGCTCTGGCCGGATTCTCCATCAATAACATCACCTTGATGGCCCTCACGGTGGCCACTGGCTTCGTGGTGGACGATGCTATCGTCGTGTTGGAGAACATCTCGCGCCACATCGAGAAGGGCGCCACGCGGATGGAGGCCGCCTTGAAGGGCGCGCAGGAGGTCGGTTTCACCGTCCTGTCCATCAGCGTCTCGCTGATGGCGGTCTTTATCCCCATCCTGATGATGGGCGGGCTGGTTGGCCGCCTCTTCCGCGAGTTCGCCATCACCCTCTCGGTGGCTATTCTCGTGTCGCTGGTGGTCTCCCTGAGCACCACGCCGATGATGTGCTCGCTCCTTCTTAAGGCTAAGGCCGTCGGCGCGGCAGCTCCGGGCCGACTCGAGCGTTTCTTCGCCTGGCTGCTCGAAGGCTACCGCCGTTCGCTCCGTTGGGTGCTCGACCATAGCTTCGTCGTGCTGGTGGCCTTGGTGGCCACCGTGGCCCTCAATATCGTCCTCTATTCCGTCATCCCCAAGGGCTTCTTCCCTCAGCAGGACACCGGTTTCCTGATGGGCAATATCGACGCCGACCAGAGTATTTCTTTCCGCGAGATGGAGAAGAAGATGGTCGCGATCTCCGACATCGTTCGCGCCGACCCCGACGTGAACGTCATCAGCGTCTCCATCGGTGGTAGTCGTGGTGGTCCGGTCAATTCCGCCCGCCTTTACGTCGTGCTCAAGCCTATGGATCAGCGGACGGATTCTGCCGATGCCATCATCGCTCGCCTGCGTCAGAAGACCGCCCTCATCACCGGGGCTCGGCTCGTGCTGATGTCGGCGCAGGACATCCGCATCGGCGGTCGCTCCAGTTCTGCGCTCTACCAATATACCGTGCAAGCGGAGGAGCTTTCGGCGCTCAATGCCTGGGTGCCTAAGATTCAGGCCGCCTTGGCTGGACTACCGGAGCTCACCGACGTCAATACCGACACCCAGAACCGTGGCCTCCAGACCTACGTCACCTATGACCGCGACAAGATGGCCGCCTACGGCATCCCGGTCGACGTCGCCAATCGCACGCTTTACGACGCCTTCGGCCAGCTACCGGTGGCGACGATTTATAAGTCGCTCAACCAGTATCGCCTCGTGATGGAGGTGAACTCTGAGCGCACGATGAGCCCGGAATCCCTCCGTGACATCACCGTCGTGACGTCGGCGGGCAAGCGCGTGCCACTGATGTCCTTTGCCCGCTTCGAGGCCGCCAATGCGCCCTTGAACGTCAATCACCAGTCGCAGTTCGTCGCCACGACGCTTTCCTTCAACCTCGCCCCCGGTAAGACGCTTTCCGACGCCGACGAGGCGATCCGCCGCGCCATGGGCGAGATCGGCGTACCCAGTTCGGTCCAGGGCGGCTTCCAGGGCACGGCCAAGATATTCCAGGCCTCGCTCGACAATCAGCCCTTCCTTATTTTCGGGGCGATTGTGGCGATGTATGTGGTCCTCGGGATCCTGTACGAAAGCTGGATTCATCCGATTACGATCCTCTCCACGTTGCCTTCGGCCGGCATCGGCGCCCTCATCGCCTTGATGGCCTTCGGCATGGAATTCAGCATCATCGCGTTGATTGGCGTGCTGCTGCTCATCGGCATCGTGAAGAAGAATGCGATCATGATGATCGACTTCGCGCTCGATGCCGAACGCCGCGACGGCGTGCCGGCGAGAGAGGCTATCTTCGCCGCCTGCTCCCTGCGTTTCCGGCCGATCATGATGACGACGCTGGCGGCGATGTTCGGGGCCTTGCCCTTGGCGATCGGGTTCGGCGAGGGGTCTGAGCTGCGTCAGCCCCTCGGCATAGCCATCGTCGGCGGCCTGTTGCTCAGCCAGCTGCTCACCCTGTATACGACCCCCGTCGTCTACCTCTACTTCGACCGTCTCCGCCACTGGACCCTGCGTCGTCGCTCCGACGCGACCTTGCCTCCCGTCGTTTCCTGAACTTTCCTGCCTATGACCGCCATGAAGCCATCCTCCGCCGCCTCTAGCCGCCTGTTCGGGTTCGCGGCTGCGTGCATGCTCTCCGCCTGCGCGGTTGGCCCGGATTACGTCCGCCCTGAGGTGCCGGTCTCGCCCGCATTCCGCGAACTCACCGGGCCGTACCAAGGCTCTCCGGCGCTGGGTGTCAACTGGTGGTCGATCTTCAAAGATACCGATCTCGACGGGCTCGAGGCGGATGCGATTAAGGCCAATCATACTGTCCGAGCGGCCTTTGCGAGGGTGGGGCAGGCCCGCGCTCTCAGCGATGTCGCCAGCTCCGGATTCTGGCCCGCGCTCAGCTTGGATCCTTCGGTCCAGCGTAACCGGACATCTGACACCGCTGGTGGCGTGAGCCGCACGCAGACTTCCTATTCTGTTCCGCTCGAGCTTAGCTATGAACTCGACGTATGGGGCCGCGTGCGTCGCCTCAGCGAATCGGCCAGCGCGAGCACCAAGGTTTCCGCGGCTGAGTTCGCGGTCGTGCTGCAGACGGTCCAGGCCAACGTCGCTCTCAATTACTTCTCGCTGCGGGCCCTCGACACCCAAGCCGCAATGCTGACCAAGAGCCTTGGGCTCTACCAGCGTCAGGCCGAACTCGTCGGCAAGCAGGTTAAGGCTGGCCTCGTGCCGCAGACGGATCTCCTTCAGGCTGGCACCCAGGTCGAGATGACTACCGGCCAGCTCAATGAAGTGCGTCGTCTGCGCATCAACGCCGAGCATGCGCTCGCGGTGCTGACCGGTCGCCTGCCGTCCGAGCTTTCCCTCGCTCCAAAACCTCTGACGACCGAAGTGCCGATTGTGCCTGCCGGCCTGCCGTCCGAACTGCTTGGTCGTCGACCTGACGTCGCCGCCGCTGAGCTTCGCCTCGTCGCCGCCAACGCCGGCATCGGTCAGGCCAAGGCCGATTATTATCCCCGTCTGACGCTCACCGGTTCGGCCGGCTTCTCGACGATCGACGTTTCCAAGGTCACCGACTGGCAGAGTCGCGTCTGGTCCGCTGGACCGAGCCTGCATCTGCCGCTCTTCCAGGGCGGTAAGCTCGACGCGTCGCTCGAGGGTGCCAAACAGCGCTACGAGGAGTCGCTCGCCGATTACCGTCTGGCCGTCCTTGCTGCATTCCGTGAGACCGAGGACGTCCTCAATGATCTCAGCAACCGCGTCGGTGCGGCCGAATCGCAGGCCCGTGTGGTCGCCTCGGCCCGAGAGACCGCCCGGCTAGTCGAGATGCAGTATCGCAGCGGCCTGACACCGTATTATCAGCTCATGGATTCCCAGCGCACGCTGCTGGCGGCTGAATTGGCCGCCGCCCAAATTCAGAATCTCCGTCTGAATTCCACCGTTGCGCTCGTGAAGGCTATCGGCGGTGGCTGGGATCCTAAGGCGGAGCCTACGCGTTGAGCCTTCTTCCGATGCGACTCTTTCTGGTTGTGGGTGTTTGATGAACGTACCGATGCGACCCCTCTTTTCCTTCCTGGCCTTAGCTGGGTTGACCCTGTCGGTTACGGCGCGTGACATTACGGTCAAGAACGCATTGGAGCTCAAGGCTGCTGGCTCTTCAGCGGTCGGCGGGGATGTCATCCGTCTGGCCTCCGGCCGCTATGACGACGTCAAGCTCCGCATCACGCATAACGGCACACAGGGCAGGCCGATCCAGGTCGTGGCCGTGGTGCCCGGCGAAGCTATCCTCGGGGGCTCTTCCGAGATTGATATCAGCGGTGCCTATGTGGTGATCGATGGGCTTTATCTTCTCAATGGCGCCATCGCCTCCGGGGCGGCCGACCGTTCCGTGATCACCTTCAATTCGCACCACGGGGTCGTCCGCAATACCGCCATCGTCGATTATAATCCTGCCGGCTTCGAGACCGCCTACTACTGGGTCTTCTTCAACGGCAGTCACAACACGCTCGAACGCTGCTACTTCAAGGGAAAGAACAACCTCGAGCCCCTCATCGGTAACGGACTCGACAACGCCCAGTACAACTCCGTGGTTGGGTGCTATTTCAAGAACATCCCTTACGACGTCGGTAACGGTCGTGAGGACATCCGCGTCTGGGGTTCGGGTAAGTTCGACGAGAAGACTGCCGAGGGCGCCTACTTCCTGATTCAAGGCAATCTATTCGACCATGCCGACGGCGAGGGTACTGAGATCGTCTCCTTGAAATCCAATTTCAACCAAGTCCTCAATAACACCGTCCGAGCAACCCGTGGCGGCATCAATATCCGTCGTGGAGCAAATAACACCGTCAAAGGCAACATCGTCCTTGGTGAAGGCGTTGCCGGTGCGCATGGCTTGCGTATGTCGGGCGCGAATCACGTCGTACAGGGCAACTACGTCTCTGGATGCGATTACGGCATCCGGGTCTCCGCCGGCGAGTTCACGGCCCATGCTCTGACGCCGGAGTACTCGCCGCACGAGAAGAGTAACGCGAAGACCGCGAAGAATGTCCTCGGCATCGTCACGGCCTATCCGCAGTCGAAGAAGCTTACACTTTCCAATAATGTCGTCGTTGCCTGTGATGGACCTGATCTCGAGTTAGGATCGGACTATAAAAAGCACTGGCCGCAGGAGCAGATGGTGCTGTTGCCGTCCGACTGCGACATCAGCGGCAACCGTTTTGTGCGCCCCAAGGGCGGGGTGTCCGTCGAGATCGCCGCGCCGGAATCTCAGTTCGCTTCCTTGATGGCCAAGTCGCTTGCCAACCGATTCCGCAGCAATGTCGTCGTGGGTGGCAAACTCAAGGGTGCTGTCAGCTCTGGTTTTAAACTCGAGGACCTGGCGTCAGGCTGGAGTGAGAAGCGTGAGCTAGGCGAGATGCATCCGCTGAAGCCTGAGGAGGTCGGGCCGGCATGGGTGATCGCCCTGCGCGCAGCGGGCAAGTTCGAGGTCGAGGATGACATGTCCTGCAGTCGCGACCCCGCGGCGAAGAAAGCCAAGAAGGCGAAGAAGGCCAAGTAAGCCCGCTTACTTCTTCGCCGGCGCCTTCGGCTTCGTCTGTTCGGCGGTCATGACCGTCACGACCGGAGTCGGCTCATTCGCGCCCGCAAAGGCATTGTAGGCCTGCTGGAAGGCGGCTGGGTCGCGGATATCGCCTTCGGCGATGAGCCACTTATAATGTAGTTTGAAAGGGGACTCCGGCGTGGCGACGCCCTTCGGGAAGGCGCCGAAGCGACCGTAGTCGCGGTAGGCCGAGAATGCCGTGTCCTTCGGATTCGAAGGGTGATTGAGCAGGAGCGCTGTGAAGGTCTTGCCTTCCACCGTGAAGACTTCGGCGACCCAGGTGAGGTCCTTTACCTTGTGGATGAGGACGTCCTTGCCGGGGTAGACATACGTCGTCTTCGAGCCGTCGATCTTTTCGGAGGGGCGGAACTGGGCGCCGGCGTGCTCGGGGTCGCCGTCGATCTTGGCTTCGCTGTGGTCGGGCTTGAGTGAGCTCATCATCTCGATGCCAAAATAGAAGGGCGCGGTGGGCTTCGTGAACTTGAAGGTACGTTCCTCGGTGAGGATCGGCTTGGCCGTGGCGGATTCACCCTGCCAGTCAATCGCGGCCACGAAGCCGTCGGCGGTCGGATTAATCGCGGTGACTACCTGGTCGCCCCCCTTCATGTGCCAGCGGTCGTAGGTCTTACCGTCGACCGTAATTTTCATGAAGCCGACCATGATACCTCGGTGGTGTGTGAAGAGAAAGCCGGGGCCCTTGGTGAGGCGCTGGGCTCCGCTGGCGTCGAAGACATGGAGGTAGGGCTTGTAGGTCTCGAGGCGCTTGTCCGGGGTGCTGACATCGTGGGCCATCATGAAGCGGGCCACGATCTTGCCGTCCTGGGCGACGTCCACGGCTTCGTTTGGGGTGACCCTGATATCAGCGGCAAAGGCCTGGGTAAGGGCGAACAGGGTGCCAAGGGTGAGGGGGAGGGGGCGCATGAGGCTACCCTAGGAGGATGTCCTCGGGAGGGAATCCCGGAATCGCAGTGGAAACTTTACCTATGCCCGGGGGTTGGATAGGGGTATCCCCATGACCCTTCGCCTTCTCGCCGTTCTTTTGGCCATCTTTTCGGCCAGTCTCGCCTCGTTGTCCGGGGCGAGCGCCAAACCGAACATCGTCTACATCCTCGCGGATGACCTCGGTTTCGCGGAGCTCGGCAGCAACGGGGCTGACAAGTATAAGACCCCGAACATCGACGCGCTGGCCAACGCGGGCGTGCGCTTCACCCGTTTTTTCACCGCGCCGCTCTGCGGACCGTCTCGCTCGCTGATCCTAACCGGTCGCTACGCCTTCCGTACCGGTGCCGTCACGCAGGACGCCTGCAAGACTATCATCCGCACCGGCGAGAAGGCCGAGCAGATGATCCCGACCGTCCTGAAGAAGGCCGGCTACGCCACCGCGATGATCGGCAAGTGGGGTCAGCTCTCGCCGTCCGGCGATCCGGCGGAATGGGGTTTCGAGCATGACTTCCACTTCAAGGCCAGCGGCATGTACTGGAACAGTACCCGCGTGAAGACCATGACCGAAGACGGCAAGGTGCGCGGCGATCCCGACACCTATGTGCTCAACGGCAAGACCATCCCGGTGAAGAACGACGAGTATATCCCTGACCTCATGCACAAGGATGCCGTCGCCTGGCTCGAAGCGCACAAGGACGGGCCGTTCTTCCTCTATTACTCGATGTCCCATGTGCACGGCGAAATCCTGCCCACGCCTGACAGCTTGCCGAATCCGGCTGGCGAGGACGCGGCGACCCGCCTGGCCCGTCATTATACCGATAATATCGCCTACATGGACAAGCTCGTCGGCAAGCTGATGGCCGAGCTCGATCGCCTGAAGCTGCGCCAGAACACCCTCATCGTCTTCATGGGCGACAATGGTACGGCCAAGGCCCATGCGCCCGTCGCGACCATCGGGGGCAAGCGCCTCGACGGCGAGAAGGGCTCGATGAAGGAAGGCGGCGGCCTCGTGCCGTTCTTCGCCACCTGGCCCGGCGTCACCCCGGCCGGCAAGGTGAACCCGAACGTCGCCGACGCCAGCGACCTGCTGCCCACCTTTGCGGAAGTCGCCGGTGCACCGCTGCCGAATGGACGCGTCATCGACGGACGCAGCCTGGTGTCCCAGTTCAAGGGCGATACGAATTCCCCGCGCACCTGGGCCTATTGCCAGCTCAGCAACAACTACTACGTCCGCGAGGCAGGATGGAAGCTCGACCAGTCGGGCACGCTTTACGACATGAAGGACGCGCCGTTCAAGGAGGTAGCCGTCGCGGCCGATACCAAGGACGAGGCCGCTGTCGCCGCTCGTGCGCGCCTGGCCGCCGCCTTGGCCGGCCTGAATCCCGGAGCGGGTTATAAGGATGAGGTCGGCGACGGCTCCGGCCGAAGCGGCAACAAGGAAGAGAAAAAGAAGAACAAGACCAAGAAGGTCAAGGAGACCAAGTGACGTCGATGCGCCTCCCGCTTTTCGTCGCCCTTTGCCTGTCCGCGTCCGCCGCCTTCGCGGCCGACGAGGTCCTGTCGGACAAGTCTTCCTCCACGAAGGTCATGGCCCTGTACCAGAAGGTCCTGTCCGCCGCGCAGAAGGAGCCGCCGGCGCCCGGCTCCGTCATCTGCATCGGTAGTTCGCATATGCAGCTGTGGAAGGGCGTGAAGGAAGACCTCGCCCCGCTCACGGTCACCAACTACGGCATCGGTGGCAGCCGCATGACGCAGGCGGCCGATTTGTTCATCGATAACCTCGCCATTCCCTTTAAGCCCCGCGCCGTCATCCTCTACGAAGGCAGCAACGACCTCAGCGGAGGGGCCAAGCCGGAGACCATCCTGGCGAATTTCCAGAAGATCCACCGCAAGTTGCACGCCGCGCTTCCGCAGGCCCGCCTCTATGTCCTCGGCCTCGTGCCCAGCCCTGGCAAGCGCTTCGAGAAGATTGGTGACCTGAAGAAGACGAACGAATTACTCGCCAAGGAATGTGCCACGCAGCCTTGGATGAAGTTCATCGACGTCACCAGCCCGCTCCTCGGAGCCGACGGCAAGCCGAAGGAAGAACTCTTCAAGCCCGGCGACATCCATATGGTGCCGGCGGGTTACGCCGTCTGGAAGTCGGTGATCGCTCCGGTGATCGTGCCCGCCGAGAAGCCATACGAGCATGTCAAATAGCCACCCCTCGGACTTTAAGCGGAATCTTCGGAAGGAGATCGCCGGCTACTTCATCGTGGTCCTGTGTGCTCTGCCGATCCGGCTGGCTCTCATGTCGGCTTTCGAGGACGCCGAGGACGGCTTCGGGTTCTTTTGGAGTCAATACCTCGGCGGTATCACCATCGGTCTTATTGGCGCCGTCTTCATCTCCAAGCTACGTCTCCGCTACAAGCTCGCCCTGACCTTCGTCCTGGTGGCGATCTGAGTTCGCCTTAGGCGGCCTGTTCGCGATCCAGCAGGGCGTAGACCACGGGCGTCGCGACGAGTGAGAAGAGCACGGACATGCCGAGGGCACCGATGACTGCGATGGCCAGCGGCTTCAGCATGTCGGAGCCGGTGCCGATGCCATAGGCGAGTGGGAGTAGGCCAAACGCTGCGGCCAGGGAAGTCATGAGTACGGGTCGGAGGCGACGTCGGCCTGAGGCGACGAGCGCTTCGGTGAGTGTGAGCCCCTCGGCGCGCAAGGCGGAGACGCAGTCGAGCATCAGGATGCCGTTCTTGGCGACGATGCCGATGCCGATGATGGCTCCGAGGAAGGAAACGACGTTCAGGGTAACGCCCGTGATCCAGAGCGCGGTGACGGTACCGAAGAGGGCCAGGATGGCGCCAGAGACGATGGCGACCGGGCCTTGGAAGGTGCGGAACTCGATGAGAAGGACCGTGAACACCAGCACGATCGACAGCGAGAGTACTACCATCAGGCGGGCGAACGACTCCTGCTGCTGCTGATAGAGGCCGCCGTATTCGATTTGGTTGGCGGGTAGGCCGGATTCCTTGGCCACCTTCTCCTTGATCATGGCCATAGCGCTGCCGAGGTCGCGTCCCTCAAGGCGCGCGGTGACGGCGACGGCCTGACGAAGGTCTTCACGGCGGAGTTCAAGCTGGCCGGGCAAGGTGTCCAAGTCGGCAACCTGGGAAAGCTTGATCACTTGACCGGCGGCAGTCCGCAGGGGGAGTTCAAGCAGCGTGGCCTTCAGGTTGGTGGCTGCGGCATCGGCCTTGATGCGGATGGCGATGGTCCGATCGCCTTCCTGCACGGAAGTAGCGGTTTCGCCGATCATGGCAGAGCGTACCGCGGTGGCGATGTCGGTCGTGGTGAGGCCGGCCCGGCGGGCTTCGGCTGAGCGCACGTTGAGGCGTAGCGAAGGGCCTGTGTAGGTGAGGCCGTCATTGGTATCGACCACCCCCGGGACGGAGGCGAGGAGCTTCTCGACGACCGGGGCCTGCTGTTCCAGGAAAGCGACGTCGGGCGAAAAGATCTTCACCTCGATCGGCTTGGGCGACCACGTGAGGTCGCCGATGAGGTCGCCGAGGATGCCGTGAAGGTCCCAGTCGACGCCGGGGGCGACTTCGTGCGCCTTGGCGCGGACTTCGTCGAGGACTTCTTCCGTCGAGCGCGTGCGGTCGTCACGCAGCTTCACCAGGAAGTCGCCCGTATTAGGCTCTGCGATTGCCAGCGCGAGGCGAGCTCCAGTCCGGCGAGAATAGCCTTCGACTTCCGGGGTAGAGCGCAGGACTTTTTCGACTTCGCGGAGTTGGCGATCGGTCTCGGAGAGGCTAGTGCCCGGCGGTGTGAAATAGTCGATAACGAAGCCGCCTTCGTCCATCTCTGGAAGGAAGTCGGTGTGCAGTCGTTGATAGAGGAAGGCGGTGGCCAGCAGTACCAGTCCGCACAGGCTGATTGTCCATCCCTTGCGACGGAGCGCGAGCCGGACGGTATTCTCGTAGATTCGGATGCAGCGGCCTAGTAGGCCGTTTTCTTCGGTGGTCGTCGCAGCCTTCGGTTGGCGCACGAACCACCCCGCGAGGGCTGGGGTGAGCGTAAGGGCGAGCAAGAGGGAGGTGAGCAACGCGGACACCATCGTCAGGGCCAACGCGCGGAAGAAGACCCCGGTGAGTCCGTCCAGAAAGGCCAGCGGGATGAAGACGACGACCGGGGTGAGGGTCGAGCCAATCAGCGGCGCGATGATGTCCCCGATGCCGTCCCGGATCGCGGCGAGGCGTTCGCCGCCTTTGATGATGCGGGCGTGGATGGATTCCACGACCACGATGGCGTCGTCGATGACGAGCCCGATGGCGGCGGCGATGCCGCCCAAGGTCATGAGATTGAAGCTCATCCCGAGCAGGTACATTACGACCAGCGTCATCAGCACCGCGACCGGGATGACGGTCACCGCGGTCAGCGTGGTACCCCAGTCGCGCAGGAAGAGGTAGATGATGACCACGGAGAGAATCAGACCGAAGAAGATGGATTCCCAGACTCCGCCGACGGAGGAGCGGACTAGCACCGATTGGTCATAATAGAAATCGAGACGCGTGTCGGCGGGCAGGACCGAGCGAAGGTGCGCGATCTCTTCACGGAGCGCGTCGGCGATATCCAAGGTACTTCCGTCGGGCTGGCTGCGGACATTGAGGAGGACGGCGTTGACCCCTTGGGCGGTCACGACGTTGTAGATGGGCTCTGGTCCGCGTCGGACCTGTGCGAAGTCACCGATGCGGATCGGGTGGCCGCCGGGTGCGGCCACCGTCAATGCTGCAATCTGGTCGGCATTCTTGAGGCGGCCGTCCACGACGGTCAGGTAGAGCAGATGGTCTTCCTCGTGCAGTCCGGCCGGGGACACCGTGTTGCTGGCATTGAGGGCGTTGGCGACGTCGGCGAAGGTTAGGCCGGCGGCGGTGAGGCGGATCGGGTCGACGACGACCTGATATTCGGGGGCACGACCGCCGACGATATCGACGCGGGCCACGCCGGGAATCCGGAGGAAGCGCGGCTTGATGTCATATCGTGCGATCTCCCAGAGTGCGGAGGTATCGCGCGTAGGGCTGGTGAGGCTGATCCCGGTGATGGGGAAGGCCGTGAAAGTGAGGCGCCAGACCGTGGTGGTGGCGGAAGTTGGCAGGGTGGCGCGGATCTGCGACAGGCGGCTGTTCACGTAGAGTTCGGCCTGTTCCATCGGCGTCTTCCAGTCGAAGAAGACGTTGATCTCAGCGGAGCCACGGCCGGTCGACGAGCGCACGGAGACCGCGCCCGGGATGTCCTTCATCGTCTCCTCGATGGGGCGGGTGATGGTGGACATCATCTCGTCGGCGGGCATGACGCCGTTGTCGACGAGGATGACGCAGCGAGGGAAGTCGGTCTTGGGGAAGACCGAGGATGGCATATTGCGGGCCGAGTAGAGGCCGGCTAGGCAGAGGGCTGCCGTGATGAAGACGATGGCCAGCGCATGACGTACGGCGAAGCGTCCGATTGCCGATCCTTCTTCTCCTGGGGAGCTGCTCATGGCGTCTTAGCGGGCGAGGATGTTGACCTTGGTTTCCTTCGGCAGGCCGTAGGCACCGGTAGTCACGACGTCATCACCTTCGGCGATACCTGCGCCGGAAATCTCGATGAGACCACGGTCACTCAGTCCGGTCTTCACTGGTTTTTGCTTCGCGACACCGCCAACGACGATCGAGATCGTCTCTTGGTCGTCAGCCTTGATCACCGATTCTACCGGCACCGCAAGGCAGCTTTCCTTGGAAGAGGTGACGATGCGGACGAGTACCAGCTGGCCGGGTCGGCCGGCCTCGGCGCCTAGGCTTACGCGGACTGCCACGCTATCGCTGTCTTTGGCGATAAGCGGGGAGATGGAGATGACCTTGCCTTGGGCGAAGGGTTTTTCCGATTCGCCGAGCTTGGTAAAGACGAAGGCCTCGACTCCTGGGTGGAGTAGGCCCGCGTCAGCGGAAGCAATCTGAGTGGTAACAATCAGGTCGGCTGGGTTGACGATTTCCGTGACATCCTTGCCGAGGTCGAGCCATTCACCCGGACGGACCGCGAGGCGGCCGATGACGCCGGCGAGCGGAGCCCGGATGGAGAGCTGGGTCTGGGCGAGTTCCGCAGAGGCGAGATCAGCTTGGGCGAGGGCGAGCGTCGCAGCGGCTTCAAGCAAAGAGCGTTCGGAAGTGCCACCGGCCGACTTCATGGCGAGCTGGCGGGCATGGGCCTTCTCGGCGGCCGAGAGCGAAGCACGGGCTTTGGCCACCGAGGCGTCGGCCGCACGGGCATCGAGTTGGACGAGCAGGTCGCCCTTGGCGACCTTGGCGCCTTCCGTGACCAGAACCTTCTGGACGAGGCCAGCCGAGGCTGCGGCGAGTCGGGCACCGCCGGTCGGAGAGGTTTCGATTGTGCCATAGCCGCTGGCGTATGCGTGCAGGGTCGTCTTGACGATCTTCGTCACCTGGACGGCAACGTTCGTCTCCACCTTCTTTTCTTCTTCGGCACGGAGGTTCGCCGTCAGCGTGAGCGCGGCAATCAGCAGGATAGTCTTCATAGAGAGGGTCATTTTTTCTTGGAAAGTCTGGCCGGTTTTTCTGTCGGCTCCGATTCGAGGAGGCGCAGCGGACGTTGCACGGCGGATTCGAGCGCGGCGAGAGACTGTTCAGCGCGTTGTCGGGCGGCTTGGGCAGAGACGACCGCATCGGCCTGTTCCATCAGCAGACGTGCGGCCTCGAGAGCGGAGACTTCGCCGGCTTTCTCCTGGGCGGCCAGATGCTTGGATGCGACGATCAAGTCGGCATCCATTCGTCCTAGCGTGGCCAAGTCGGCTATGGAGTCGGCGTAGGCTCCGACGGTGCGATCGACGTCAGAGAGGATCTTGATCTGCAGGGCCTGGAACTTGGCCGCTTCGGCGGAGCGTTTGGCCTCGGCCGCGGCGATTGCGCCGCCGTTGCGATTAAACAAAGGCAGTGAGACGTCGAGTCCCAGCGACCATTTGCCTTCGCCTTGGTCGAGTTGGTAGCCAGGCCCGATGGAGACGTCAGGATATTGACGGGCGATTTCAGCCTGTAGGTCAGCCTGGGTCGCGGAGTACTCGGAGAGTGCGGCAAGCAGGTCGGCGCGGTGCTGGGCGGCCCAAAGGCGTGCTTGGTCGATGCGGGGAGGGCGGCCGAAGCTACCGAGACCTCGGAAGGAAAGCGGCTGCGCATTGAGGGCGGCAAGCGGGATACCGATGGTTTCGGCGAGACGCGAAGCGGCGTTGAGACGGGCACGATCGGCTTCACGGGATGCCAGTTCGGCCCGATCGAGGGTCAGGCGTACCTGTGCCGACTCCGCGGCAGAGCTCTCGCCGGCGGCGGTCTGAGCGGCGAGTGCCTTGCGCGCATTGGCCAGTGCGGGTAGCAAGGCGTGCCATGCCTTCGCCGAATTCTCCGCGGTATGCATCTCAGACAAAGTCTGTCTGACGGCCGATCGCGCCGTCCAGGCTGCGACGGCGAGACGGAAGCGCGCGGCTTCCTGGCGCTTCTCGGTGGCGAGCAGGCGATGTGAACGTTGGCCAGAGAGGTCGACCGGAATCGTCAGCGTGTATCCGAGGATCCAGGGCGTCTGACCGGGAGCCGCATCGGTATTATATCCTGGAGAAAGATTGAACGAAGGATTTGGCCATTCCGCGGCGCTTGTTGTATCGCCTACGGCGCCCGCCAGTTCGGCGCGGGCAATGGCGAGTTCTGGACTAAAGTAGAGAGCAGCCAATGTCAGGCGATCGAGATCCCAGTCGCCTTTTGGCTTGAGTCCATGTCTTCCGATAAAGGTCGCGAGCTGCGGGTCGGCGAGGGAGCGTGCGTCAAAGTCGGCCGCCGAGGTTGCCGGATTGAGATCCTTGGGCACGTAGCTGGCGCAGCCACTGAGCAGCATGCACAGTATGGCCCAGAGGGGGGTGGGACGGGGGCACCGGACGGCGGGGTTCATGCGGAGAGGCTACATAACTCTTAACCCCGCCCGCCCTCAATGGTTCTTTGGGTTTAGCCGATTAGCTCGGGTCTTAAACGACGTATCCCACCGCTTTTGTCTAGCTGGCGGAGAGGGAGGGATTGGCTCCGCTACGCTGCGGGGCTTCGCCCCAATCCTGACGGATTGCCTGTTCGGCCTGCGGCCTTCACCGAACCCTGGGTTCTCATCCCTCCTGTGGGCTTAAACGGGCCTATCAGGCTTAACGCTAAGGCAAGTCTGTCGGCTAAGTCTAGCTGGCGGAGAGGGAGGGATTCGAACCCTCGGTACCTTGCGGTACACTGCATTTCCAATGCAGCGCGATCGACCACTCTGCCACCTCTCCTTTGTTACCAGCTAGAAGGTGCATCAAAGGGAGGGCAGGGGGTGGGTCAAGGGTGTTTAAGGTAGGGGTAGGGGCAGGGGTAGGGGTTGGGGTAGGATGAGTTTAATCATTGATTGGAGGGCCGGCTGGCTGGGGCAGGGGGATGGTAGGGACGGCTCTCCGAGCCGTCCGTGTATGCATGTATCGGCGGGCTCGGAGAGCCCGCCCTACCTTGAGGCATGACGCACGACGATCGGACGCGACGCCGTCGTGTCCCTGTCTTACTTCGCGACGGCCTTCGCCCAGGAGTCCTTCAGGCCGACGGTGCGGTTGAAGACGGGCTTGCCGGGCTGGGAGTCCTTGGCGTCGGCGCAGAAGTAGCCGGTGCGTTCGAACTGCACGCGGGTGCTCGGCGCGAGGGCGAGGAGGGCGGGTTCGACGAAGCCGCGGATCGTCTTGAGCGAGCCGGGGTTGAGGAGGGTGCGCCAGTCGGTGCCTTCGGGGATGTCATTCAGGTCCTCGTGTGCGAAGAGGCGGTCGTAGAGGCGGACCTCGACGTCGCCGGCATGCTTTTCAGAGACCCAATGGATGGTGCCCTTGACCTTGCGGCCGTCAGGGGCGTCGCCGCCGCGGGTGGCGGGATCGTAGGTGCAGGTGACTTCGATGACGTTGCCGGCGGCGTCCTTCTTGCAGCCGGTACAGGTTACGAAGTAGCCCCAGCGGAGGCGGACCTCCTGGCCGGGCGTGAGGCGGAAATACTTCTTCTCCGGGATCTCCATGAAGTCGGCGCGTTCGATGAGCAGCGTCTTGGAGAAGGGCACCTTGCGGGTGCCGGCGGAGGGGTCCTCGGGGTTGTTGACGGCGTCGAGTTCGTCGACCTGGCCTTCAGGGTAGTTCTCGATGACGAGGCGAACCGGGTCCAGCACCGCCATGAAGCGGGAGGAGGACTTGTTGAGGTCGTCGCGCACGGCGTGCTCGAGGAGGGCGACGTCGGAGAGGGAGTTGTTCTTCGTGATGCCGATGGTCTCGCAGAACTTGCGCAGCGCGGCGGGCGTGTAGCCGCGGCGGCGCATGCCGGAGATGGTCGGCATGCGGGGGTCGTCCCAGCCGGAGACGCGCTTCTCCTGCACGAGTTCGAGCAGGCGGCGCTTGGACATGACGGTGTACGTCAGGTTGAGGCGGGCGAATTCGATTTGCTGCGGCTTGGCGGGAGTATCGAGCGTGCGGAGGAGCCAGTCGTAGAAGGGGCGGTGCACCTCAAACTCCAGCGTGCAGATTGAGTGGGTGATGCCTTCGTACGCGTCCTCGAGCGGGTGGGCGTAGTCATACATCGGGTAGACGCACCACTTGTCGCCAGTGTTGTGGTGATGAGCCTTGCGGATGCGGTAGATGACCGGATCGCGCATGTGCATGTTCGGCGACGCCATATCAATCTTGGCGCGGAGTACCGCCTTGCCTTCGTCGAACTCGCCGCGGGTCATCTTATCGAAGGCCGCGAGGTTCTCGTCGACGGAAGCATCGCGGGTCGGGCTCGGCTTGCCGGCCGTCTTTTCGTCGCCGTGGAATTCGCGGATCTGGTCCTGCGAGAGGAAGCAGACGTAGGCCTTGCCGAGCTTGATCAGCTTGATGGCGTCGGCGTGCATGCGCTCGAAGTAGTTCGACGCCTGGTAATAGTGCTCGTTCCAGTCGAAGCGCAGCCAGCGGACGTCCTCCTTGATCGAGTCGACGTATTCGACCTCTTCCTTGGTCGGATTCGTGTCGTCCATGCGGAGGTGGCAGCGGCCTTTGAATTCTAGGGCGAGGCCAAAGTTCAGACAGATAGACTTCGCGTGGCCGACGTGCAGGTAGCCATTGGGCTCTGGCGGGAAGCGGGTGGCGACGGAGACATGCTTACCCGAGGCCAGGTCGGCATCGATAATTTGCTGGATGAAGTGGCGGTGGGCCGCCGGCGCAGGGGATTCGGAAGACATGTGCGGATTAAGCGATGAAGGCCTTGAGGCGGGCGAGGGTGGTATCACGTCCGAGGACGCGGAGGACGCCCAGAAGGTGGGCGCCACCGCCCTGACCGGAAGTCGCGAAGCGGGCCGGAGCAAAGTAGTCGGTGGGCTTGCGCTCGTGGGCGGCGCCGACGGCGGCGAACGCGGCTTCGAGGGCCGGCTCGGTCCAGGCGGCGGCTTCGAGGGTGGGCAAGAGCTCGCGAATGCGGGCGACTGGGTCGCCGCCCTTCTTGGTGAGGTTGGCCATCGCGCCTTCGTCCTTCTTGAAGTCGGCGGTGAAAAAGAAGCCCATGAACTCAGGCAAGTGTTCGAGGGAGGTCACCTTCTCCTGGACGATGCCGAGGACCTCGGTGAGGCGGGCATCGGAGACTGAGGCGTCGATGACTTTGGTCTCGAGCAGGATCGGGCGGGCGAGCGTGGCGAATTCGGCGGCGGGCAGGCCGCGGAGCGTCTGCGCGTTGATATGCGACATCTTCCGCTCGTCGAAGCGTGCGTTGGACTGGTGCACCGCAGAGATTTCGAACTGCTTGATGATCTCTTCGATTGGCAGCACTTCCTTGCCGTCGGCGGGCGTCCAGCCGAGCAGGCAGAGGTAGTTACGGACGGCGGAGGGCAGGTAGCGGCGCTGCTGGTACTCCTCGATGAGGGCGCCCTTGTCGCGCTTGGACATCTTGCCGGGACCGTCGGTCTTGAGGATGAGCGGGATGTGGCCGTAGATGGGCGGTTTGGCGCCGAAGGCCTTGAAGAGCTCGAGGTGCTTCGAGGTGTTGGAGAGGTGGTCCTCGCCGCGGATCACGTGCGTGATCTGCATCTCGATGTCGTCGACGACGTTGACGAAGTGGAAGACCGGTTCGCCGTTGGAGCGGAAGATCACGAAGTCGCGGTCTTCGACGCGGGCGACCTGTCCGCGGACCATGTCGTGCAGTACCATCGGGGCGGCGTCGACTTTCTCGTAATCCTTCTTCAGGTGTTCGTCGTAGGCGGCGGAGCGGGCGCCTTCGAGACGGAGCCACCAGGCGCCGTCCTTCTCGTAGGCGCGGCCTTTGGCGGCGAGCTCCTGGAGCTTGGCCTTATAGAGTTCCGTGCGCTGCGACTGGAAGTACGGTCCAAAGTCGCCGCCGACCTCGGGGCCTTCGTCCCAATCCATGCCGAGCCAGCGCATCGAGTCGAAGATTACCTTCAGGAAGGCCTCGGAGTTGCGCTCCTTGTCGGTGTCCTCAATGCGGAGGATGAACTTACCGCCCGTGTGGCGGGCGTAGAGCCAGTTGAATAGGGCCGTCCGGGCGCTTCCGATGTGGAAGAAGCCGGTAGGGCTGGGAGCGAAGCGGACGCGGACCTGGGACATTTGGATAGGGAAAGGGGTAGGGGTTGGGGTAGGGGTTGGTAAAGCCGTAATCGGGGCCAAATAAAGAACCCCTCGGGAGGAGGCCTCCGGAGGGGTTCCAGTGGGCCTTAAGACTCCCTTACTTGGCTTGGACGGGGGCCGGGATGATGTCCTGGATCAGGCCGATGCCGGTGAAGTAGGCGTTACGCTGGGAGACGCGCTGGACGAACTGACGGCTCTCTTCGGCGCCGGTCTTGTCCTCGGGTAGATCTCTCTTGGCTGGACGGATGAAGACGTAGTCTCCGTTCGTCACGCGGATGGCGGAGGTCAGCTTGCCTACGCCGGCGGCTTCGATGAGGAGGCCAGTGTTCTCGTTGGCGCCGTTGAGCGCTTCGGGGACGGAGTAAACGGAGAAGGCTTCGGGTGAGGTCAGCGCGAGCTTATGGGCTTTGGCGCTCTCGGTGAAGGTCTTGCCGGCGGCGACGTCGGACTGGAGGGCCTTGCCAACTTTGGATACTTCGTCGGCGAGGAGTCGGTTGAGTTGGGACTTCTTCCAGTTCTCGACGGCCTTGGTCTTGGCTTCGTCATAGGTCGGGAGGCGATCGGCGGTACGCTTATTTAGGAAGACGAAGGTGGCGCCTTCTTCGGAGCGGTAGACTTCGGTGCGCCATTCCTTTTCGGTGAGTTCGCCGGCGACGCGCAAGGCTTCGGCAGGCACCTTGGCGACGGTGGGAGGATTGATGACTTCGAAGGAGGGAATTACGATTACCTTGGCGTTCTTAGCCTTGATCCAGGCAGCGAGCTCCTTGCTGTCGGCCTTGGCGGCATCGATGGCGAACTTCTCGGCGAGTTCGTCGGAGACCTGTCCGGCGAGGTTGGTAATCGCGCGGTCGGCGCGGACGAGCTTCTCGAGCTCGGCGCGTTTAGCCAGGGCCTGTTCCTTGACCTTGCCGGTCTCGAACTTGAACTTCTCAGCCTGATTATAGCCCATGTTGATGATTTCGTCGTCGGTTACCGGCGCGGTGTCGGCGACGGTGGGGGCGATGGTGACGGCGGTGACGGCGACCTGCGGGGGCAGGCGGTAGTTTTCGATGTTGGCCGTAAAGGATTCCTTCACCTTGGCTTCGTCAACCTTGACCTCGGGCTTGAAGCCGGCCGCGGCGAAGGTGGCGACGTCGACGGTCCATTTGGCACGTTCGCGCTCGAGGATGCGTTTAATCTGGCTGGCGGTGGCGTGGCCGGTGCCGGCGAGGGTGCTGATGGCTTTCTGGATGCGCCAGGTATCCTTGATGTAGGTTTCGAAACGGGCGCGGGTTGCCAGATCGGAAGTGTCCAGCTGTTTGGCGGCGAACTCCAGGAACTTATCGAGACCATCCGTGTTCTTACCGTCGGGTGAGGTGGTCATCTCGCGGGCGACGCGGCGGATCTCGACGTCGGAGGGAGAGGGGATGCCAAGGGAGTCTGCGAGGCTAAGTTCAGCGACGCGCTGCACGAGGCCGTTGTTGTCCATGCGCTGCCCGGTCATCTGTGCGAAGAAGGTCGCGTCGCGGAAGCGGGAGCGTACGGCTGGGTCGTTTAGGTCGACGCCCTGATACATGTAGGAGCCAGAGCCACGGAGTGCGCCGCGACCGGCGAAGCCGTAAAAGACGAAGGAGACCACGATGACCACGAGCAGGAATCCAAAGATTATGCGGTGGTGCTTGCCGGTGGCGTTCTGGAGCCAGGTAATCATTCGGTCAACTTACCCCAGTCTTTCGGCGGGTGTCAATCAGTCCAAGCCTTCCCTGGTGCTTGCGTCCGGCGGGGTTATTAACATCCCTTTGGGCCGTGCCTAAGCCCCTTCATTGCATCGTTGCCGTGGCCCGTAACGGGGTCATCGGCATGGAGGGCAGGCTTCCTTGGCATATTCCCGAAGACCTGGCTTGGTTCATGGACCGGACCGCTGGGGGTGTCATGATTGAAGGACCGGCTTGCTACGCCGAACTCGGTAAGGCTTTGCCGGGGCGGGGTACCGTGGTCGTCTCGCGTGATCCGTCCAAATCCTTTCCCGGTGCCGAGCAGGCGACATCCCTAGCCGAGGCCATCATTATCGCCGAGCGCATGGACCAGTGGCAGGGGCCGACCTGGATCACCGGTGGTGAGCGCATCTATGCCGAAGGCCTGCCGCTGTGCGAACGTCTCCTCATCACCCGCATTGACCGCGACTTTGACGGCGACCGTTTCTTCCCCTCTGATTGGCAGCGTTATTTTACGAAACTCGTTTCGTCGAAGGAGGGTGAGTATGAGGGGCTGAAGTACGCGTTTGAAATCTGGGAGAGGTGAGCGCGGCTGACGCTGCGAGTGGGCACGTGGGACGTGGACACGGGGACACGGGGTGGCTTAACTCAAGGGGAGGCCGGAAACCGGAATGTATGCTGCGGACATTTACCCCAGCTAACTATCCGGTTTCCCTTTGAGCTATGTCTCGAGGTAGGGCTGACCATCCTTGGTCGGCCGCGGTCGAGCAGGGATGCTCGACCCTACCCAATTACAGCTATGTCGTGACGCGGTCCCGACCCTACCTTGTCCCCGTGCCAGCGAAACCCGTGTCCCCTCGCGACTATGCGTGATTTGGCTCCCATGAGCCGCCAAATCACGCATAGTCGCGCCATGCTGCTACCCTTGCTCCTCCTAGCCGCGATTCCACCGACCATTTCCGAAGAGTCGAAGGTGCCGCCCTATACGTTACCCGATCCGCTCGTCTGCGCCGACGGCCGCAAGGTGAACGACGCGAAGATGTGGAACGAGGTCCGCCGTCCGGAGGTCTTTCGTCTTGTCGAAGAGAATATGTTCGGGCGCACGCCGGATACCTCGAAACTACAGGCTGATGCGGCGGTTGAGATTCGTGAACAGTCTAAAGAAGCTTTCGGCGGCAAGGCCACGCGCACCCAGTTCAAGGTCTGGCCCATCGGCAAGAAGGGCCCGTCGTTCGACATGCTGCTCTATGTGCCCAATGCGGCGAAGCGTCCCGCCCCTGTCTTCGTAGGGCTCAACTTCGGTAGCAATCACACCACCACCGAAGACCCGGCGGTCTTCGTCGCCTCGAGCTGGGTCTCAAAGCCGTGGGCTTTGAAGGGCACCACCCAAGCCGACCCGGCCTTGCGGGGTGGTCAGGCGCGTCGCTGGGAGTTCGAGATGCTCATCGATCGGGGCTACGCTTCCGCCACGGCTTATTATGGTGATTTCGAGCCTGACCATCCCGAGGGGTGGAAGAGTGGTTTCCGGGCGGCGATTTCGCCCGATGGCATGAACACCCAGTGGAAGGACGGCGATTGGGCCGCCATAGGCTGTTGGTCTTGGGGGCTTTCGCGCATGCTTGACGTCCTCGAGAAAGTGCCGTCCGTCGACGCTAAGCGCGCCGCCGTGCATGGGCATTCGCGTCTCGGGAAGGCATCGCTCTGGGCCGGCGCGCAGGACCAGCGTTTCGCGTTCGTGATCTCCAATGACTCCGGCTGCGGCGGTGCCGCGCTCAATAAGCGCATCTTCGGCGAGACCGTCGGTGTCATCACCGGCCATTATCCTGGCCGCGGTTTCCCGCATTGGTTTACCGCGCGCTTCGAGACCTTCTCCGAACACGAAGATAAGCTCCCGCTCGACGCCCATTACCTGCTCGCGCTCTCCGCGCCGCGCCCGCTCTACGTCGCCAGCGCTTCGGAAGACAGCTGGGCTGATCCTGTCGGAGAGTTCCTCGGCGCCGTGCACACCGACCCCGTCTACCATGTGCTCGGCCTGCCTGGACTCGGCACCAAGGAATACCCGCCCATCAGCAAGTCCGTCGGCCAGACCATCGGTTACCACGTCCGCCCTGGTAAGCACGACATCCTCCTCGAGGACTGGAAGAGCTATGTCGATTTCGCCGACCGCGTCATGCCTGCGAAATAAGGCCAGTCAAACGGTGCCCGGTTCGGGAAGGGTTGACTAACCCTCGATTAGGAAGATTTTAAGCCCTCACGCTCCTGTATTTCAATGGATAGAATGCTAGCCTCCGAAGCCGGCGATTTGGGTTCGACTCCCAACGGGAGCACCACTTTACGCGAACCAGTTCGCGAGGGATAGGGGCAGGGGTTGGGGTAGGGATGCGATTGCCATCGCATCGGTTCGACTCCGAGGCCGGAAGTCGTCGGGCCTTGGCTGGCCTCGGTTGATTTCTTGGCGTACCGGTTCAAACGGACGTGATGACAATCACGTCCCTACCTTTTAAGTTTCCTGCTCCCGCTCACCCGTCACCTTACTGCCGACGGTGAGCATCACAAGGAAGCCGATGACGGCGTAGCAGATCGACGAGCCGAGCAGCACATTACGCAATTTGAAGAGGTCAGTCATCCAGCCCATGATGATCGCAGCGAAAGGCAGGAAGCCGAAGAAGCTCAGGCCAGCGACGGCCGAGACGCGCCCTCGCAGCTCAGAGGGAGAGCGTTCTTGTACGATCGTGTTGGCTAGGCCGACGAGCGTCGAGACCCCGACCGCCAGGCAGACGAGCGAGGCGCCTGCCCAGACGAGGTCATGCGCCTGGCTCAGGCTGACAAGCGCTCCGCACGCGAGGATCATGCCGGTGAGGATGGCGAGGCGGCGAAGGCTCGGGCGAAGGGCCATGATGAGGAGTGAGCCCGAGACCGAGCCCAATCCGGAGCAGAGCATAAGCAATCCCATCTCCTGAGGCGTGGCATGGAGGTCATTCTTCGCGTAGAGCGGAAGCAGTACAATGATGACCGGGAAGACGAAGAGCGTATTGGTGGCGAGCAGTGCGACCATCGCGAGGCTAGGCTTGTCCTGGCGCACATGCCGAAAGCCTTCGCCTGCTCCCCCTTGACGTTTCAGTTCTTCTTCGGCCGATCCCTGCGGCCGTCTCGGCAGCGTGGTTAGGGCGACCATCAGGGCTAAGAAGGATGCTGCGTTCAGGTAGAATGCCCATTCGGCGCCGTAGCGTCCGACAAGAAAGCCGGCGGCGGCCGGGCCGACCAGTCGGGTGGCGTGGAAGACCGCGCGATCCACAGAGATGGCCTTCGCGACGTTCTCTTTGGCGACCAGTTCTGGGACAATTGCCGCAGCGGCGGGCATCTCAAATGAGCTGGAGATGCCGAGAAGGGCCGCGGCCACAATGAGGTGCCAGGTGTGCAAGGATCCGTGCGCGACGAGCTGACCGATCGCAAGGGCGAAGCCGATTTGAGCCACCTGACAGACTTGGAGGATGAAACGCTTATCGTGTCGGTCGGCGTAAGCTCCACCGAGGCGGAAGAGCGCCAGCATGACGAGACCGCTCGCGAGATGGGGCGCCGCCTGCAGGAGGCCTTCGTAGCGTTGGAGTCCGTCGCGGACTACCACTTCGGTCATCACCCAGCCAAGCGCCATGCCCTGCATCCAGGTGCCGGTCATCGAGATCCCTTCGCCGACCATGTAGCGCGTGAACGGCCCGTTCGGAAAACGTTCGGCGGCGGGACTGGCGGAGGGTTCGTGCATCGGTATGAGAGTATGGAGTATCGAGTATGGAGTATAGGTAAAGACAAGGTGTCGCGGGCAAACCACCCGAAGCAGGTGTTGGCGGTCAGCGGTGGGCGGCTGGCGGGTAGCGAAGTGCTACCCGGGTAAATTTCAGGTGGCTGGTGGCAGCCCCGGGTGGCGGGTGGCAGGCCGTTGCGAGGCGCGATGCAGTCGCCTCAGCGGTTCTATGTCGTGACGCGGTCCCGACCCTACCCATTCAAGTCAGGCTGATGGGTCAGGTTTTATCCTAGCCGCTAACCGCCAACCGCTAACCGCGATTACCTTTTAAATGCAGCTTCGGTCGCCTGCCAGGCGGCGTCGACGGCGGGCTTCAGGACCTTGGCGATGGCCTTGAAGCCGTCGACGTCGGGGTGGAGGTTATCCTTGAGATAGTGCCCAGGCTTGCCCTCGCCGTTCGGCAGGTTGAGCGCGACGTTGATATCCACGTACCAGAGCCCTTTGCCTTCCTTCGTAATCTGTTCGAGCTGTCGGTTGTATTCGTCGAGTTGCTCCCACTTGGCCTTGCGGGAAGGCGCGCGGGTCGTGGCCATGAAGACCACGGCGCAGTTCGGGTTTTCCTTGCGGACGCGGGCCAGGTATTCGCGGATGCGGCCGATCGGGGCGGAGGGCTCGTCGCCGGCGTTCACGTCGTTGCCTCCGCACTGGAAGACAATGACGCGCGGGTGGTAGGGCAACGTGATGCGGTCCATGTAGCCGAGGACCTCGGTGGTGTAGGAACCGCCGAAGCCGCGGTTGATCACCGGGTAGGGCTTCATTTCCTCGGCGACGTTCTTCCACATGCGCAGCGTGCTGGCGCCCGAGAAGAGTAAGGCGTGCTGGGGCGGAGGGTTTGCTTTGTCGGCGGCTTCGAAGGCCGCGATGTCCTTGGCCATACGCAGCGGCTGCTGGGCCAGAGGGACGTGGGGCTTGGCGACGTCGGCCGCGAAGGCCGAGACAGCGAGGAGGCAGGCGAGGAGCAGTTTCATATTGAAAGGGGTAGGGGGAGGGATTGGGGCAGGAATGGCCGTGGTTTATTTGGCGAAGGCGGGGGCGGTGTCTTTCCAGGCCTGGTCGAGAGCGGGGCGAAGAATCGCGATGATGCCTTCGTAACCCTTTTCGTTCGGGTGGAGATTGTCCGAGGCATAGACGCCAGGGCGGGGTTCGCCGTCAGGCAGGTTGAGCGCGGGATTGATGTCCAGATAGCTCACGCCCTTTTCGGTCTTCGCGATCTGCTGGAAGAGCGCGTCGGTCTTCTTCATCTCGTCCCAGATCGCCCTCCTGGAGGGCGCACGAGTGACGGAGAGCAGGATCATCACGCAGTCAGGGTTCTCTGCTTTGACCCTGCGCCAGTAGGTACGGACGCGGTCGGCCACCTCGGTTGCCGTGGCCTTGTCGTAGTTGAGGTCGTTGCTGCCGCAGTGGAAGAGCACGACGCGCGGGTGATAGGGCAGCGTGATGCGATCCATGTAGCCGAGCACATCGGTGGTCTTCGAGCTGCCGAAGCCGCGGTTGATGACCGGGTAGCCCTTAAAGTCCTCGGCGAAGTTCTTCCATCGTCGGAACGTGCTGGCTCCGGATAGCAGCACGCCGTGCTGCGGGGGAGGGTTGGCTTTGTCGGCCGCTTCAAACGCGGCGATATCCTTATCGAACCTTTCGGTCGAGTAAGCCGCGGGCTTGTCGGCGGCGAAGGCCGTCAGGAAGAGGAGAGGGAGCCAGGCGAGGAGGCGGAGCATGGGAGTGGGGAAAGGGGTAGGGGTAGGGGTAGGGGTAGGAAAGGCGGGGAGGCGAGAAGGGCAAGGCTATGGAGGGCCGTGAATAGGGGGAACTGCTGGCAGGCTGCGAAGCAGAGGCATTTATCTCCCGGTGGCAAGGGGTCGGGGTTTTGGCTTTCCTCTGCCATCTGTCATCCGTCATCTTTTATCTGATCACACACCCATGCCCCTCGTTCCTGGTCTCCTCAGCCCCTATGAAGCCGTCCGTGGTTTCGTCTATCTGCCCCGTCTCGTCTCGAAGATTCGCCTGCACGCCGCCGGCCAGCTGCACGCCGACTTCGTGAATAATCTCGGCAAGGCCTTCGATGACCGCTGCTGTCAGTATCTAGGCATCAAGTACGACGAGCTCCGCGTCTGGGTGCTGCAGAATCCCGCCGCCACGCAGGACGAGGTCCTCGCCTGGGCCGAGGCCAAGGGTCGCAAACTTTCCACGAACGACATCGAGATTTGGAACGGCTTCATGACCAAGCGTGGATGGCGCGACGAAGCCAACGAAGTGCTTGTGCGTCGTCTCAAGGAGAACGGACTCACCGCCGAAGCCGGCGTAGACACGATGTTCGACTATATCGAGGTCGATGAAGGCCGCATGGCCCGCCGTCAGGCGCTCTGATTAGGCGAAGTGGCCGAAGCCGCGAACCTTGATTGGTTCGCCGTCGGCGACGTCGCGAGCGAGGCCCGTGCCGGCTTCGATCGTGCCTAGGCGCGTCAGCGGCGTAAGCGGGAAGGCCTTGCGGAAGGAGGCTTCGAGCAGGTCCGCGCGGTCGGCGCTGACCGCAAAGAGCAGTTCGTAGTCTTCTCCGTCTTGCAGGGCGTGTTCAAGGACCGGCTTACCGTCGGACTTGGATAGCGCCTTCGCGGCGTCTGAGGCCGGCAGGGTCACTACGGTAATGCGGGCGTCGAGCTTGGGTCCGAGCAGTCCCGGTAGGTCCTTGGCGAGGCCGTCGGAGAGGTCGGTGCATGCCGTGACTTCGCCGTGGCTGCAGAGCCATTCGCCTTCCGCGAGGCGCGGGGAGAAGTCGAGGTGCTTGCCGTAGAGCGAGCCACCGAGCTGGCCGGTGACGAAGAGCACGTCGCCGACGGCGGCGGTCTTGCGTGTGAGGATTCGATGGGCAAAGCCTTGGACGGCGAGCGTGCCGATGAAGGCGCCGTTCGGTCCACGGCAAATGTCGCCGCCGACGATGCGGAGGCCGGCCTTGGCGGCGGCGCGTCCGGCGCCATGGGCAAAGTCGGTCAGCCAGGTCGCGTCGACGTCGGCTCCGATCACAAGCGAGAGCAAGGCGTCGGATGGCACGGCTCCGGCGGCGGCGAGATCGCTGAGATTACGGTTAACCAGCTTCGCCCCGGCGCGGATGCCATCGCAGGCGGCGTCGAAGTGCCGTCCGAGAATCACCGAATCAATCGTGCTCGCACGGATTGAGCGGCCTCCGGTGTTTGGTATATGCGCGCAATCGCCGCCAGGGCCTTCGGGAAAAGCCGGAGCGGCTTCGGCAAGGGACTGGACCACACGACGGATGAGTTCTTCCTCGGTCAGCTTGGCGACCGAACGGTCAGCGGCGGTGGTGAGGGCTCCCATAGTCTCAGAGCGTGGAGGCGTTTGGGGCCAGTTTCAACCAGACTAAGTTCCAGAGATTGAAGCTGCAGTGCACCGCCATGCAGGTGATCAGCCCGTAACGGTCGCGGACGAGGCACATGAACGCTCCGAAGGCGAATAGCGGAAGGGCGGCGGAGGGGCTCAGATGGGCGGCGCTGAAAAGTGCCCCCGTTAGGACGATCGCTATCCAGCGGCTGTGACGTTCGGTGACGGCGCCAAGCCGAAGCAAGCCCGGGTAAATCATCCCGCGGAAGGCCAGTTCCTCCATGATCGGGGCACCGATTGTCACCGCTAGGACGATCGTCGCGAAGCGCCAGGACTCGACATCAGTCTTAAGCACCGCGTCTACAATCTCCTGCGGCTCATCGGCGGGAGGCTGACCGGCCCAGCCGTGCAGGAAAAGCTGTTCCCAGGCGATGTGGAAGCCTTTCCAGATGAGCGTGGCGGCGAGGCCGAGGGCGAAGATCGAGAGCAGCGCGAGAAGCACGCGGGGGAGGCTGAAGCCGCGAAGGGCCTGGCGTAACGGCGAGCCTTCGGGCTTAGGCTCATCAGTCCCGACGGAAGGTTCCCAGTCGAGCGTTCGAGGTGCGAGCGCACTTATGGCGAGCATCGATGCCGCCGCGGCGAGCTGGCCGCAGAAGGCCGAGGTGAAGAGGTGGGCTTGCGAGATTCCAAAGTGCGTCGAGAAAGCCTGGGAGACGATACCCGTCACCATGCCGAAGATGATACCGAAGGAAAGTATCCCAGTGCAAAGCCCCATGATGGCGTCGCTGATGAGAGTCGTCGGAGTGCCCGCCTTGCCGGGCAGGTTTCGCCAGCACTTCAGGGCATAGATGCCGATGATTGCTGTGAGAAGATTCGCGACGACACACACCCAGTCCCACAGCCCGAAGGCGTCGAGGGACTGCGTGAGTTCGTCCATCTTCGCTTAGGCGCCGAAGACCTGACGACCGCCGACGAACGTCGCGCGTACGCGGCCGGTGAGGGCGCGGCCGACGAGCGGGTTGTTACCGGACTTCGAGGAGAGGTCTGCGTGCGTCGGTGTCCAAGCGGCCTTCGTGTCGAGGAGTACCAAGTCGGCGAGGGCGCCGGTCTTGAGCGTGCCGGCTTCGAGGCCGAGGGCTTTGGCCGGGCCGTGCGTGAGGCGGGCGATGAGCAGGCAGAGGTCGGCATGGCCGCCGGCGACGAGCGCTGTGTGGGCGGCCGAGAAGGCCGTCTCGAGCGTTGCGGCACCGAACGGAGCGAGGTCGAACTCGCAGTCCTTCTCGGTGGCCGTGCAGGGCGAGTGGTCGGAGCAGATTGCGTCGATCGTGCCGTCGATGAGCGCGGCGATGAGCGCGAGGCGGTCGGTTTCTTCGCGGAGAGGCGGGTTCGTCTTCAGGCTCGTTCCGTAGTTAGCCAGCGCGGCGTCGGTGAGGAGCAGGTGGAGCGCCGAGACTTCGGCTGTGACCGCGAGTTTCTTCGCCTTGGCGCGGCGGACGATGTCGGCGGAGCCGCCGGAGGAGAGGTGCTGCAGGTGGATGCGGGCCTTGGTGAGTTCGGCGAGCAGGCAGTCGCTCGAGACCACGACTTCTTCGGCGGCGCGGGGTAGGCCGCGGAGGCCGAGGCGGAGGGACCAGGAGCCTTCGTGCATCTGGCCGCCTTCGGTCATGCTGCTATCCTGGCAGTGGTCGAGGACGACAAGGTCGAACATTGCGGCGTATTCCAGCGCGCGACGCATGATCTCGTTGTTCTGGACGCCGGAGGTCGTGTCGGTGACGGCAACCACGCCGGCCTTCTTCATTGTGCCGAGAGGCGCGAGGGCCTTGCCTTCATGGCCTTTGGTGAGGGTGCCTGTCGGGAGCACGCGCACCGCGGCATCGCGTGTGCAGATTTCGCGGAGGAGTTGGATTGTGCCGACGTTGTCCGCCGCGGGAAGCGAGTCGGGCATCGTGACGACCGTTGTGAAACCGCCGGCGGCGGCCGCGCGGGTGCCGGTGCGGATCGTCTCGCGAGCCGTGCGGCCCGGTTCGCCAAGGCGGCAGTTCAGGTCGACGAAACCGGGGGCGACCACGAGGCCCTGGCCGTCGATGATGCGGGCCTTGGCTTGGTCGGCGGCCGAGAGCTTATCAACGAACTTGCCATCGAGGGCGAAGACGTCGCCTTTCGCTTCGTCTCGCTTAGCGGAGGGATCGATTACGCGGGCGCCGCGAATCCAGAGAGGGGAGTTGTCGGCGGGGTTCATCGGCTGATGGCTCCAGTGCAGAGGTGAAGGACAGCCATGCGGACGGCGACGCCGTTCCGGACTTGTTCGAGGATGACCGAGCGGGGTCCGTCGGCGACTTCGCTTTCGACTTCGGCGCCGCGATTGATGGGGCCCGGGTGCATGACGATCGCCTCGGGCTTGAGCCAGGCGGCGCGTTCGGCGTTGAGGCCAAACTGCGAGGTGTACTCGCCGAGCGAAGGGAAGTGGGTCGTCGTCTGGCGCTCGTGCTGGATGCGCAGGAGCATGACCGCGTCGCAGTCCTTCAGCGCTTCCTTTAGGTCATGGACGATGCGCACCTGCGGGAAGGCTTCCTTCAGCGAGGCTGGGACCAGCGTCGCGGGGCCCGCGAGGGTGACCTGTGCGCCGAGCTTCGAGAGGCAGAGGATGTTGGAACGGGCGACGCGGCTGAAGAGGATGTCGCCGAGGATTGTGACTTTGAGGCCTTCGACCTTACCGAAGCGCTGACGGAGCGTGAAGGCGTCGAGCAGGGCCTGCGTCGGGTGTTCGTGGGCGCCGTCGCCGGCGTTGACCACCGAGATGTCGAGCACTGAGCCCAGGTAGCGGGCGGAGCCGGCAGAGGAGTGGCGCATGACGATGGCATCGACGCCCATCGCGCGGATGTTCATCGCCGTGTCGCGGAGCGTCTCGCCCTTCACGAGGGAGGAGGCCGTCGTGTTGATCGAGACTACTTCGGCGCCGAGCTTCTTGGCCGAGATTTCGAAGGCCGTACGGGTGCGCGTGCTCGGCTCGAGGAAGAGGTTCACCACTGTGCGGCCCTTCATCAGGTCGAGGCCCTTACCCGGCGTGAGGGCGGGCAGGAACTGGTCGGCTTGGCGGAAGAGCAGTTCGATCTCGGGGCGGGAAAGCTCCTCGATGCCGGTCAGGTCTTTTTTCGTCCAGGTGTCTTGTTGGGCCATGCGGGGAGTTTCCGGTGGCCCTAACGAGTTTAGGACCATTGGGAAAGTGCGGAGGGAAGGCCCTTGGTCAAGGGATTAGAGGATAGCGAAGGGGTAGGGGTAGGGGTAGGGGTCAGGGTAGGAGAGGACAAAAGGCAGAGAGCCCCTTGTTTTATTTAACTACCCCAACCCCGACCCCTATCCCCACCCCTTGAATTATTTAGCGAGTAACTCCCGGACCTTCGCGCCGATGGCGGCGGCGGCTTCGTCCTTCTTATCCTTATGGGCAGCCACGACGTTCACGAGTGCGCTGCCGACGACCACGCCGTCGGCGACCTTGGCGATGGCCTGAACATGGGCGGCGGTGGAGACGCCGAAGCCGACGCAGATGGGCAGCGAAGTGTGCTTGCGGATCTCGGCGACGGCGGACGAAAGATTGGCGGCCAGTTCGGAGCGCTCGCCGGTCACGCCTTCGCGCGAGACGTAGTAGATGAAGCCCGAGGCGTGCTTTGCGATGAGGCTAATGCGTGCGGGCGGCGTGGTTGGAGCGACGATGAAGATGTTGGCGAGGCCGTGCTTCTTTGAGGCTGCGATCAGTTCGTCGGCTTCTTCGGGCGGGCAATCGAGGACGAGCAGGCCGTCGGCGCCGGCTTCGCGGACCTTGGCGCAGTAGCTGTCTAGTCCGAATGAGAACAGCAGGTTATAATAGCAATAAAGCACGATCGGCTTGTCCGTGCCAGCGCGGACAGCGCGGAGCACGTCGAGCAGGCCGTCGTAGGTCATGCCGCCTTCGAGGGCGCGCTGGGAGGCGAGCTGGTTTGTCAGGCCGTCGGCGAGCGGGTCAGAGAAAGGCACGCCCACTTCGAGGACGTCGGCGCCGTTCTGAGCCAGGGAAAGGAGCACGGCCTTGGACGTCTCGACGTCGGGGTCGCCGGCGCAGACGTAGCTCACGAAGGCCGGGCGGCCTTCGGCTTTGCAGCGGGCGAACGTCTGGGCTAAGCGATCCATGCGCGGAAGGAAGCCGGGTTTGGTCGGGAGGGCAAGGCGAAGGCGAATCCTGCCCGCTTTCCCGGGTTGCCAATCGGGGGCGCGTCCGCACTTTGGGGACGTCGGCCCAAGTGGTGGAACGGTATACACATCAGACTTAAAATCTGCCGCCGAAAGGCTTACCGGTTCGAGTCCGGTCTTGGGCACGACACAACGAAACAGGCCGCACGGGTGGTGCGGCCTGTCTTCCCGTTTCCGGGACAAATAAGTCCAGAGTCCTAGCTACGGGACTCTGGGGTCGGGTACGGAGAGTTTGAATCCTGATTCCGTTAGTCGCCCTCGCGACTGATGCGTCCTTTATAAGGGAGGCTCTTACCTGAGTGAAATTGACTGGTGTTGTTGTGCGGGTCCCTGCGGGAGTTGTCAATGGATTCCTCGGAAACCCCTGATAATATGACAGAAATCCCGATTGGAGGCGGATAAATGGCCTCTAAACGGGGTGCAGCCGGTCAGCGCTTGAGGCTGAAAGGCGTGAAATTGGTGTCGGTATCGAACGTGTCGACGCCTTCGGCCTTCTTCAGCTTCGCACAGGCCCAGTAGGTGAACGGGGTCATGAGCACCTCGACGAGCACCTTGAACATCCAGTTGGCGAGCATCACGGCGAGGAGCGTCTGGGGGCTCCAGATTCCGAGGAACGCGAGCGGGTAGAAGATCAGGCTGTCGACACCCTGGCCGATGAAGGTCGAACTGATGAAGCGTAGCCAGAGGTGGCGGCCTTGCGTACGTACCTTCAGCTTGGCGAGGACGTACGAGTTGAGGAAGTCGCCGACGAAGAAAGCGATAATCGAGCCGATGGCGATGCGCCAGCCTCCGCCGAAGCACGTCACGAGCGCGGGCTGGAGCTGCGCGCTGAACGGTTCGTTCGGGCTAGCCGGCATGGCGAGTACGACCCACGTCATCATCGTCGCGAAGATCATCGCGCCGAAGCCGGCCCAGATGACTCGGCGAGCCATCGCGTAGCCGTACACTTCGGTGAGGATGTCGCCGAAAAGATAGGACAGCGGGAAGAAGATATTGCCTGCGCCGAAGTCTGTCGGGCCGAGGAACGGAAAGTTCACCTGTACGACCTTCGCTGGTCCGATGAGGTTCGAGCAGAGCAAGACCGCCACGAACGCGCCGAGAATCAGGTCGTAGTAGCGGAAGCTCTTTTGCATAGGCTTCTAATCTGGAAGGATTTCGCCGTGGCGCCAGCGGGTCGGTGAAAAATCAGCGGCCGAGGGCGGCCTTGAGGAAGGGCTCGAAGATGTCAGCCTGGCGATAGAAGCCCAGGTCGCTTGCGTGGGAGCCGTCCGTGGCACCGTCGTTATCATCTCCGTAAAGGTGATCGCCGGGCACGTAAGACAGGCCTTTGACGCCTTCCTTTACGAGCTGTTCATAGGCGGCCTTGAGCGCGGCGTGGTTATCGTCGTGATGCTGGCGGCGCGAGGCGATGAGCCAGGAGTCGGTGTTGCGGCGGTCCTCGACGAGGATGATCGGGGTGTCAGGACGGGCGCCACGGAGCTGCTTCACGAGTGGTACGCACTTTTCGCTGACATCTTTCGGGCCCATATTCGGGAGGCAGTCGATCACGTAGGCGGCGGCGTCGATGCGCACGAGGAAATCGCCGACGGCTTGATCCATTCTTCCGTTACCGGAGAAGCCGAGGTTCACGACCGGTACGTCGAAGCGGCGGCCGAGGATGGCCGTGTGCACCATACCGGGGCGGCTCGCGCAGGCGCCGTGCGTAATCGAGGTGCCGTAGAACACGACCGGCTTGGCGCGTGGCTTGAGGCCTTCGAACTTCTTACCTTCGGTCACGCCAACGTTGAGGAATTCGACACCATTGTAGAGCGGGAGGTAGATCGCGTATTCGCGTTCACCCGCATCTAGGCCATCGGCGAGGCGGAGTTTCATCTCCTGCGCGCCGGGGCGGGCGACCTGCACCCAGCGCCACTTGCCATCCCGGTCACGGGCGTAGAGGTCGAGGCCGCTGACGCCGGTGGCGGGCATGTGCGGCATCGCGAGTAGCGGCTTGGTGACCTTATAATGCGCGTAAATCGTCGTGGAGTCCGTGCGGAAGCGGAACATCTGGCCCGCGCTGTCGCGGCTCAGGCCCCACACGGCGGGCGTGACCTTGCCGTCGGCCTCGGCGGGCAGACGGTCGAAGTAGCTCTTACGCTCGGCATCAGGGAAGGCGCGGCCTTCTAGGTCCGTCTCACGGACGTCGTGCCACGAGATTTTCTCTTCCGGGCGTACGGCATAGCGATCGACGGCCTTAGGCGCGGCCTTGGCGGCGGGCACCTTGGCGGTTTCTTTCGACTGCTGCGCGAAGCCGGCGGAGCCGGCGCACAGCAGGGCGGAGAGGAGGAGGGTGGAGGTCTTCATGTCTTAGAAATTAGAGGGCGGTGCCGTGCGTCATTGCGATCGTGCGGATCTCGGCGAGTGGCTTCTCGTAGTCGTCCAGGGCGGCAACGAAATCTTCGCGAGCTTTGTCGGCGCGCTGAAACGCAGACTCCGTGGTCGACTTGGTTTTGTCGAGGTTTGCCTGGGCCTTCGCTTCTTGGTCTTCCGCTGAAGCGAGCGACGCGGTGGTGCTGCGGATCTGCTCCTGCAGGAACTGTAACTGACGGAGGTCGACGGGCGACTGACTGCGCACCGCCGCCATTTGGGAGCGGAGTGAATCTAGGCTGCGGCGGAGGCGGGAGACGCGGTCGGCCTCGCGGGTGACGGCCGATTGCGCCCGGTTCACGAGCGCTTCGGCCTTCGCCTTGTCTTCGAGCGCCCGCTTAAATTCCTCATAGCGAAGTTTCGTACGCGGGTAGTTCGCGGCGGACATCAGTCGCACGACTCCTTCCTTGGTCAGGTACGGCAACTGGTAGCGGCGGTTATCGATCCGCAGGATGTATTTCTCTCCTGGCTGATCGTAGATAATCGGTAACGTCTGAGGGGCGTCGGGTTCTGCAGCCCATGCCGGGGCTAACTCGAGAAAGAGTAGGCAGAGTAGGGCGGGGAAGGCCTTCACGATGCTTTAATAGGGGCGGGGGCCAAGGCAGTCAAACTGCCTTCGGGTGGATACGTCGGCGAAGGCGCCGGCTTTCGATGTGGTGGGTGATGACCTTCAGGATCTCGGAGCGGATCGCTTGGCCGCCTTCATCGGCCAGCCAGAGTTTGATCATCCCAGCGTAGAAGCAGAAGGTCTCGCGGGCGGCCATCTGCGGGTCGAGCTCAGGGCCGACAAGCTTATCTCGCACCGCTTCCTCATAGAGAGCGGTGGCCTCGGTCAGGAAAAGTGTGCCCGCGGACATCAGGTCTTTACGGACGCCAGCGAACTCACCGACATATTCGCATTTCCAGAGCATGACCTCGTAGGTCTCGCGGGCCTGCTTATCCTCGGCCAGACGTCGCAGGGCCTCATGCAGGCCGCTTTCGAGTCGCCGCAGGGCATCGCCCGACTTGAAATCGCCGAAGCGAAGCAGGATCCCGGTCTCTTGGCGGACGGCCATGAAGAGATCGGCCTTATCGCGGAAGTGCCAGTAGACCGCCCCGCGGGTCACCCCGGCTTCTTTCGCTACATGTTCTAGCGAGGTATTGGTGACTCCGTCCCGGCTGAAGACCTGGCGGGCGCATTCAACAATCCGGTGACGAGTCAGTGCGGCCTCTGCTTTGGTCTTGCGAGCCATGGTTGGGCAAATAGATTTACATACATGTCTGTATGTAAATCTGGGGCTGTCGAGGTCCTTCTCTCTTTCTCCCTTTTAGCCGTCCTTTCTGGATGCAAGCCTGCCGAGGCACCGGCCATGCCCCCTCCGGTGGTCAATCTGCAGGTCGTTAATCCGGCGCCGGTACCCCAGATTGTGGAGGTCACGGCCCAGGTCGAAGGCACCCGCGAGGTCGAGGTCCGTGCGCGCGTGACGGGCATCCTGTTGGCGCAGTCTTACCAGGAGGGCGCCGCGGTGAAGGCCGGCGACCTGCTCTTCAAGATCGACCCCGCTCCCTATGAGGTGGCGCTGTCGCTCGCGAAGGCCCAGCTGCTGCAGGAGAAGGCCCGCTTCGAGCAGGCCTCGGCCGAGGCCGTCCGTCAAGCCGCCTTGCTCAAGGCGAATGCCGCAAGCACCAAGGAGGCCGCGGATAGCAAGTCCGCCGCCGCCGCCGCGGAAGCCGCCCGCGATGTCGCCGCCGCCAAGGTGCGCGCCGCCGAGCTGGACCTTTCCTATTGTGAAGTGCGGGCTCCGATCGCCGGTTTCACTGGCCGCCTGAATCGTTCTGAAGGTTCGCTCGTCTCGCCCGGTGCCGAAAGCCTGCTCACCACCGTCGTGCAGCGCGAGCAGGTCTGGGTGCGCTTCGGTCTTTCGGAGCAGCAGTTCGCTCGCCTGTTCCTAGGCGATGCCGCCGCCGCCGCGGAGGCTGCCGTCGTGATCCTGCTTCCAGACGGCTCGGCTTATCCCGCCGCCGGCAAGGTGAACTTCGTCGCCGCCCAGGTCGAATCCCGCCTTGGCACCGTGCAGATGCGAGCCGAGTTCGCCAACCCGAAGGCCGTGCTCCTTCCCGGACAGTACGTGCGCGTGCGCGTGCGCGGCCGTACCTTGCCCGCCGCGTTCGTCATCCCTTCCGCCACGCTCATGCAGTCCACGCAGGGCCGTTTCGTCTGGATCGCCGACGACAAGAATCTCGCCGTCATGGCCCCCGTGGTCGTCGACGAAATCGCTGGTCCGACCGCCGTGATTTTGAGCGGACTTAAGGCCGGCGACCGTCTGGTCACCGATAACCTGCAGAAGATTCGACCTGGCTCGCCCGTCGTGCCGCGTCCTGCCGCTGTCGCTCCTTCCGCCAAGTAAAGCACCCCGATGTCCTGGGAATTCTTCGTCCGTCGGCCCATCTTCGCGTCCGTCCTCTCGCTGATCATTGTGTTGGCGGGCCTGCTCGCGTTCAAGGTGCTGCCCGTCGCGCAGTATCCCCAGATCGCGCCGCCTGTCGCCACGATTACCGTCTCGTATCTTGGCGCCTCGGCCGAGACCCTGATTAAGACCGTCGCCGCGCCCATCGAGGAGGAGATCAACGGCACCGACAACCTACTGTATTATTCCTCCACCGCTTCGGCGACCGGCCTGCTGACAATCAACGTCACCTTTGAGCCAGGTGCTGACCCGGACCTCTGCATTATCAATCTCACGAATCGCGTGAAGATTGCGGAGTCGCGTCTGCCGGACGACGCGCGCCGCCTGGGTGTCATCGTGAAGAAGCGTTCGAATGATATCCTTATGGCGATGTCGGTCATCTCCCGGGACGGCACGCGCGATTCGATCTACCTCAGCAATTACGCTTCCATCAACCTCGTCGACGAGATCAAGCGCGTCCCCGGGGTTGGTGACGCTGGCGTGTTCGGTGCCCGCGACTATTCGATGCGCGTCTGGTTGCAGCCCGACAAGATGTCGCGCCTCGGCGTCACCACGGGTGACGTCACCAAGGCCATCCGCGCGACGAATAACCAGTACGCCGCCGGCCGTCTCGGCCAAGAACCGACGCCTGACGGTCAGGCCTTCTCTGTGCCAATTATCACCGCCGGTCGTCTCTCGACGCCCGAGGAGTTCGGCGAGATCATCATCCGCTCCGCCGGGGCCGCTGGCACGCTGCGTCTGCGCGACGTGGCCCGCCTTGAGCTTGGTGCCCAGAGCTACGAGCAGCAGGCGACGCTCGACGGCAAGACCGCCGTCGGCATCCGTATCTTCCTCGCCCCTGGCGCCAACGCGCTGGACGTCGCCGACGCCGTGAAGGCCAAGGTCGCCACGTTGTCCAAGCGCTTCCCCGCCGGCGTCGACTACGAGATTCCCTTCGACACCACGCGCTTCGTGAAGGCTTCCATTAGCGAGGTCGAGCACACGCTCTTCGAAGCGGGTATTCTGGTCGTCCTGGTCGTCTTCCTCTTCCTCGGCAGCTGGCGCGCGACGCTCATTCCGATGCTCGCCGTGCCTGTCTCGCTCATCGGCACCTTCGCGGGCCTGTGGCTCTTCGGCTTCGGCATCAACACTTTGACGCTTTTCGCTATGGTGATCGCCATCGGCATCGTCGTCGACGACGCGATCGTGATGCTCGAGAACGTCGAGCGTCTCATGCATGAGAAGGGTATGTCGCCCTTCGACGCCGCCATCGCCTCGGTGCGTGAGGTCGGCGGTGCGATTATCGCAATCGTGCTGGTGCTCGTCTCGGTCTTCCTGCCGGTCGCCTTCTTGGGCGGCATCGCGGGAGCGCTTTATCGCCAGTTCGCCATCACCGTGGCCGTGGCCGTCGTGATCTCGGGCTTCGTCGCGCTGACCCTCACTCCCGCGCTGTGCGCCCTCATCCTGCGTCCGCGCGACGCCGAAGCGCCTCACGGCAACGCTTTCCTTCGCTGGTTCGAAGCCCGCTTCAATGCCTTGGCCGCGTGGCATGGCCGCACAGTCCGTTGGTTGCTCGAACGTCCGAAGACCTCGCTAGGCCTATTCCTCCTGATCCTCACCGCCAACGTCGTGCTCATCCGCACGATCCCGCGCGGGTTCATCCCCTCGGAAGACCAGGGCTACGTCCTCGGCGTGGTCTCTCTTCCCGATGGCGCGAGCGTTTCGCGTACGCGCACCTACATGGCGGAGATCGTTCCCGAGATCATGGCTACGCCCGCCCCGAAGAGCGAGGTCTTCCACGCCTTCGCCATCAGCGGCTTTGACCTCATCGGCGGCGGTGAGAAGACCAACGCCGGCACGATTTTTATCCCGCTGATTCCTTGGGACGAGCGCAAGTACAGCGCCGAGCAGCTGAGCGGCATGCTCACCGGCGCTGTCGCGAAGTCCAGCAAGGGGATGTGCTTCGTCGTGAACCCGCCGCCCATCCGCGGCATCGGTTCCGCCGGTGGCTTCGAGTTCTACCTCCAGGCGCGTGATGACGACGATCCCGCCAAACTCGGCAAGGTGCTCGACGGTCTCCTGGCTGCCCTTCGCAAGCGCCCCGAGCTCGCGGGCATCAACACCTTCTACCGAACGACCGTCCCGCAGTACGCTGCCGACGTCGACCAAGTGCGCGCAGCCGCCCTCGGCATCGCGTTGCCCGACATCTACGACGCACTGCAGACCACGATCGGCTCGGTGTATGTCAACGACTTCACCCGCGCCGGGCGCACCTACCGCGTACTCATGCAGTCAGAGCCCTCTGATCGCATGGCGCTCAAGGACGTCGGTCGCGTGCATGTGCGTGCCAACGACGGTTCGATGGTGCCGCTGACTTCGCTGGTCACCGTCCGAGAAAGTTACGGTCCCGATCAGATCGAGCGCTATCAAGGCTTCGTCGCCGCCCGCGTTATCGGCGGGAGCGTACCGGGCGTGAGCTCGAGTGATGCGCTACGTATCGTCGAGGAGACCGCGGCGGAGAACCTCCCGCCAGGCTACGAACTGGATTGGACCGCGCAGGCCCTGCAGGAAAAGCGTTCGGCCTCTTCAGCCATACCGGCTTTCTCTATGGCCCTGCTGATGGTCTTCCTGATCCTCGCCGCTCTTTATGAAAAGTGGTCGCTCCCCATCGGCGTCATCTTGACCGTACCTTTCGCGCTCCTCGGCGCGTTGGTTGCGATCTTCGTCCGCGGTAGCTCCAACGACATCTACTTCCAGATTGGCCTCGTTACGCTCATCGGTCTCGCGGCGAAGAATGCCATCCTGATCGTCGAGTTCGCCGTTAAGGCACGTGACGAAGGCAAGAACGCCGCCGAGGCCGCGATTGAGGCCGCCCGCATCCGTTTCCGTCCGCTTGTCATGACCTCGATGGCCTTCGTGCTCGGGGTCGTTCCGCTCGTGCTCGCCGCCGGCGCGGGTGCCGGTGCCCGCCGCTCGATGGGCACGGGTGTCTTCGGTGGCATGCTCTTTGATACCTTTGTGGCCACGCTCTTCATCCCTCTATTCTTCAAGGTCCTCACCGGCGACCGCAAGGAGCCCCGCGCATGAACAAGATCTTTTATCTAGCGCTTGTCGCCTGCCTGCTCTCCGCCTGCGCGGTCGGTCCGGATTACGTCCGTCCGGCCCTCCCGTCCGCCGTCGCTTTCCCTGAAGGGAAGGGAGGTCGGGCGACCATCGTTTCCGACTGGTGGGTCGGACTGGGCGATGTCCGCCTGTCCCAACTCGTCGAGCAGGCACTCAAAAATAACACTGACATCCGCCTTGCCGCCGGTCGCGTCGAGGAGGCTTCGGCCGGCCTCGCCGATGTCGCCGGTGCGCAGTTGCCTGCGATCACCGGAGGCGGCAGCGTCTCGCGCAATGTGGTGAGCAATGATGCCTATACCTCAATCTCGACCTTCGGTCGCACTCGTAAGGATTATACCGCCGGCCTCTCGACGACTTTCGAACTCGATTTCTGGGGCAAGTTGTGTCGTGCGTCGGAAGCGGCCCGCGCCCAGCTGCTGAGCGCCGACGAGGCTCGTCGCCAGGTCGAGCTAGGTGTCGTCTCTTCGGTCGTGAAGGCCTACGCCTTGGTTCGTTCTGCTGATGTCCAGCAGGCTTCCGCGCAGGAGCTCCTCGCCGTCCGTGACGAAGAGTTGCGGATTATCCAGCAGCGCGCGCAGGTTGGTTCCGCCGGTGCGAACGAGATTGCCCAGGCCGAAGTGGCCCGTTCGGCCGCAGTGGCCGCGCTGTCCGATGCGCGACGCGCCCGTGCGCAGGCGGAACATCTTCTCGGCTTCCTCGTCGGCACGCCTGACCTCGTTCTGAAATCTCAGGCCATCGCGCAGGGTGCCACGCCGCCTCCTCCGGCCACTGGATTGCCCGCCGAGTTATTGCGTCGCCGACCCGATGTCGTCGCCGCCGAACAGGCGCTCGTCGCCGCCAACGCGCGTATCGGTTACGCCAAGGCCGCGTACTTCCCGACCTTTTCACTCACTGGCGCCGTGGGCGCGGAGAGCAAAGAGTTTACCTCGGTCTTCGGTCAGGGCAACGGCACCTCCATGCTGGGCCTTAACATGAGCATACCGATCTTCGATTTTGGCCGCACCGCCGCCAAGGTGGACCTCGCCATCGCCGCGCAACATCAAGCCGCCGCGGCCTACGAGAAGGCCGTGCTGACGGCGTTCCGCGAGGTGCGCGACGCATTGTCTGACGTCCGTGAGACGATGGCGTCGGCGCAGGCCGCCGCCCGTCGCGAGAAGGCCGCCCGCGAGGCCTTTCGCATCTCTGAGGAACGCCGCAAGCAGGGTCAACTGGATCCTCTGGAGTTCCTCGCCGCCCGCCGGATGCTGGCCGAATCTCAGGTCGCCGTCGCCCGGGTCCGTCTGGACCGTCTCGGTGCCCAGGTCGATCTTGTGAAGGCGCTGGGTGGCGCCCGTCCCGATATCGTCCCGGCCAAGTAGCCGTTCGGCTGGGATTGCCAATCGCGTCGTGTTGCGGTGTGGTGGGGCATGTCTGCTAAGCCTGAGCTCTGGTCCGAACTCGCCACTGCGATATCGGCCGACCGTTTCCTGCTGGTCGGCACCTTGGTCTTCTTCGCCGCCGTCGCCCATGCTTTCCTTTGTCCGTCAATCGCGCGGCTCGCACATTCCGCCGAGAAGCAGGGCGGGCTCAAGGGCGCGGTGTTGCATCTGCTCGGCGAGGTCGAAGCTGTGTTCGGACTTTGGGCGATTGTGCTCTTCATCCTGATGGCGTGCTGGCCCGGAAAGGGTTGGGAGTTTGCGGCGCGTTATATCGAGACCGGCGAATACGTTCCCTCGACGGCGGGCGGCCCGTCCAAGTTCGTCGAGCCCCTGTTCGTCTTCGTGATCATGGTCATGGCCGCGTCCAAGCCCGTCATGGCATTGGCGGCCGGCCTGCTCGGACGGGTCGGTCGCGTGTTCGGCGGATCAGCGGCCGCGCATTGGTTCGTCGTGCTGACCTTGGCGCCGTTGCTTGGTTCGCTCATCACCGAACCTGCCGCGATGACGATTGGGGCGATGCTACTTTCGGCCCAATTCTACAGGCTGAAACCCTCCGAGCCGTTGCGTTACGCCACGCTCGCGTTGCTGTTCGTGAACGTGTCCGTCGGTGGTTCGCTGACGCATTTCGCCGCGCCGCCCGTCGTGATGGTCGCTGCGAAATGGGGCTGGGGGCTAAAGGATGTCTTCGCGCATTTCGGCGTCGCCGCGCTCGTCTCAATCCTGCTTTCGAACCTTGCTTACCTGTTCTGGTTCCGCCGCGAACTCGCGGCGCTTAAGGGCGCTGAGGAGGGGCGGTCGGCCGAGCCGCCTATGCCAGCCTGGGTCGTGGTCTTTCATCTCGCCTGCATGGTTTGGACGGTCCTCATGCTGACCGAGCATCGCCCGGTCCTGATGCTGGGAGGATTCTTGGTCTTTCTGGCATTCACCGCGGCGACTTCCCGCTGGCAGCCGGCCCCCGGGTTGCGTGGGCCGGCTCTCGTGGGTTTCTTCCTGGCCGGACTCGTAGTCCTTGGCGGCGTCCAAGGGTGGTGGATTGCGCCGATCCTCAGCCGGATGGGGGAAGGAGCCTTGTTGATCTGCTCAACCGTCCTGACTGCCTTCAATGATAATGCTGCGGTGACTTACTTGGCATCGCAGGTGCCGGCCTTGTCGGCCGTAGGTGCGGAGGCCGAGTCCTTGAGGCATGCCGTCCTGGCGGGTGCCTTGGCTGGGGGCGGGCTGACCGTTATCGCCAACGCGCCTAATCCTGCTGGCCAGTCGATACTTTCTCCTTGGTTTGACGGAGGGGTCTCGGCATGGCGGCTGTTTCTGTGGGCCATCGCCCCCACTTTGCTGGCCGTCGGTTGCTTTATTTGCCTCAGATAAGGGTTGCTTGAGAGGGCAGGGAGGGCGGTTTTGACTGTTCAACCGTGCGTTCGGGCCCGTATAATGTCCCTTCCCCAATCTACCCCCGATTTTCCCATGACTTATCGTCGTCGTGCCGGTTTCACCCTCATCGAACTGCTTACCGTGATCGCCATCATCGGCATCTTGGCTGGTATGCTTTTCCCGGCGATTGGCGGTATCCGCAAGAAGGCACGTCAGTCCTCCGCTACGACCGCTTTCACCCAATGGGCCGGCGGTATCACCCGCTATAAGCAGGTCTACGGGTTCTATCCGAACATCGGCGCCTCCTATGACACCTCCAAGGACAGCCTTCATCAGCTCGAGGATACTTCGACCAATCTTAAGTTTGTGAAGGCTCTTTCCGGACGTCTGCCGACCGGCACCGCCCTGTCGGTGACTGACCGCAAAACCCTAAACCGTAACGCCGAGGAGTTCTGCTCTTTTGGTAAGGATGACTTCGAGGGGACGGATAATTTCAGCGACAGCAGCATGCTCGTCGATCGTTTCGGTAACCGCAAAATCCGCGTGATTCTGGATACGGACAATAACACCAGCATTCGCAGCACCCCTGGCCCAGGCGGTCGGGATTCCATGCCCGAAGAAATCCGCGGCGCCGCCGATACCACCGGTATCCCGGCCCGTATTATCATCTATACCACAGACCTTGGCGATGACTTCGAGTCCGTCGATGGCCTTGGTGCTTCTGATTTCGCCCAGGTGCTAGCCATCCAATAATGTCCGTCCGTTCCATCGCCCGCAAGGGCTTCACGCTAATCGAGCTGCTGGTGGTCATCTCGATCATCCTGCTTATTTCATCCCTATTTCTTGGACTGACAGCTGGTGACGGCGGCGGCCTTCCGGCCGGCCAGCGTATCCTCGCCTCCTCCATCCGCACCGCGAGGGCGATGGCACTCATGAACCGCGGCCCGGGCACGGGTGGCGTCAATTATGGCGGTCGTTACCGGCTGCTGATTCTCAATGACCCGGACGATGAGGTGAACCATCTGCGTCAGTTCGTCATCGCCGTGGGTGGCGTGAGTTCGACTGGTCTCGCCGGAGCTGATCCGGCTTCAATCACCAACACTTCGGCAACCCCTTATCTCTGGTTCTCGCCGGAGCCCCCGCAGATGCTGCCCAACGGCATCGTCTTTGTGCCGCCCAAGGGCGACACGGCCACCACTATGACGCTCGCCGTCACCGCCGACACCCGTCGCACGGTCATTGGCAAGCTTGCGGATAATGTCTCCAGTACTTCGACCGACTCCACGGCCACCTCGCCTCCCTGGATGACCTATGCACCGGTCAATCAGCCCACGGCACTTTCGGCTATGGCCGATTTAAATCCCAAGAAGTGGTTTTACGTCGAGCTGCAGGATACTGGCGCCTCCAATCACCTTGGACGTGTGCTGCTCGTGATCGCCAAGGGCGTCGTGCGCAATACTGGGTCCGGCACGGCCGTAATCGACATCCCTTCCGACAACCAGTTCGCCGCCCTCTCTCTGCGTCCTAATGGCGACGTCACGATGACGCTCGACGCCGACGAGATGAATACCGCCAAGTGACCTTTCTCCGATGACCCCTGCACGTAATCCCTCTCCCCTCCGCCCAGGCTTCTCCTTGGTCGAAGTGACGCTCGCCATCGGCATCGTCGGCGTCGCGATTCTTTCTCTGGTCGGTATCCTTGGGTCTACCTTCCAGCAGGTCGACGACATCATGCAGACCAACCGCGCCCTATCCGGTGTCACACGTCTCGTCGCCGCCTTGGACAGTCCGCGCTCCATCATCTACCATCAGACCGGGGACACCATCGGTCTGGCCGCGAACTCCCAGTATATCCAGCAGGGGATCGCTTCACTGGATCCAAATTCCACCACGCAGCCGGCGACTAATTTCGACATTGCCTATCGCCTCTTATCTCAAGCCAAGAATACCGACAGCGCCGTGTGGCTATACGTCTATGAGCGCAAGGTCGTGACCGCGACCAGTGATTTCTCGGGTACGGCTTACGCTCTCACCTCTAATCCCTCGATCATGGAGGTCGCTTCCGCTGACGGCAACGGCAAGAACTTCACCGCGATCGGCGCGTCGGCGCGTAATGTCATTGGCACCCCGATGCGTGTCCGCCTGACGGTTTCCAAGCTCCTGAATGGTCAGCGTTATAAGATCAATGCCACGACCAGCGAGCCGGACGAGAAGGTCATCTTCACTCCTGGGTCCAGTGATCTGCCGACGGAGCCTTCCGACTACGCCTTGGCCTACCTGCCGGTCGTGGCGGAATTTTTCCCGCACGACTATACGACCTTCGACGTCTTTAAGACGCGCAGCGACAAGCCCATCCTCGTCCAGAATATCGTCATTAGCCGATGAACACCATTCAGCGAAATATCCGCAAGGGCTTCACTCTCCTCGAAGTTCTGGTCTCGACGGCCATCATGGTCATCATCGTCCTGACGGTGGTCACCATCGCGAGTGACTCCTTGCGCGTCTATGATCGCGCCGTCGCCGATCTTTCGACCCAGTCCGAGGCGCGTGGCGTCTTGGATGCCATGGAGAACGATTTCTCGACCGCCGTGCTTCGTTCGGACGGACGTTGCTGGATGGAGATCATCATCCCGACCGGCACTGGGGCGCCCCCGACGGTTACCACGGTCGGTAATATCCATCCTATCGATCAGCCGCTTGTGATGCTCTTCTCGGCTCCGCAGGACCGACCCCGTTGGAGCGCTGATACGACGACCCGACGCCAGCTGCGCGGCGACGTCTGCGCTGTGGCGTATCGTATCGGCCAGCGTTCCCCGTTCGACATGCCGGGGGAGAAAATCCAGCAGGTCTACGGCGTCTATCGCACCGTGATTGACCCAGAGAACACCTTCGCCGAGGCCCTCCCTGTTATCCTGGATGGCGCGGTCTCCTCTACGATGAAGACGCCGTGGGACTATTGGTCCGCCGCACGTTCCGTCGCTGAGTACGCTCCGCTTTCCGGTAGTTCGGGTACGAAGACCAAGACCTTAATCGACGGCACCTTGAGCTGCTGGACGATGGATGAACAGAACTTCGTCGGTTCCAACGTGGTCGCCCTTAACATCGTCCTTTGGTGCAGCTCCTCGCTGCCGGCCTTGAACGGCACGATCAATGATCCGGTCAAGCGGGTCGACTCGGCCCTCCGCCCGGTTTTTCCGGCCGCCTCAGACCAGACCCTGAAGTATAACGTTAACCCGCTCATCGGGGGCTATGGAGTAGCCTTCAAGTCGGCGACCACGGCCGCGACCGTGGCCTTGGCTCCTGTCCGTTACGCTGAGACCGGAACGCCCGTCGCGGTGTCGGCCGGCACGGTTCACCCTAAGGACTATTATTTCGGGCGTCTCCGTGTCTTCTCGAACCGCATGTACCCTGATGGGCTTACGCTCGGTGCTCCGGCGAGCGCTGCGCCATTTAACTACATGCCCTATACGATTCGAGGCGTGGAAGTCTCCGTCACCGTTCTAACGCCCGATGGCTCCAAGGAGCTGCGTGGCCTGCAGATGCTGAATGACAACCAGAAGGTCCCCGATGCCGACTTTAAGCGTATCGTCTATATTTACGGTCGTAATTATACCCGCTATATCCGGGTGCTTGCTAACGGCGGCTGAGCAATCCTGCTTACGATAAATGAAAAAGGGGCGCCGAGGGGCGCCCCTTTTTCATTTCGGGTCTTCTTTGGCTTACTCCGAGAAGACGCCCATTGCCCGGAACTTGGCGTAGCGCATCGCAATCAGTTTTTCGGGCGAGGCCTTGGAGAGGTCGGCGAGCGAGTCGCGCAAGGTCTTGCGGATAGCAGAGCCGGTGGCGGCCGGGTCTTCCTGGGCGCCACCGAGCGGTTCCTTTACGACGCCGTCGACGACTCCTAGCTTGAGGAGATTCGGGGCGTCGAGGCGTAGGGCTTCGGCGGCTTTCGGCGCGTGGGCGCGGTCCTTGAAGAGAATCGCGGCGCAGCCTTCAGGTGAGATGACGGAGTAGTAGGCGTTCTCGAGGATGTAGACCTTGTTCGAGACGGCGATGCCGAGGGCGCCGCCGGAGCCGCCTTCGCCGATGACGAAGGTGATGATCGGCACGCCGAACTGGCTCATCTCGCGGAGATTGACAGCGATGGCTTCGGCGACGTGGCGTTCTTCGGAGCCGATGCCGGGGAAGGCACCGGGGGTGTCGACGAGGGTGATGATCGGCAGACCGAATGTGTGGGCCATCTTCATCAGGCTAAGGGACTTGCGGTAGCCTTCGGGATTTGGGCAACCAAAGTTACGACGGAGGTTCTCCTTGGTGTCGCGCCCTTTCTGCTGGCCGAGGACCATGACTGGTCGGCCTTCGAAGAACGCCGTTCCGCCGACGATGGATTCATCATCCATGTAGAGGCGGTCGCCGTGTAGCTCTTGGAAGTCGTCAAAGAGCATGCCGATGTAGTCCAGGGAGTAGGGGCGACGGGGGTGGCGGGCCAGCTGGACGCGTTGCCAGGGGTTCAGGTTGCCGTAGACCTCGCGGCGGGTCTGCTCCATCTTGACCTCGAGGGACTTAACCTCCTTGGAGACGTCCATCCCGGCGGACTCAGAGGAGGCGCGAAGAGAGTTGATCTTGTCCTCGAGCTCCCGGAGGGGCTTTTCGAATTCGAGGGTGAAGCGGGCCTTGGGCGCGGACATGGGCCGTAAGTTGGAGAATGGGGAGGGGGAGGGCAATGGAATAGGGGTAGGGGGAGGGGTGGGGGTAGTGATGGAAATGGGGGTAAAATGAGGCAAAAAGAGAGATTTAACAGGGGCAGGGGTAGGGGTTATCGATTCGGGTGGCGGGTGGCGGCCCCAGGTGGCGGGTGGCTGGATCAACTATCCCTACCCCCACCCCAACCTCAGAAAGATTTCCCCTTTCCCCCGAACCTATGGCCCGCCAGCCTGTCTCTTCCCCTACAACCTCATGCGCCTCGCTTCCCTCCTGACCTTCCTTGCCGCCGCCAGCCTCGTCGCCGCCGAAGGCTATACCGACACCCCCCTCATCCCGGGCACCCAGTGGCATGTGCATGATTCCACTCGCCCGCAGCCACCTCGTGCCGACGCCGCCAAGCTGAAGTGCAACGAGGCCGCCGCTCCTGCCGGTGCCATCGTGCTTTTTGACGGCAAGGACGCCGTGACCGAATGGGAGCCGGATGTCATGACCCACTCCAAGCCTACTAAGACGGCCCCGACCCTGTGGCTCGTCAAGGACGGCGCGATGATCGCCCGCGGCAACACCATCCGGACCAAGCGCACCTTTGGCGATATCTCCCTTCATGCCGAATGGCGTTCCGCCGAAGGTTACGAGAGCGACCCCAAGAAGAAGAGCCAGAGTAGCTCGAATAGCGGCATCTTCTTTATGTCGACCTACGAACTCCAGGTCCTCGATTGCTGGAAGAATGAGACTTACGCCGACGGCATGACCGCCGCAATCTACGGCCAACTTCCTCCGCTCTTCAATGCCTGCCTGCCTTCCCGCAGCTGGAACAGCTACGACATCGAGTGGACCGCTCCGCGCTTCAATGCTGACGGCACCGTCGCCAGCAAGGCCCGCATCACCGTCGTCATGAACGGCGTGAAGGTGCAGGATAACTCGGAATACATCGGCCCGAGCAGCCATAAGAAGAATCCCCCTTACGTGAAGCACGCGGACAAGATGCCGCTCGCCCTGCAGTTCCACGGCGACGCCGTCGAATACCGTAACTTCTGGGTCGTCGAGAAGAAGTAAACGGCCGGAGCCAGCCCATGGACTTAACGAAGAAGCTGATCGCGCTCCTAGTCCTTGGGCTGGTTTTCTATCTTATCGAGAGAATCCTCGGCAATCGCCGCAGGGCTTCTTTGCTTCGTCCAGGAATGGTCACGGATACCGTATACTTTTTCGTCGTCGGCTTGGTCAAGTTGCTCACGAAGGCTCTCTTGGTGATTCCGGCGATCATGCTGGTGTGGCTGCAGGTCTCGACGCCTGAGGAACTGCGCGCAGGCATGTACAAAGGGTTCGGCCCCGTGCTCGAACAGCCGCGCTGGCTCCAGTTTGTGGAGATTTACCTGCTCGTGGATTTTTCAGGTTACTGGATCCATCGCCTTTTCCACACGGGCAGATGGTGGCCATTCCACGCCGTCCATCATAGCTCCGAGGAGCTCGACTGGCTTTCCAGCGTGCGCGTGCATCCGGTCAACGAAGTCGTCGACAAACTCGCGCAGGCGACGCCGGTCCTATTGCTTGGCTTTGATCCGACTACGACCCTTGGGACGGCCGTCTTCTTCACGTTCTACGCAATTTTCCTGCATGCCGATGTCGACTGGGATTTCGGCCCCCTCCGCTCCGTCATCTCGACGCCGGTCTTCCATCGCTGGCATCACTCGAAGGATCCGCAGGCGATCGACAAGAACTTCGCGGGTCTCCTTCCGCTTTGGGATATCCTCTTCGGCACTTATTACATGCCGCATGACCGGATGCCTTGCGATTTCGGTGTGCCGGAAAAGGTGCCTGCAGGCTTCTTCGGCCAACTGTGGCATCCGTTCGTAGGCTGGTTTAGGCGCAAGGGTCCCCCGGTCGCCTGAGGCCAAGGCACTTCCCCGTTTGCATTGGGCGTCCCGACCGTTAAGTTGGTCTTTTAGCCGATGTATCCTCAGGACCTCCGTGAAAACTGGCATGCCGGCCAAGGCCGATGGAAGGACGTGCCCGCCGCGGAGTGGAACGACTGGCATTGGCAGCTGCGTAACCGCATCACGACCCTAGCCCAGTTGGAAGAGATGCTGGAGCTGACTAAGGAGGAGCGGGAGGGGTGCCTTTTCGCCCCGCACAAGCTCTCGCTCTCGATCACGCCGCATTTCTTCAACCTCATCGACCCCAAGGATCCAAACTGCCCGGTCCGTCGTCAGGTCATCCCGCGCATCGAGGAATCCTACGTCGCCGCCGGTGAATCCGAGGACCCCGTCGGCGAAGAGGGCACCATGCCCGTCCCTGGCATCGTCCACCGCTACCCGGACCGCGTGCTGTTCCTGGTGACCGATCGCTGCGCTTCCTATTGCCGCTATTGTACGCGCAGCCGCCTCGTCTCCAACGCGCAGGCCTATGACTTCCATCCCGAGCTCGAAGCCGGCCTGAAGTATATCGAAGAGCATACTGAGATTCGCGACGTGCTGCTGTCGGGCGGCGATCCCTTGCTGCTCTCCGACGCCAAGCTGGACGCCCTCCTCGGACGCCTCCGCGCGATCAAGCACGTCGAATTCATTCGCATCGGCTCGCGCATCCCGGTCTTCCTGCCCCAGCGTATCACGCCGGAGCTCGCCGAAGTCTTCCGCAAGCACGGCCCGATCTGGCTGAGTATCCACACCAATCATCCGAAGGAGGTCACCCGCGAGCTCGCCACGGCCTGCGAACGCCTGTCATTTGCCGGCGTCCCGCTCGGCAACCAGTCGGTGCTCCTCGCCGGCATTAATGACGATGCTGAGGTCATGAAGTCCCTCGTGCATCGCCTGCTGATGATGCGTGTGCGTCCGTATTATCTCTACGCCTGCGATCTGATTGAAGGCTCGACCCATTTCCGTGCGCCCATCCAGAAGGGTATCGATATCATCCGCGCACTCCGCGGTCACACGACGGGCTATGCCGTCCCGCAGCTGATCATCGATACCCCGGGCGGCGGCGGGAAGGTCCCGATCAATCCGGAATACGTCCAAGCCATCCACGACGGGATCGTCGAGCTACGTAATTTCGAGGACCGGGCGTACATTTATCCTTCCGGCACGAAGATGCCGGACGAGTATAAGGTGTAAGCGGTTAGCGGTTGGCGGTTAGCGGTTGGGGCATAACTCACGAAAAGGGAGACCGGAAGCCGGATGATTGGTTGAGGTCTGTCTGAGGGTAGGGCTGACCGCCTCGGTCAGCCGCGGTTGAGCGAGGGCGCTCAACCCTACCTAGAAATAGGCCCGCAGCATCCTTTCCGGTTTCCGGTCTCCCCTTGGGTCGGGTCTTTCCTGTCCGCCCGCGGACGCCACGCCGTGGCGCCCCTACCTTCTGCCGACCCATACAGCTAACCGGGGTTTTAATCCGGTTAGCGCTCAAAGTGGTGGGCTCGTAGGGATTCGAACCCCAAACGTCTGATCCGTAGTCAGAAATGATATCCATTTCACCACGAGCCCGTAGTGAGGGGTTTGAGCAAACGACCCCCCGCCTCTAAGGCAAGGAATTTTTCAGGCCTGTGCCTGATGGAGGGCGACGGTGCCGAAAAGCATCCTTTTATGGCACACCTTGCTGAATCCAGCGGCCTTGAGCTCCGCATCGAGACCTGCGGCATCTGGGAATCCGGCGATACTGGTACCGAGATATTTGTAGGCGCCGAAGTCTCCGGTGAGGATTCCGGCGAGCACCGGAAGCACGCAGCGCACGTGGACGAAGTGGAACGGCAGGAACCATGCGTTGGGCTGGGAGAACTCTAGGATTAGGAGCGTGCCGTCCGGGTGCAGGATACGGCGCAGTTCGCCGAGGCCCTTGGCCCGGTCTTCGAAGTTGCGCACGCCGTAGGCGATCGTGACCACGTCCTGTGAGGCAGTCGCGATCGGGAGCGACATGCAGTCGCCGACCCGGAATTCCAGCGCGATATTTTCCTTCCTCGCGCGGATGCGGCCGAGCTCGAGCATCGGTTCGCAGAAATCATAGCCCACGATCGTGCAGTCAGGCGGAAGGTCGCGGCGCAGGGCGAAGGCGACGTCGCCGCTGCCGGTGGCGAGGTCGGCGACGGTCTTGGGCTGGGCGGCCTTGGCGGCGGCCACGAGCTGCTCGCGCCAACCGACGCACAGGCCGAGGCTCAGTACGCGGTTCGCGAAGTCGTAACGGGAGGCGATCCCGGAGAACATGCGTTGGACGGCGGAGCCTTCGGGCATGGGCTTACCCTCCGCACATTGGGCAGAAGGTCAAGAGGAGGGCGGCAAACAAAGAGGGGTAGGGGCAGGGGTCGGGGTAGGGGTAGGAAATAAAACTCAACCCTCAGGAGTTTTCTGAACACCTCGCCATCATGTCTTCAGCCTGATGCATCTCCTGTCCCTACCCCGACCCCTGCCCCTACCCCTTAGACGAACACTCCTCCGCCCATGAGGACACGGTCATGGTAGACGGCGAGGACCTGGCCGGGGGCAAGGCCGCGCTGGGTCTCAGCGAAGCGGAGGCGCACGGAGCCGTCAGGCTGCGGGATGAACCGGGCTGCCGTGGCCTTGTCGCGGTAACGCACGCGGGCGAGGATGTCCTGTTCGCCAACCACCGGCTGATTGATCCAGGTGAAGTCGCGCGCGATGGCTTCGCTGGTGTAGAGCCAAGGCGCGTCCGGCTTGTCGAAGGCGACGTGCAGGGTGTTGGTCGCGAAGTCCTTTTTAACGACGACGAAGTATTCGTTATCGGTGTTGGAGGGCAGGCCGATGCCCTTGCGCTGCCCGATGGTGTAGCGATGGAGGCCGCGATGCTTGCCAATCTCCTTTCCGGTGGCGTTCACAACCGGGCCGGGCGAGTCCGGAATATGCCGCTCGAGGAAATCCTGCACGGGGATCTGGCCGAGGAAGCAGATGCCTTGGCTGTCCTTGCGTTCGGCGTTGGGTAGCTGTGCGTCGGCAGCGAGCTTGCGCACCTCGGGCTTCAGCAGTTCGCCGATCGGGAAGATTGCCTTGGCCAGCTGTTCTTGGCGGAGTAGAGCGAGGAAGTAGGACTGGTCTTTGTTCGGGTCGAGGCCTTCGAGGAGGTCGAACGTCCCGTCAGCGTTTTCTCGTCGGCGCGCGTAGTGGCCCGTGGCGATGACGTCATACCCGTCCTTGATCGCCTTGCGCAGGAAGACGCCGAACTTCATCTCGCGGTTGCAGATGATGTCGGGGTTCGGGGTCAGGCCGTTGCGGTAGCCGTCGACGAGGTATTGGACAACCGTCTGTTTGTAGTCTTCGACGAGGTCGATGATCCGGAAGGGCAGCCCGAGGTGCGCGGCGACGGCCTGGGCGTTACGGACGTCGTCCTCCCAGGGGCATTCGCCGGGGAAGGGTAGGCCCTCCTCGTTCATCCAGGTCCGGAAGTAGGCGGCATGCACCTCATGCCCTTGCTGCTTGAGCAGAAGGGCCGCCACGGCGCTATCAACGCCGCCGGAGAGGGCTACCAGAACCTTGGACATCGGAGGGCAAGGTAGGGCGGGGAAGGGCGGGGATACAGATTATTTGAAGGGGTAGGGGCCGGGGTGGGGGTAGGGGTAGAAAATACAGGCGACCAAGGGCTTCAGTAGGTTTGTCCTAACTACCCCTGCTCCGACCCCTGCCCCTGTCCCTCTGTGGTCTCATATCGCTTTGCTCTCCTGCCTTGGGCATGTTTTCCTTGGTCCATGCGTCTCGGCATCCTTTTTCTTTTCCTCGGTCTTCTTCCTCTCTCCGCGCAGAACGCCCAGATCGCCGGGATGCAGCAAGACCTCGCCGAGCTTCGCAATGAGGTTGAGAAACTGAAGCTCGAAAATGCCGACCTGCGGACCGCCCTCAATCGCCAGAAGACGGGCCAGACGCCCGCAGCTTCCCAGAACGAGGCCTTCGCCAAGGCGCGCGCTGAAACCCTGACCGAGGTCGATCGCAAGTTGAAGCAACAGACCGCCGACGTGAATGCCGCGCTCGCCGAGCTCACTCGCCAGGTGAACGCTGCCCTCGGCAAGTCCGCTGCGCAGCCCGTGGCCAAGGCCGTTAAGGCCGCCGCACAGGCCGAAGCTCCGGCCGCCGCGGACGCGGGTGTCCCTTCGGATATTCCGCAGGCCGGCATCAAATATCATGTGAAATCGGGCGATACCGTCACGAAAATCGCCCTGCGTAATGGCTCTAAGGTCGAATGGATTCTGAAAGCGAATAACCTTCCCTCGCCTTCCGCCCTGAAAGCGGATGTCGATATCTTCGTCCCGCAGCCTGAAACCGCGGGTCGCTGATCACCCTTTCAAAGCCCCATGGCCACTCCCCCAAAGAAATCCCTCGGTCGCGGTCTCGGTTCCCTCATCGGTGGTGGCGTCGCCAAGCCCGCCATACCGGCCGCCACCCCCGTGCCCGTCTCATCTGCTCCCGTGGCTCCGGGCCTCCTGTTGCAGGAGCTGCCACTCACTTCAATCGTCCCTAATCCCCGCCAGCCGCGCCGCGATTTCGACGACGCTCAGGTAAAGGAACTCGCCGACTCCATCCGCTCTGAAGGCCTCATGCAGCCGATCGTCGTCCGCAAGGTGAAGGACGGCTTCGAGCTCATTGCCGGCGAACGCCGTTTCCGCGCCTTCAAGCTGATCGGCCAGAAGACCATCACCGCACGTATCCTCGAGGCCAGCGACGCTTCCAGTGCCGTGCTTGCGCTCATCGAGAACCTGCAGCGAGCCGATCTCAACGCCATCGATGAAGCCCTCGGCTTCGCCTCGCTCATGCGCGACTTTAGTCTCACGCAGGAAGCCGTCGCCGACCGTCTCGGAAAGCCACGCGCCAGTATCGCGAACAGCGTCCGTCTCCTTGCGCTCGACAACGAGCTGCAGGGCTACGTGCGCAAAGGCCAGCTTTCCGCCGGCCACGCCAAGGCTTTACTCGGCATCGAGAATGTCGCCCATCGCGTGCAGGTCGCCCGTCTCGTGATTGAGAAGGGGCTCTCCGTCCGCGCCACCGAAGCCGAAGTGAAGAAACTTGCTTCGACCAAGAAGGCCGATCGCAAGCAGGCCGTCCAGACCGTCGTCGCCGACGTCCAGAAGCGCCTCGCGTCTCACTTCGCTTCGCCCGTGTCCGTCGTCCGTAAGGGAACAAAGGGCAGCATCTCGATTCCTTTCAGCAGCGACGACGAACTCGCCCGCCTGCTGGAGAAGATTGGGGTGAAGCTTTAGTGGGCACGTGGGCAAGGTGACACGGTGACACGGGGTGATGAGGCGTCATTGCCGCCCCTAGAAGCAAGATGTCCGCCTCGCTTGGTGCGGTTTCCCCTTGTCCCCATGTCACCGTGCCAGCATGTCCCCTGCGCTTTAAGCACTGAGTTCCGCTGAGCGGAACTCAGTGCTTAAAGTGGCGCATGCCGGTGAAGACCATCGCCATGCCGCGCGCATCGGCGGCGGCGATAACATCGGCATCCTTCACGGAGCCTCCCGGCTGGATGGCGCAGGTTGCACCGGCGTCGGCCGCGGCGAGCAGGCCGTCAGGGAAGGGGAAGAAGGCGTCGGAAGCGATGGCCGAGCCCGTGAGCGAGAGCTTGGCTTCCCCTGCCTTCCAGACCGCGATACGGGAGGAGTCGATGCGGGACATCTGGCCAGCGCCCACGCTGAGGGTGCGTTCCTTGCCGGCGTAGACGATGGCGTTGGACTTCACGTGGCGGACGACGCGCCAGCCGAAGAGCAGGGCGGTCATCTCGTCGGCGGTCGGGGCGCGCTTGGTGACGATCTTGAAGTCGCGCGGGTTGGCGGGCTTCTGGTCGCGGTCCTGGACGAGTACGCCGCCGATAACGGCGCGGACTTCGCGGAGGGTGTCGGCGCGGAGGCCGACCTTGGCGCGCATGAGGCGGAGGTTCTTCTTCTTGCCGAAAATCGCGAGGGCGTCGGCGTCGAATTCTGGTGCGATGATGACTTCCGAGAAGATCTCGGCGATGGCCTCGGCGAGGCCCTTGTCGACGGTGCGGTTGGCGACGATGATGCCGCCGAACGGGGCCTGCTTGTCGGTCTCGAAGGCCTTGTGCCAGGCTTCGAGGAGGGTGTCCGCCGAAGCGACGCCGCACGGGTTGGTGTGCTTTAGGATGCAGATCGTCGGGCGCTCGAACTCGCCGATGAGGTAGGTCGCGGCGGTGATATCGAGGATATTGTTATAGCTGAGTTCCTTGCCCTGCAGCTGTTCGAAGGCTTCGTGGAACGAACCGTAGAGCGCGGCCTGCTGGTGAGGGTTTTCGCCGTAGCGGAGACGCTGGGCGATGGGCAGGGTCGAGGTGAAGCGGGAGGGCAGGCCGAGGACATTGCCGAGGCCGGGCTGGGCCTGGGATTCGAGGTAGTTGGCGATCGCGGCGTCGTAGGCGGAGGTGCGCTGGAAGACCTTGAGGGCGTGTTCGCGACGCAGTTCGCCGAGGGTCTCAGGGGCCTTCATGGCGGCGAGCACGCGCTCGTAGTCGGCGGGGTCGGTGACGACGGAGACGGAGGCGTGGTTCTTGGCTGCGCTGCGCAGCATGGACGGGCCGCCGATGTCGATGTTCTCGATGGCGTCCTCGAACGAGCAGTTGGGCTTCGCGACGGTGGCTTCGAACGGGTAGAGATTCACGACGACGAGGTCGATGAGGTCGATGCCGTGCTTCTTGGCTTCGTCGAGGTGCTCGTGCGAATCGCGACGGCAGAGGAGGCCGCCATGGACTTTCGGGTGCAGGGTCTTCACGCGGCCTTCCATGATCTCAGGGAAGCCCGTGTGTTCGCTGACGTCGGTCACTGGCAGGCCCGCGTCGCGCAGCATCTTCGAGGTGCCGCCGGTCGAGAGGAGCTTATAGCCGTGTTCCTTGACGAGGGCCTGGGCGAAGGGCAGGAGGCCGGTCTTGTCGCTGACGGAGAGAAGGGCGATAGGCATGGTGAAAGAAAGGGCTAGGGGTAGGGGGCGGGGGTGGGGTGGTCAAGGAAGGAGGGGCGAATGAGGGGGCACGTGGGCACGGTGACACGTGGGCAAGGCCGTTATACCTTATCATGCTTTTGGCATCTCCCCCCATGTCCCCGTGTCCCCTTGCCAGCATGCCCCCTTGTCTTTGTCTCCATCATTGACCCTCCCGCCCTTTTTCCCTCCCTCCTTCCAATGTCCACCGCTCTCCTGTTCTCTGGTCAAGGCGCCCAAGTCGTCGGCATGGGCAAGTCCCTGTACGAAGGTTCGGCCTCCGCCAAGGACCTCTACGACCGCGCCGCCAAGGTGCTGCCCTTCGACCTCCGTCAGGCCTGCTTCGAAGGCCCGGCCGAGCTCCTGACCGAGACCCGTGTCTGCCAGCCGGCCCTTTACGTCCAAGGCTACGCAATCGCCCAGATCCTCAAGGAGCGCGGCAAGCTCAACGACCTCAAGGCCTGCCTGGGTCTCTCCCTTGGCGAACTGACCGCCTACGCTTTCGCCGGTGTTTGGGATTTCGAGACCGGCCTCAAAGTCGTCGCCGAGCGCGGCCGCCTGATGCAGCTCGCTTGCGACCAGACCAAGGGTGGCATGGCCGCGGTCATCGGCGGCACCCGCGACGAGATTTTCAAACTCTGCGCCGCCTTCGACATCGACGCCGCGAACTTCAACTGCCCCGGCCAGGTCGTGATCTCCGGTGACGCCGAGAAGGTCGCCCTGGCCGTCGCCCGCGCTAAGGAGTTCGGCGCCTTCAAACTTGTGAAGCCTCTCGTCGTCGCGGGTGCCTACCACAGCCGCCTGATGGAGCCAGCCCGCCAGGCTTTCGAATCCTTCCTGCAGGGCGTCGAGTTCAAGCGCCCCCAGGTCACCGTCTACTCGAACACCACCGGTGGCACGCTCGCCGAGCCCGTCGATCTGCGCGCCGCGCTGGTGAAGCAGGTGGTCTCCTCGGTGCTCTGGGAAGACGATTGCAAGGCCGCGGCCGATACCGGCATCGCCCAGTTCTACGAATGCGGTCCGGGTGGCGTCCTGGCCGGCATGATGAAGCGCTCCGCGCCCGCGGCCCCGGTGGCGTCGTTGCACGAGTTCGCCGATATTCCCGCCTAAAACCCCTTCGGGCGGGGGCTAACGCTGGACAAGCGCCCCGTCCGCAGTCCTATTAAGCCCTTTCCCCCTTTACCGTGTCCTTAGACCACATCCGCAACTTCTGCATCATCGCGCACGTCGACCACGGCAAGACGACCCTTTCCGACCGCCTCCTCGAGCACACGAAGACGATCGAGAAGCGCCAGATGAAGGAGCAGCTCCTCGATGCGATGGACCTCGAGCGGGAGAAGGGTATCACAATCAAGTGCCACCCGGTGACGATGAATTTCACCGCGCCGGACGGTAAGCAGTATATCCTCAATCTCATCGACACCCCGGGGCACGTCGACTTCGCCTACGAAGTCTCGCGCTCCCTCGCCGCCTGCGAAGGCGCGGTGCTCCTGATCGACGCGTCACAGGGCGTCGAAGCCCAGACGGTCGCCAACGCCACCCTCGCGATGAACCAGGGCCTTGAGATTGTCCCGGTCATCAACAAGGTCGACCTCCCCAGCGCCCGACCCGATGAAGCTCGTCGCCAGGTCGAGGATATCCTCACCATCCCTGCGCAAGACGCTGTCCTCGCCTCGGGCAAGTCCGGCATCGGCATCGACGAGATCTTCGCTGCGATCATCAAGCGCGTCCCGCCGCCCCGCTGGTCCGAATACCCGCAGCACCGCGCGCTGGTCTTCGACTCCCTCTTCGATTCCTACAAGGGTGTCATTAGCTACGTCCGCGTTTTCTCGGGCACCTTCAAGGCCGGCCAGACCATCGAGATGATGCACAACGGCGTCCGCTCCGTCATTAAGGAAGTCGGCATCTTCTCTCCGAAGATGAAGCCTCAGGACGAACTCGGTCCGGGTTGCGTCGGTTACCTCGTCATCAATATCCGCGAAGTCGCGGACGTGAAGGTCGGCGACACGATCACCCTCGCTAATGACCCCGCCAAGGAGCCCGTCCCGGGCTTCAAGGAAGTCAGCCCGATGGTGTTCAGCGGCATCTACCCGCTCGACACGGCCGACTACGAGAAGCTCAAGACCTCGCTCGCCAAACTCGCGATCAACGACTCTTCGTTGACCTACACCGCCGAGAGTTCGAGTGCGCTGGGCTTCGGTTTTCGCTGCGGCTTCCTCGGCCTGCTGCATATGGAAATCGTCCAGGAGCGCCTGAGACGTGAGTACGACCTCGACATCCTTTCGACCTACCCGTCGGTCGTTTATAAGGTCTATACCACCGACGGCGTGGAGCACATCCTGGACAACCCGGTCGTCATGCCGGACCCGTCCGCCATCGAGCACATCGAGGAGCCGACGATCCGTGCCCATATCCATATTCCAGGTACCTCGATCGGCGACATGCTCACGCTCGTCCAGGAGAAGCGTGGCATCTGCGAGCGCACCGAAACCATCGACGGCGACCGCGTCGTCCTTGTTTGCCTCCTGCCGCTCAACGAGATCCTCGTCGACTTCAACGACCGCATGAAATCCATCACCCGTGGGTCCGGCTCGATGGACTACGAGCTCGGCGAATACGTCACCTCGGACCTCGTAAAAATGGACATCCGCGTCAACGAGGAGCCCGTCGATGCCTTCTCCTCGATCGTGCACGCCTCCAAGGCCGAAGGCCGCGGACGTAATCTCTGCGAGCGGCTCAAGGAGCTCCTGCCGCGCCAGCTTTTCAAGATCGCCATCCAGGCGGCCGTCGGCTCGAAGGTCATCGCCCGCGAGACCATTGGCTCCGTCGGCAAGGACGTGACCGCGAAGTGCTACGGCGGCGACATCTCCCGTAAGCGCAAGCTCCTCGACAAGCAGAAGGAGGGCAAGAAGCGCATGAAGCAGATCGGCAAGGTCGATATCCCGCAGGAAGCCTTCATCAAGATCCTTAAGAACGAGGGTTGAGCCCCAATTCGGGCTTTCCCTTGGGTCGGTGGATGTTAGTTTGGGCGGGTCCTCCCCATGTCCTTCTACTACCGTCGTAAGCTCCGCAAGATCGGCAAGGCCTTGCTCGAGGCTTCGGAGAAGATCGAACTCTACCGCGCCGACGTCCTCACGAAGGAGGCCCTTAACGCGCAGTTGGAACTAGCTGATAAGGTCCGTGCGGCGGCCAAGGACCGGAAGATGGAGCTTACCCAAGTCGAGGTGCTCCTCAATCAGCTCCACGAGGTGCTGGTCCGTAACGGCGGCAAAATCTACCCGCTGACCTCCGGCACCGACTACACCGAGATGGTGGTCATGGCTGCAATTGTGGCCGGCTCTATCCGCAGTTTCTTCCTGCAGCCCTTTAAGATCCCGACAAACTCCATGTGGCCCACGTACAACGGCATGACCGCTGAGGTGCGCACCGCCGATGAGCCGGTGCCGAGCCTGCCGATGCGCCTGCTCGAGAAGGTCCAGTGGACTTGGACATATATCATTCCCGCCGAAGCGACCGGTGAAGTCGGCATCCCGATTGTGATGAATCGCTACGGGAATAATCAGGTCGAATACGGCCTGCGCTCCCGCCAGCGCACGCTCGACGACGGCATCCTCGGCTCGGGCGTCTGGAAGGGCGCCGCCGACAAGCACGAGATCCAGGTCGGCGACACGATGCAGTCCGTCGTGATGCCGGCCGATTTCGGTTTCGAGACGGTCATGCTCAAGACTTTCTTCCCCGAAGAGGCCAAATTGAAGCTGCCCCGGCAGGATCAGGATCGCTGGCGCGTGGTCTTCGCCAAGGCTGCCCGCGATGGTCGCATCAAGAACGGGCCATTTGGCCCGGTGCTCATGACGGGCAAGCAGGTGGCCGCGGGCAAGAACTTGTTCAATTTCGACATCCTCACGGGCGACATGCTCTTCGTGGATCGCATGTCCTACAACTTCGTCGACCCCTCCCGCGGCGACACTTTCGTCTTCCGCACGAACAATATCCGCGGGCTCGACGACCAATACGGACAGCCTTCGCAGAGCTACTACGTCAAGCGCCTCGCCGGCGTCCCGGGTCAGAAGCTGCGCGTGGGCGAGAAGGGTGAACTCTTCCTCGATGGCAAGGTCGTGACCTCGCCCGAGCCGATGGTGCTCAACAGCCAGCGTGCGATGGACAAGGGCTACTACGGCTACCTGCCCGAAGCCGGCGGCGACCGCTATGCTATCCCGCTGCAGCAGGAATATACCGTGACGGCCGGACATTATTTCGCAATGGGCGACAATTCGGCTAACAGCTACGACTCGCGCGGTTGGGGCGAAGTGCCCGCCCAGGACGTCGTCGGCAAGCCGCTCTTCATCCTGCACCCGTTCACATCCCACTGGGGTCCGGCGAAGTGATTAAGGGGTAGGGGCAGGGGTAGGAGGAAGAGTGTTGAGTATGGAGTGTCGAGTATCGGGGGAGTGATTTCTTGAGGTAGGGACAGCACCACGTGCTGTCCTTGGTTCGCCGTAGGGCGAACGAGGGTAGGGGCACGATTCATCGTGCAGTCCGATGGTAGGGGCGCGGCGTAGCCACGCCCCTACCATCGGCCGCCCTGCGGCGGCCCCAACCCGTTGCCTTGCCTACCCCAACCCCTATCCCTACCCCTATCCCTGCTTCGCAACGATGTCTTGGACCCTCTACCGCCACTACAAAGGCAACCACTACCTCCGCCTCGGGGTCGCGGCGCATTCCGAGGACCTGTCGCCGCAGGTGGTCTACCGCTGCCTGTATGACAATCCCGAAGCCCGCACGTGGGTCCGTCCGCAGCCGATGTTCGAAGGCGTCATCGAGGACGGACGCCAGCGTTTCACTCCCGTGGGTCGTCTCCGTCTCGTGCAGCCGGAAGACATGCGCACGGTTTTGGCGTTCGGTTATGATGCGTGGAAGCACGATAAGACCTTCGATCAATACTGTGCCGACAAGGATCAGGATCCGAACCACCTACGTGGCACGCGTTACTTGCTCGAGGATGCCGCCGGCCAACCTGTCTCTGCTTTGAACGTCCTACGTTTCCGTGAAAGTCTGATCGGCCTCGCCTCCGTGGCGACCTCGCCGGAGCAGCGGGGCAAGGGCTACGCCTCGCGGCTGCTCCGCGCCGTCATGGAGCTGCATCGCTTCGCCCAGCTCGATACGCGCTTCCTCCTCTTCTCGGAGGTCAAGCCGGCCATCTACGAGCGCCACGGCTTCCGCGTCCTGCCGCCGGAGCACCAACGCTTTTCGAAATCCCTGGCCATGGCCACCGGCGAGGCGCCGCTCTCCGCGGCCGAAGCTGATTTCCTGAAGACCTACTTCTAGGCCGAAGGCTTACTTCTTCGCCAGGGCTACCTTCTGGAGCCACTCGGCGATCTTGCGGTGTTCGGACTCGGAGAATCCGTGGCCGACGCCGACCATCTCACTGCCAACGACCGACGCGCCTTTGGCCTTGAGAGCCGCAGGCAGGTAGCTGGCGTCGGGCTTGTTGGAGCCTTTCTCCGAACCCCAGCAGGCGTAGGCGAACTTGCCCTTGAGGTCGGGGAGTTCGCCCAGGGATGAATATCCCGTGCCGCCACCCTCGACGAAGATAAAGATGCCGAAGTACTCGGTGAGTTTGGGGCCGCCACTGACGCGTAGCATGCCGTCGATCGCATGCCCACCATTGCTGAAGCCAGTGATGATCGAGCGTGACCTGTCTATGTTCGGGATGACCTTCGCGATCTCGTCCAACATGAAGCGCTGGTAGGCCCAGACCTTGGCGTAATCGCCGACCATATAAGCCTGGCTAGGATTACTCGCGCCCTTGGGGAAGGGCAGGCCGACGACGATGAAATCGCCTTCCGGCAGGAAGGAATTCTTGGGCGAGTTGGTGCCAGCCCCGCCGCCGAGCCATGCGACCAGCGGATACTTCTTCGAGGCGTCGTAGTTCCCGGGTAGAGTAAGGTTGCACTCCGCCATGGCGCCATACCGATCGACGGAGAGTTCCGGAAAGCCAAATTTCATCGAAGCGCCGGGCGCTACCTGCGCTTTGAGCTCGGTACGCGGGACGGCTATGTCGACCACCACCGCCGGCTTGTCGGCCGCTGCCGATGACACGCAACAGGCGAGGAGGGCGAGGAAGGTCGAACGCATACGATTATTTAGCCACCGGATGAAAGTAGGGACAGAGCAAAGTAAGGGGTCAGACCGCTTCTGAGCGATATCTGTCAGAAGCGGTCTGACCCCTTACTTGAACGACTTCTGGCGCCAGGCGGAGTCGGCTTCCCGGTCGGTGCGGAATTCGATGACGCGGACGCCCTTGCCGCGGACTTCGAGCAGGCGACGCAGGTCGTTCCAGTCGTCGGCGAGATCATGGCGTACCTTGTGCGCGGCGCAGAGCTTACCGAGGTCGGTCGCCTGCGGTGTGCCCCAGAGCTGTTCGAAGCGGGCGCTCTTCGCCACGGCGAGATGGTTGAAGAT
>CANCHK010000002.1 GCA_947377865.1 Opitutia bacterium | reverse complement strand
CGCCGCGCCTACGAAGGCACGGCGGACAAGGTGACCCTGCCCACCGCCATGGGCAGCATCGGCATCCTGCCCGGCCACCAGCCTATCACCGCGATCATCGCCGCCGGCGAAGTCATCCTCACGGTGGACGGCAAGATCACCCGCCTCGCTATCGACCAGGGTTTCGTTCGCGTCGTCTCCGATAAGGTCTCGGTCGTCACCGAAGCCGCCATCGACGAATCGAAGATCGACCTCAAGGCCGTCGAGACCGCCGAAGCGCGTGCGCGCGAAGCCGTCGAGGCCGCTCGTGGTCAAAAGGACATCGACCCGGTTGAGATCGCAAAGATGGAGCAGATTCTCCGCTTCGCCTTGGTGCAGCGCCTCGTGAAGGGCCGCACTTCGCAAGGAATGACGGAGTAAGTTGCCGCTTCTCGGCCTCTTCGCTCCGTTTTTCGTTTAAAGTCATTTAAGCGGAACTTGCCCCTCCTTCGCGGGAAGGGCAGTGTTCCCTTGTGATTAAATCTGCGATCACGGTTTCGCTCGTCGCCCAGGCCAAGGGCGGACCGTTCGTGTATTGGGACGGCCTCGAGTCCGCCGCGGCCTCCGCCGCGAAGCTGGGCTTCGACGCGATTGAGATCTTCGCCCCCTCGGCCGCCTCGATCGACCGTCCGGCGCTCCACGCCCTGCTGAAAAAGCACAACCTGTCCGCTGCGGCCTTCGGTACCGGCGGAGGTTGGCTCGTCCATAAGTGGCACCTGACCCACGCCGACCCTTCCATCCGCTCGCAGGCCCGCGAGTTCATCCGCGCCATCATCGACGTCGCCGGCGAATTCAATGCGCCCGCCATCATCGGTTCGATGCAGGGCAAGGCCGAGGGCGACGTCTCCCGCGACCAGGCCCTGACCTGGCTCGCCGAAGCGCTCACCGATCTCGGCGCCCACGCCGCCCAATACGGCGTACCGCTCCTCTACGAGCCGCTCAACCGCTACGAGACGAATCTCCTCAGCCGTCAGCTCGACGCCGCCCAGTTCCTCGAAGCCCGCCAAGTCGGCAACGTGAAGCTGCTGTGCGACCTCTTCCACATGAACATCGAGGAAGTCTCGAACGCCGTCACGCTTCGCGCCTGCGGCCGCCACGTCGGGCACGTCCACTTCGCTGACAGCAATCGCCAGGCGATTGGCTTCGGCCACACGGACGCCGCGTCGGTCGTCGCCGCGCTCAAGGATATCGGCTTCGCGGGTTATCTTTCCGGAGAGATTCTCCCTTTGCCTGACTCCGAAGCCGCCGCCGCGCAGACGATCAAGGCCATCCGCACCCACTTACCCCGCTAAGACCATGCTCAAGCACCAGCTCATCCATCCGAAGATCTCCGAAGTCCTCGCCCGCGCGGGCCATCACTCGGTCATCCTGATCGCCGACGGCAACTACCCGGTCTGGGGCAAGAAGGGCCCGAACGCCGAGCTGGTCTCGCTCAATCTTTCGCCAGGCATCCCGACCGTCGCACAGGTGCTGCGCGCGGTGCTCAGCGCCGTGCCGGTCGACGCCGTCAACACGATGGGCATCCCGGCTGACGACTCCTACGCGCAGAAGGGCGAGCCGCCCGTCTGGGCCGAGTTTCGCCAAGAAGTGAAGGCCGCTGGCCTGAAGCTCGAACTGCAGCCGGTCCTGAAGTGGGATTTCTACAAAGCCGTCGAATCCGCCGACCACATCCTCACAATCCAGACCGGCGACCAAGCCCTCTGGGGCAACGTGCTCCTCACCGTCGGCTGCCGCACGGCCTGAACTTTCGCACCATGAAGACTCGCACCCTCGGCAAGACCGGGATCGAACTCCCTATCCTCAGCTTCGGCGCCTCGTCGCTGGGACAAGAATTCCGCAGCGTCGCCCTCGACGACGCCCTGAAGTCCGTCCAGGTCGCCCTCGACTGCGGCATCAACTTCATCGACACGTCGCCCTTCTATGGCCGCGGTATTTCCGAAGTGCTCCTGGGCGTCGCCCTCCGCGGCGTCCCGCGCGATAGCTACAAGCTCTGCACGAAGCTGGGCCGTTACGACCTGACCCACTTCGACTTCAGCGCGAAGCGCGTCGCGGAGAGCATCGATGTCTCCCTGCACCGCCTCGGGACCGACCACCTCGACATCATCCTCTGCCATGACATCGAGTTCGTCCCGATGCAGCAGATCGTCGACGAGACCATCCCGGCGCTCCGCAAGGCGAAGCAGGCCGGCAAAGTGAAGGCCATCGGCTTCAGCGGCTACCCGCAGAAGATCTTCAAGTTCATCTGCGACCAGGCCGAGGTCGACTGCGTCCTGAGCTATAACCAGCACACGCTCCAGAACACCCGCTTCTCCGATGAGTCCGTGCCTTACCTGAAGGCCAAGGGCATCGGCATCATGAACGCCGGTCCCTTCAGCGCCCGCCTCCTCACCAACGCCCCGCTGCCGGCGTGGCTCAAGGAGCCGGAGAACGTGAAGGCAGCCGCCCGCGCCGCCGCCGCCCATTGCGCCGCCAAGGGCAGCGATATCGCCAAGCTCGCCTTGCAGTTTTCGCTCCAGCATCCCGACATCACCACGACGGTCTCGGGTAGCGCCAATCCGGTCAATATCCGCAACTGGGCCAAGTGGGCCGCGGAACCGATCGACCAGCAGTTACTCGCGGAAGTGCAGGCGATCTTCGCCCCGGTGAAGAACCTCGGCCACCTCGAAGGGCTCAAGGAGAACAACTGAGCCGATGAAAGCCATCCGTCTCGACCAGCCGCAGCAGTTCACGCGGATCGATATCCCTGAGCCGCCGGCGCCCGCCGCCGGCGAAGCCGTTGTCCGTGTCCACCGCATCGGCATCTGCGGTACCGACTACGGAGGCTACCTCGGCAAGATGCCGTTCTATTCCTACCCGCGAATCCCTGGCCACGAACTCGGCGTCGAGGTCCTCGCCGTCGGTCCGGGCGTGACCAACGTGAAGCCGGGCGACCGCTGCTCGGTCGAGCCTTACATCAACTGCCAGACCTGCTACAGCTGCCGCCGGGGATTCACCAACTGCTGCGAGAACCACAAGACGCTCGGCGTGATGTGCGACGGCGGCATGGCAGAGAAGTTCCTGCTCCCGGCCCGCAAACTGCACATCTCCACGAAGCTTTCCTACGATCAGCTCGCGCTCGTCGAGACCCTCGCCATCGGGTGCCACGCCGTCGACCGCGCCGCCCCCAAGGCCGGCGAGACGGTCCTCGTCATCGGCGCCGGCCCGATTGGCCTTTCCGCGGTCGAATTCGTCAAGGTCTCTGGTGCGAAGTGCGTGGTGATGGACATGAATGCCGACCGCCTGAAGTTCTGCACCGACGTCATGAAGGTCGACGGCGTCATCCTGGCCAAGGGCGACGGCTCCGAAGTTGCCGCGCTCGCGGCCCTCACGAACGGTCAGCTGGCCGACGTGGTCATCGACGCCACCGGCAGCAACAAGTCGATGGTGGCCTGTTTCGCCTACGCGGCCTTCGCCGCCCGCGTGGTCTACGTGGGCATCACGCAGCAGGACCTGACCTTCCCGCACGCCCCGCACCTGCATCGCCGCGAGCTGACCATCATGGCCAGCCGCAACGCCCTTTCGAAGGACTTCGCCCGCATCATTAAGCTGATCGAAGATGGCGTGATCGACACGAAGCCCTGGATCACGCACCACGCGAAGTTCGAAGACTTGATCGCGACCTTCCCGACCTGGCTCAAGCCGGAGTCCGGCGTAATCAAGGCAATCGTCGACGTGGTCTGACGTCATGCGCCTCGACGCTCACCAGCACTTCTGGTCGTACGACGCGGCGCAATACCCGTGGATCCCTCCGGGCTCCCCGCTGCACCGCAGCTGGTTGCCTGACGATCTGGCCGCCTTGCAGAAGCCGCTCGGCTTCGATGGCTCGATCGCCGTGCAGGCCCGTCAGGTGGTCGGCGAATCCGACTGGCTCCTCGCCCTCGCCGATAAGCACGCCAACGTGAAGGGCGTCGTCGGCTGGGTCGACCTCCGCTCCGACCACGTCGAGGCCGACCTCGCGCGTCTCGCCGCGCACCCGAAGTTCGTCGGCGTTCGTCACGTCGTCCAGGAAGAGCCCGACGATGACTTCATGATCGGGAAGGATTTCCAGCGCGGCATCTCGAAGCTCGCCGCCCACGGGCTGACCTACGACATCCTGATCTACCCGAAGCAGCTCGAAGCCGCCATCCGCCTCGCCGAGAACTTCCCGCAGCAGCCCTTCGTCCTCGATCACATCGCCAAGCCGACCATAAAGGACGGGACCATCGAGCCGTGGAAGTCCCAGCTCCGTCGCCTGGCCAAGCTCCCGAACGTGCATTGCAAGGTCTCGGGCATGCTTACCGAGGCCGACCATAAGAATTGGAAAGCCGAGCAGTTCCGTCCGTACCTCGACACGGTCTTTGAGGCCTTCGGTCCGTCCCGCCTGATGTACGGATCCGATTGGCCGGTGTGTCTTTTCGCCGGTAGCTACGCGCAAGCATTCCGCCTTGTTGATGATTATGTGCGGAACCTGTCCGAGCCTGAGAAGGCCGGCCTCTTTGGCGGCAACTGCGATCGCTTCTATTTCGGAGCCAAGCGCTAGTCGGCCTGTCCTTGCGTCCCTCCTTCGAACACGTACTTTCCGGCCATGGATTCACGGCTGCATGACCTCGAAGAACGTCTGACTTTCCTGCAGCGCCACGTGGAGCAGCAAGATCGCATCATCCTCGAGCTCTCGCGTGAGGTGTCTAAGCTGTCCGATCGTCTGGCCCGTACCGAAGCCAAGCTGACCCAGTCCGCCGACGCCGGAGACCAGGCTCCGCCCGCCGACGAGCGTCCGCCTCATTGGTAAGCGGATTTGGGAATTGAGGTCGTCCGGCTTCTGGGCAACCTACGCGCATGGAAAACGATTCGCTGACCTTCCTCGAATACGGCATCTATCTCCTGGTTTCGCTTTCTGTCACAATCTGGGTCGGCCGCACGCTCTTCCGCAGCGGCCGCCCGTTCCTCCTCGAGGCCTTCCACGGCAACGAGACGATGGCCGACTCGGTCAACAACCTCTTGATCATCGGCTTCTACCTGGTGAACGCGGGCTTCATGCTCCTCTTCCTCTCGTCCAAGGACCATCCGAAGACCGGCATCGATGTCGTCGAGCATCTCAGCAAGTCGGTCGGCGTGGTGATCGTGGTCCTCGGTGTGATGCACCTTATCAATCTCGTCGTCCTGAACGCGCTACGTACCGGCGGTAACGCCAGCCGCCCGCCTGCCCTTCCCAAGGCCTGAGTCGACCGAGCGCATGTGCGGCCGTGTCACCCAGTTTTCCCGTTGGGAAGAAATCGTGAAGAGTCTCGGAGCCCCGTCGGCCGAGGTCGCCCCGCGTTATAACATTTCGCCTGGCACGCCCTTGGTCTCGGTGCGGCGCGAGCAAGGCGTTCTCCGCACCGAAGCACTCCCCTGGGGCTTCGTGCCTGCTTGGGCTCCGGCCGACGAACAGGATGGCCATGCCAACGCCCGCGCCGAAGGCATCTTTGACCGCCCGACGTTCCGTGACTCCGCCCGCCATCGCCGCTGCGTCATCCCGATTGATGGGTACTACGAATGGAAGACGGAAGGGAAATTGAAGTCGCCGTATTACTTCCGCGCGGCCGACGGCGGCCCGCTCGCAGTCGGTGGGCTCTGGTCGCTCCATCTCGCCGCCGACGGCACACACCGCCGCACGCTCTGCCTGGTGACGGTCGCTCCTAACCGCGAAGCCGGGGAAATCCATTCCCGCATGCCGATTATATTGGCGGGAGCGGACCGGCTGGCCTGGCTTTCCGAGAAGGCTTTCGCCGTGGAGGATTTCGGACGCCTTGCCGTCACCGCGCCGGATCGGACGCTTTCGCTGCATCGCGTCTCCCCCGACGTAAATCGCGTCGCCATCGATGCGGAGCGTCTGGTGCACCCCTTAGTTGGAGCGATGGATCAGCACGACTTCTTCGGGGATTTGCTTGGCTAACGGGCCTGTTTTCGACAGACCTTTGGCATGGCTGAGCCGACGCACACCCCAAAAATCGTAGATAAGCCCTGGGGGCGGGAGATCTGGTACGCTGACCAGTCCGCGTACGCCGGCAAAATCCTCGAAGTGAAACAAGGCCGCCGCCTCAGTCTCCAATATCACGAGCGCAAGACGGAGACCCTCTATCTTCTTTCCGGCAAGGTGCTCCTGACGTTCCGTGCAATCGCCCCCGGCGAATCGCCCACCACGGTCAGCGTCACGCCGGCCGACCAGCGCACCTGGCTCCCTGGACAGGCCGTCCATATCCCGGTGCGTACCATCCACCGCTTTGAAGCACTCGAGGATAGCGTGCTGCTCGAGGTCTCCACGCCCGATCTGACCGATGTTGTCCGCCTGCAGGATGACTTCTCGCGTCCGGCCCGCGACTGACCCTTCCTGTCCGATGCGCAAAGTTTTAGCCTTTGACCTGGGTGGCACGAAGTTCGCCTTCGGCGTTGTCAACGAAGACGGCACCGTCCTTGGTTCCGGACGCGTAGAGACGTTCGCCGAGAAAGGCCCGCAACAAGCTTGTGAACGCGTCGCGGCGTCCGCACATCAGCTGCTCGCCGAGTTGAAGCTCAAGCCGGTCGACTTCGTGGCCATCGGTATCGCCTCGCCTGGCCCGCTCGATATCGCCCGCGGCTGCGTCGACGGTTCGCCTAATCTTCCCGGCTGGTCGGGCTTCTCTATCACCGACTTCCTGAGCGCCTCCTTTGGTGGACTGCCTGCGCGTATCGATAACGACTGCAACGCCGCCGCGCTCGGTGAGTACCGTTTCGGTGCCGGCAAGGGCAAGAAGAACGTCGTCTATATCACAGTCTCCACGGGCATCGGCGGAGGCGCCGTCATCGACGGCCGCCTGATGCGTGGCTCCAATGGTAATGCCGCCGAGCTCGGTCATATTCCTCTGACGATGGACGGACCGCGCTGCGGTTGCGGTAATCCCGGTTGCTGGGAAGTCTATGCTTCCGGTACGGCCATCGCGCGCCGCACCCGCGAAGCCCTCACGGCCGGACGTCCGTCGAGCATTGTCAAGTTCGCCGGTAGTATCGAGCAGGTCACGACGCATCACCTCTTCCAGGCGATGGCCGAAGGCGACTCGCTGGCCAACGAGATCTGGGCCGAGTCCATCAATTATCTCGGCCGTGGCCTCGGCGCGGTGATCAACACGTTCAACCCCGACGTGATTGTGGTTGGCGGCGGCGTCACTGCGGCCGGCGACGCGCTCTTCGTTCCAATGCGCAAGAGTGCCAACAGCTACGCCTTCCCGCGTCTCTCGGCGGTCTGTACAATCGTACCGGCTGGCCTCGGCGGTAACGTCGGCGTCGTCGGCGCGGCGGCCTGCGCCTTCGAGCACGTCAGCTGAGCCGCCTCCTTCGTCGTGATGCGCGTCTCCGTCGTCATCCCGGCGTTCAACGAAGAAAAACTCCTGCCCGCCACGCTCGCCTCCGTGCAGGCGGCGGCCGTAGCTTTCCTTTCCCGTGCGTGGACCTGGGAATGCGTGGTCTGCGACAACAACTCCACCGACGGCACCGCGGCCTGCGCCCGTGCGGCTGGCGCGATTGTGGTCTTCGAGCCGGTCAATCAAATCGGCCGGGCCCGAGATGCCGGAGCGCGCGTGGCCACAGGGGACTGGCTGGTCTTCATCGACGCGGATTCGACGCCTTCGGTCGAGCTCTTCGCGGCCATCGCCGACCAAATCTCCGCGGGCCGCGCGCTCGGCGGCGGCAGCACGGTCGAACTGGAACCAGGTACGCCGCGCTACGCCCGTTCCGTCTGTGGGTTCTGGAATCTCTGGAGTCGCCTGGCGCGCTGGGCTGCCGGGTCGTGCGTCTGGGTTGAAGCTTCCGCGTTCCGCGAGGCCGGTGGCTTCGGCACTGAATACTATGCCGGCGAAGAGGTCTTCCTGAGCCGTCGGCTGAAGGCCATCGCCCGTCGCCGTGGCCGTCGCTTCGTTATCTTGGCCGACCATCCTCTACGAACGTCTTCGCGTAAGCTCAAGCTCTACACGGTGACTGAAGCGTCCCGCTTTTTCTTCCGCATGCTCTTCACCGCTGGACGCGCGGCGAAGCGTCCGGAAAACTGCGATATCTGGTATGACGGTCGGCGCTGAGCGTGCTCAGAGCCGCTGATGCTTCCACTTCGGAATCGGGAAGACGGTAATCTTGTCCGAGCGTACCTCGACATCGTCGCGGTGACGTAAGGCCTTCGCCTCGGCGTCGTTGACGATGTCGTAATGCCGCGTGGCGGTGATGAGGTCGGCAATCTCCCAACAATCCTTCGGGTTGTTCACCCATTTCTCCGGCGGCAGACGGCTGAGGTCGTACGGCTTGGAATAGCTGCGCAGCGTCTTGCGCGGCCCCTTGGCGTACTCGTGGAAGTAGGACATCGCGAGCTCGCGGACGCTCCGATAGACGGGATCGCGCCAGCGCAGGCAGACGTAGTTGGTCTTGGAGATCGCGCCCCACTTGCCGTTCACGCGAAACGGAGCGATGACATGGTCCATGTCCTGGTGGGCGCTGAAGTCCAGCAGCAGGGGAGGGTGTCCTTGTAGCCAGAGCGCGAAGGCCGCGACCATGGCACCCTCGATGCAATGGGCCCGGCGGTGCTTCAAGGCCTGTTCGACGGACCGGGCGGTGTCGCCCTCGGGCTCGAAGTTCTGAGGGAAATCGACGAGGAAATCCTGGATGGCCTTCGGGGTCGAGAGTCGGGCGAGCGTGCGTGCCGCTGGGAGGCTGAGGCCACGCTTCTGCGCGAGTCGGATTCGGGCGGCGAGCGACATGCCTCAAGGTCTAGTCGGCTGTGCCGATTGCTCAAGGAGCGAGTGCGCCCCCGCTTTCGGATTGGCTAACCCGCCTGCCTGCGTTTGCTCTCCTCCGTCCGCGATGCCAATCTTCGAACCCACCTGCGCCGGCTGCGGCGGCAACTGACATGGACACCCAAACCCTCCGCGACGGGCTGCTCCAGCTCATCCTGCTGATTATCTCCATCGGCCTGCATGAGTTCGGCCACGCCTGGATGGCGGATCTGCGCGGCGACCCGCTCCCCCGCATGCAGGGACGCGTGACGCTCAACCCCTTCGCCCACACGGACCCCATCGGTACCATCGCCCTTCCGGCGATTATGATCTTCCTCAGCCCAGGCTTCGGCCTCATCGGCTGGGGCAAGCCCGTCCAGATTTCCCTGCCTAATCCGAAAACCCGCCGGATGGATGATATTTATATCACCTTGGCCGGCCCGGCGATGAACGTGGTGCTTTGCCTCGTCTTCGCGGTTATCGGCGGCCTCGGAAATTTTGACCCAAAGACACAGGAGGTCGTCATCCGCTTCCTGGTCGGCGGTATCTACCTGAATGCCGGTCTAGTGGTCTTTAATCTCATCCCCATCCCGCCTTTGGACGGCTCCCGCCTGGCGCTCCGCCTCGGACTCTATTCGGAAGAGCTTTTCCTGAATCTGGCGCGCTGGGGCTTCATCATCCTGATCATCATCGTCAACCTGCCGCCATTCCTCCGGGTCATGCATGCCGCCATCCTCCTGCTGGCCTCGCCTTGGCTTGGTCTCTGGGACCTGCTCTCCTGAAGCTCCGTCCAGCCACCAGAGGCTTGCCTATTCGCCACCTTCGGGCGAACCTCGGGCCATGCAAACCCTCGGCGAACGACTCCAAGAAGCCCGTCAGCGACTGGGCGTGACCCTCCGCGAAGCGGCGGAGTTCACCAAGATCCGCACCGACTACCTCCAGTCGATGGAGGCCAACCAGTTCGAATCCATCCCGCTCGCCGACGTCTACAAGCGCGGCTTCGTCAAGGTCTACGCGAAATACCTGCGCCTCGATGACGAGAAGGCCGGCGCCGATTTCAACACGCACCATTCGGCCAAGGCTTCCCGCCGTCCGCTCGAAGCAGCTGCCGACGAAGATGCGCCGTTCGAGCCAGCGTCCGGGGTCAGCTCGATCACGATGAGCCGCGACACGATGATCTACGGAATCATCGGCATCGCCATCATCGCCATCATCATCGCGTTTTTTATCTAAGCTCGTCCGCGGCGAAGCGGACGCAGCCTAAGCCGAGCGCGGTGGTTGAGGTCCCGGTGCCGCCGGCGAGCCGCCCCCACCAGATTTCACTTACCTCGGTTAAGACTGGCGTGCGCTACCAGCTCATCGAGTTGGATACGGGCGAAGTGCCTGGCCTTGGTATGCTTTCCCCGCGCGACAAGCCGGTGGTCATCAACGTCAAAGGGCCGAGCGAGCTCCGGTCCTCTGCGGTCGAAAATCTGCGGGTGAAGATTGACGACGTCCCATTCCCCATCCCGGCATCCGTCTCAGGCGCGATGATCGTGGCCTTGCCTGACACTTTCACGACGCCGCCAGCGCCGAAACCTGCGACCGTACCAGGCACCCCCGCCCCGAAGGCCCCCGCGCCTAAGTCCAAGAAGTCCCGCTAAGCCGAGGGGGTTGACCGTCCGCCCGCTCTGGCTTATCAATGGGCATAGTGCCCCCGCGCCTCGAACAACGTGTCCTCGTCCTTAACCGTCTCTGGCAGCCGGTTAACATCGTGGGCGTATTGCGCGCGATGAGCCTGCTATTCCGCGGCCGCGCCTCAGCGATCCATGCCGATCCATCCGGCCATCGCGTGATGAGCTCAGAGGAATGGATGCGTTTCTCCTTGGAGTCGCCGCCGCCCGCGAGTGAATCCGTCCGTTCCCCGTGCATCGTGCTTCGTATACCGCGCGTCCTGCTGCTCGGCGAATATGACCGCGTGCCGCGCCGTGAAATCCGCTTCTCGCGCCGCAATGTCTACTTGCGCGATGCGAACACCTGTCAGTACTGCGGCCGCCCATTCCGTGACGAGGAGCTCAATCTCGACCACGTCGTGCCGCGCGACATCGGCGGCAAGACGAACTGGGAGAATATCGTGACGGCCTGCGTGCGGTGTAATTCCCGCAAGGCCAACCGCCTGCCCGAACAGGCCGGCATGACGTTGCGTCATGCCCCCACGAAGCCGAAGTGGCGCCTCGTGGTCGCGTCCTCCTTGTCCGCCGACGAAGTCGAGTGCTGGAAGGAATTCCTTGAAGTCACGCCCGCCGGCCAGCTCCCCTGGAGGAACTGATTGGTGGGATTTCCTTGGTGCGGGTAACCAGATTCGAACTGGTGTATCCACTTTGGAAGAGTGGTGTCCTACCACTGAACGATACCCGCGTGGCCAAGGACGCTCACTATTCCCAGCCATTCGCCCGGGGTCAAGCCTCGGCCCACCGTCCGTTAGGCTGCCCCACGGTGTGGATCCAGCCCGCTAAACCGCGGTTTGCCGGGCTGATCAAGCAGGACTGCGGTGGACGACGCTGATCGACCCATTGGTCTCCAGGATCACGTGCCGTGCCGCCTCGATATTCGGGCAGCCAGCGGCCCGCAGCGCCGCCGCGAGCTCGTGGTGCGTGACCTTCTCCTTCGAGAGGACGTGTTCGTCGAGCTTCCCATCGCGCACGATGAACACCGGGCGGCCTACGAGGAGTTGCTCGATGAATTTCGAGCGGCGTGCCAGCCAAGACATGGCGTAGTTGAGGGCGATGAGCACGGTCGCCAGCACGAGTCCGGCGCCTAGGCTATTGTCGCCTCCGTTCATGGAATTCTGGACGGCATTGCTGAGGATGAGCAGCAGGATGAAGTCGGTCGGGGACATCATTCCGACCTGGCGGCGTCCGGTGATGCGGATGAGCACGATCAGGAACACGTACACGACCACCGCGCGCAGTATCAGCTCGGACCAATGGAGCTGGGGAAGCATCAGGAACGACGGCAGGCCGGCGTCGGAGGGGATCTGGGCGAGCATGCGGGCACGTTAGGCCCTGTGGTGGCGAAGGGCGATAGCGTTTGCGCTTCACGCAGGGCAGACTTCCGTCATCCTGCGCCCATGGCTCGTACCGCCCGCCCTTCCGCCCCAGCCGTCCGCGACGTGCTGATGATGGCGACCCCTTCCAAGAACGCCGACCTTCGCTGGTTCGGCGGCTTCCACGCCTCCGACCCGTTTCCGGCGTTCTCCGCCAAGGGCCGCCGCATCGGCCTCCTGCCCGGGATGGAAGTCGGCCGCGCGAAGGATGAATCCGCCTTTGACGAAGTCCTCAATCTCACCGCCCTCATCGGTGACCTCCGCAAGACCAACCCGAAAGCCGGCGTCGCCGATGCGATCGTCTTCGCCGCGCTGCAGCAGGGTATCCACCGCTTCCGCGTGCCGGCCGATTTTCCGGTGGGACTCTATGAGCGCCTCCGCGAGCTCGGCCTCGAACTCCATCCAGTCGGCGCCCAGCATAACGAACGCGGCTCGCCCGAACTCTTCCCGGCCCGTCAGGTGAAGTCGAAGTCGGAGCTCGCCGGTATCCGCGCGGGTAATGCCGCCGCCGCCGCCGGGTTCAAGGCCGTCGAGAAAGTCCTCGCGGAATCCAAGGCCGATAAGAAAGGCGTGCTGCAATGGCAGGGCCAGACGCTCACGGCCGAGATCTTGAAGGAGGAAGCCCAGGTCGCGATCCTTCGCAAGGGCGGCATGTGCGACATCGGCCTGATCATCGCCCCTGGCGATCAGGCGGTCGATTGCCACTGCTCCGGCTCCGGTCCAGTCCGCGCCAACGAACTTATCGTCTGCGACATCTACCCACGCCACATCGCCTCGCATCACTACGGTGATATGACCCGCACCTACCTCAAGGGGAAGGCCAACGCGAAGCAGCGCAAGATGGTCCATGCCGTGCTCGAGGCCCAGCGTCGCGCGATCAAGGCCATCCGAGCCGGCGTGACGGGCGCCAAGGTCCACACGGTGGTGCAGGATTATTTCAAGTCACTTGGCTACAAGACGGGCCTAGTGAAGGGCGTCTACGTGGGCTTCTTCCATGGCACGGGCCACGGGCTCGGCTACGATATTCACGAAGACCCGGCGCTCTCCACGCGTAACCCGAATCCGCTCATGGCTGGTAACGCAGTCACGGTCGAACCAGGGCTCTACTATCCGGGTATCGGTGGCTGCCGTTTCGAGGACTGCGTGGTGGTCACGAAGAAGGGCTGCGAATTCCTCTCCTCCCATCCCACTGCTTGGGAGATCGCCTGAGCATGGCCAAAGGGCGGGGCAGGGCCGGGTCGCATACGTCGCTGACGGATGCTGCTCGTCCCGTGGCCGAAGCGCTCGAACGCCATGGCCGTGTCTCCCGCGGCGTGATCAGCGCGCGCGTCCGTGCGAGCGCGCTTTCGATCAAGGTGATGAAGCTCGGCGGCGGCCTCCGCCTCACGGTGGTCTCCAAGGGCTCACGTCAGGAACTCCATGTCTACGGACTCACGGCCGAGCGCGTCGGCAAGATCCTCTCGGGGTCGGATTTCTCCGGCTACAAGCTGAACTTCGCCGATGAGTGAGGCCCCCGTCATCATCGCTGAAGTCACGGCCGCTGACTGGACTGCCGCGGGTGCGGGCTGGACGCATCTGCCTTACCTCGCGCGCTTTCGCGCTGACCGGCTCCCGTTGTCTTGGGAGGGCTTCTTTACGGGCCGACATTATGCAGTGCTGGAGAGTGGCCGCTCTGGTAGCTTCACGATCGCCGTGCCCGCCGCGCTCCGCGCGACGGTTTTCTTCGCCGATGGTCGGGTGGTCATGCACGCCGCCGATGGCGCCCACGAGGAAGCATCCGAGAAGCCGCTTGATCATCTCCGTCGCTGGTCGCGCGAAGTCCGCGCCCCGCGTCTCGCCGGCTGGCCCGCCTTCCAGGGAGGCCTGATCGCGTTGTTGGGCTATGAGCTCGCCGCGCAGTTCGAGCCGGTAAAGTCCGCCCCCGCCGACGTCCGCACCCCGCTCGCATCGTTCCTCGAGGCCCACGAGGCTTGCGTCTTCGACGCCGCGAAGCGCGAGCTGACTGTGGTCGTGCTCTGCCCCGTCGGCTCCCCGAACTCCGCACTCCGCGCCGCGCGTGCCCGCGCCCTCGACCTCGCCGCCCGCTGGGACACCGCTTGTGCCCAAGCCGCGCCGACCTTGCCATCGCCCACCTCGGCCGCCGTCCCGATCGCGCAGTCCCTCGATGAGCCAGCCTTCGTCCGCGCGGTCGCACGCTGCCAAGAATACATCGCCGCGGGCGACACGTATCAGGTCAATCTCTCCACGCGGCTTGAAGTCGCACCGGTCGACCCGCTCCTCGCCTACGAAGTCCTTCGCGCGGCGAATCCTTCGCCCTATATGGGGTTGGTCCGCCTTCCGGGCGCGATGTTGGTCTGCGGCTCTCCGGAGCTGCTGGTCGAAGTCTCCGCCGGACGCATCGCCTCACGCCCCATCGCCGGTACGCGTCCGCGTGGCGCTGATGAATCTGCCGATCTCGCGTGGGCGAAGGAACTTTCCGGCGACACGAAGGAGAAGGCGGAACACCTCATGCTCGTCGACTTATTGCGTAACGACGTCGGCCGCGTCTCGCGCCCGGGCACGGTCCACGTGCCGGAGTTCATGGCCGTCGAGCGCTACTCGCACGTAATGCACCTGGTCTCGCAGGTCGAAGGCAGCCTGCAGGCTTCTGCTGGTCCAGCCGACGTCATCCGCGCGCTCTTCCCAGGTGGCACCATTACGGGCGCCCCGAAGGTCCGCACGATGCAGGTCATCGCCGAGCTCGAGCCAGTCGCCCGCGGTTTCTACACGGGTTCGCTTGGTTGGATCGGCGCCTCGGGCGACCTCTGTTTCAACATCATCATTCGCTCCCTGTGGTCCGTCGAAGGTCGCACGTTCGTCCAGGCAGGGGCTGGCATCGTCGCCGACTCGGTCCCCGCCCGCGAATACGCCGAGAGCCTGCGTAAAGCCCAAGCCCCTTTACTCGCCGCCGCCCGTTCGGCGCTCCATCCATGATCGGTTGGCGCCAAGGCGAATGGGTCACGCTGCCCGATGGCACCGAGGTCTCCGCCTTGGTCCCGGGTCCGTCGCTCTTCGAGACGTTCGCCGTACGCTCAGGTCGCATCTCCTGCCTGGGTGATCATCTCGATCGCCTCGCTCTCGCCTGCCCGCGCCTCGGCCTCGATCCGATGCGCCTGATGCTCGGCGCTGATGCGCAGCTCGCTCGGTGGTCTAAGCCGCTCGGTGGCCTGCTTGGCCGAAACGTGCTAACCGACGCCATTGTGCGCCTGCTTGTCGCGCCGCGCGGAGATGGCATGGCCACCGAGTGGCTTACGGTCCGTCCGCTACCAGCCACACCTTCGGCGATCGACCTCTATCAGTTGAAGACGCGTCGTGATGCCCCGGAGTGGCTGCCTCGTCCGAAAAGCGGCCCATGGAAGAATTCATCCGAAGCTTGGAGCGAACTGCGTGCAATGGCCGACCGCCCGGACGCCGAAGGGGTGCAACTCGATGCTCGTGGCTGTCTCAGCGAAGGCTCCCGAAGCTCCTTTGCGTGGTGGGATGGCGAGTGCTGGAATTTCCCGGCGGTTGAGACGGGTCGTCTGCCCGGCACGTCCTTGGCGCAACTACGCTCCGTGCTCGCTCAGACCGGCCGTCCGGTGCGCGATGTCTCCTGGCCTAGTTTCCCCGGTAACGCGCAGTCGATGTTGGTACTCCGTTCGACGTTTGAAGGGGGTGCGGTCCTAGCGCGTTCGTATCATGCCCAAGGACGGCTTGCATGGCAGCCAAGCGGACCGCAGGCCGAAGCGACGCGGGCCCTCGCCATGCTCGCCGCGTGGCGGGCTCAGCGCTGCATCAGCTTCGCGTAGACGGGTAGGGCCGTCGCGAGCACGAGCAGACCGAGGAAGACGACGCTCACGAGCGCGGAGAAGCACGTCGCGACCAGTAGCTTAGCCATCCGCACCTGCGGCTCTTCATCGTCGCGTAGGTGGGCCCTGGAGGCGTACAGGGTGATGGCGAGGCCGACGACGAGTAATAGCACGAGGGCACCGGTGAAATGGTTGAAGTAAAAGCCGGTCAGGCCAGGCAGAGCGCCGGCTTCGCCTTGCACCGTCGCGGCGAGAATAGGCTGGGAGCGGAAGGCGATCGCGCCCGCGGCCGCAGGCAGGGCGGCCGAGAGGAACACGGCCAAGGCTGAGATGATCCGGAGCTCACGAGGGGTCATGATTGGGAGTATCCTGAGGCGGCTCCGTACCGTCAACGCCGGGATTCTCCCTCGCCAACCTCTAGGGCCAGCCCTATGCAGGAAGGACATGGATTCTGCGTGGTATCTTTGGCCGATCTTCATCCTCCTCAACGGAAGCGCGGCGGGCATCTCGCTTGTGGCCGGGGTGGTTTCCGCCCTCTCCCATACCGAGCTGGAGGATCTGCGCCGCCAAGACGCCAAGGCCGCCGTCTCGATTGAGCGCTCACGCAGCGACCAGGGTAACACCCTCGCGGCTTTCGAAGTGCTCTCCGCTGCCTTCGTCGGGATGAGCGCCTTGCTCGGCGGCTTCCTCCTCCAGGCGCGTCTCCAGAACGGATTAACCGTCGGCTGGCAGGTCAGCTTACTCACGGCCCTCGCCCTCATCGCCGTCTCCTTCGTGATGGCTTGGTTGACGATCATGCTGCCCCGCAAGGTCGGCATGCACTTCCGCGTCACGCTCGCCCCGCGTATCGCTTCCTCGCTCAAGCTCGTCCGCGGCGCCGCCAAGATCCTCCGCACTTTTGGCAAGCTGCATGACTCGCTGGCACCGCCTGAGGAGCCCGGCGTGGATCGCGCGGACGCCGATATCGGCAGCCTCGCCCAAGCCGCTGCCCGCGAAGGCAAAATCACTCAGGCCGAGAGCAACCTCGTCGCCAACGCCGTCCGCCTCGACGACATCCCGGTCTCGCAGGTACTCACGCCTCGCCCGGTCGTCACGGCGATCGAAGCCGACCTCACGGTGGCCGACGTGCTCCGTCTCTACCCCAGCGTACCTCACGGCCGCATGCCGGTCTGGGAGAATAACCCCGACCGCATCGTGGGCGTGGTGCGTCGTCGTGATATCCTGAAGGCCGCTGGCGAGAACCGCCGCGAGGTCCGCATCCGCGAGCTCATGGGCAAGCCGCACATCGTGCCCGAGAACGCGACGCTTTCCGACGCGCTACATGATCTCGTCCGCGCGCACCAGCACCTCGCGGTGGTGGTCGACGAATTCGGCGCCTTCGCTGGCGTAATCACGCTTGAGGACGTCTTTGAATCGCTTCTGGGTATCGAGATCTACGAGAAGGATGATCCGCACCCCGACATGCGTGAACTGGCTCGCCAGCGCGGACACCGCGTCGGCCGTCGCCCCAGCTCCGAGAATCCGCCCAAGGCCGGAACATGATCGCCGCCACGCTCGCCCACTGGACCCACGACCTCGACCCGGTCGCGATTCATTTCCCGGAAAGCTGGGGCTTGCGCGGCGTTCATTGGTACGGGCTCGCCTACGCGGCAGGTTTTATGGTCGCGGCTTATCTGCTGAGCCATTGGCGTCGCGCGGGGCTTACGCCTTTGCGCGATGCGCTTGATGAATCCGCCCTGATCACCGCCGTAATGGTCGGCGTCATCGCCGGCGGCCGACTTGGCCACGTCTTCCTTTACGCTCGGGATGAGTTTGCGGCTGACCCGATGATGGTCTTTCGCGTCTGGCAGGGCGGGATGGCCAGCCATGGCGGCTTCCTGGGCGTGCTCCTCGCCGGCGTCTGGTTCGCGCGTCGAGCGAAGGCCGATTTCTTCGCCGTCGGCGATCTGCTCTGCGCGCTGGCGCCCGCGGGCATTTTCTTCGGACGACTCGCCAACTTTGTGAATGGTGAACTGGTCGGCAATCCCTCGAGCGTGGCGTGGGCGGTGATCTTCCCGCATGACGGCGCGATGCCTCGCCATCCGTCGCAGCTCTATGAAGCTTTCGGCGAGGGCCTGCTCCCGTTGATCTGGGTACTCATCCGTTACCCCCGCCGCCTGCCGCCTGGTCGCATCGCCGGTGAATTCCTCCTCTTGTACTCGGCCGCCCGTATCGTCTGCGAATGTTTCCGTTCCGCGGAGGACGGCCATGTGCTCGGGCTCACGGCCGGCCAGTTCTGGACGCTCCCGCTTGCTGCGCTCGGTCTTTTCCTGCTCCTACGCTCCCGTCGCTCGGCTGAATGATGTTGCCCGTGCGGGCGGACGGTGGGAAAACCCCTTTGCGCCATGACGAACGTCCCGCTCCTTGATCTCGGCCCTCAGAACCGCGCCCTCGAGGCCCAGTTCGAGACCGCCTTCCGCGATGTCCTCCGTTCGAACATGTTCATCATGGGCCCGCGCCTCGAGGCCTTCGAGAAGGACTGCGCCGCGTTCCTCGGCGTGAAGCATGCCCTCGGCGTTTCCTCCGGCACCGACGCGCTCCTGCTCGCGCTCATGGCGCTCGATATCGGTGAGGGTGACGAAGTCCTTCTTCCTTCCTTTACCTTCTTCGCCACCGCGGGTTCCGTCGCTCGCCTCGGCGCCGTCCCAGTCTGGGTCGACGTCGACCCGCACCATTTCAATATCGATCTCGCCGACGCCGCCCGGAAGATCGGCCCGCGTACCCGCGCCATCATGCCGGTGCACCTCTTTGGCCAGTCTCTCGACCTCGACGCCCTCAAGGCGTTCGCGGATGCGCATAAGCTCCGCGTGATCGAGGATGCCGCACAGTCGATGGGCGCCCGCTGGAAAGGTCGTGCCACGATGTCGTCCGGCGATTTCGGCGCCACGAGCTTTTTCCCGTCCAAGAACCTTGGGGGCATGGGCGACTCCGGCCTGGTCACTACGCAGGACGACGTGCTCGCCGAGCGCGCGCGTATCCTCCGCGTGCACGGCATGCAACCGAAGTATTTCCACCGCGAGGTCGGTGCGAACTTCCGCATGGATCCGCTCCAGGCTGCGCTGCTGCACATCAAGCTGCCGCACCTTCCTGGCTACAACTGTTCCCGCGCCGGCAACGCTAACTTTTACCACGCCTCCCTCAAGGGTAGCGCTGGCATCGCCGAGAACCGCCCGGGCGCCGACAAGGCCGCGAAGATCCTGTTGCCGGTCGACTTCTCCGGCCAGGGCATCTGGAACCAATTCACGCTCCGCGTGACAGGCGGTCGTCGCGACGCGCTCAAGGCCTTCCTCACCGCGCGCAAGATCGGCTGTGAGATTTACTATCCGATCCCGCTCCATCGCCAGCAGTGCTTCGCGAATAGCAAATATCGTGGCTTCGATAGTGTGCCCGTCTCTGAACAGCTTTCCGCCGAAGTGCTCAGCATCCCAATCTTCCCCGAGCTCAGCGTCGAACAGCGCCAGTGGGTTTCCGATTCGCTCGCTGATTTCGCGGCCGGGAAGAGTGAATAATAGGTTTTGGCGGATAGCGGATGGCGGTTGGAGCTAACTCAAAGGGAAACCGGAGACCGGATGATAGGCTGGGGTTCTTTTTCGGGTGTCAGGTGACGGCCACCGGGGCATCGGCCTTTCGGGGATCAGCCGTTCGGCCTTCGGCAGCCGGCACCATGCTCCCGCGGCTGCAATGGGTAGGGTCGGGACCGCGTCACGACATAGCTGTATCGGGTAGGGACGGTTCTCCGAACCGTCCGTTCGGCGGGCTCGGAGAGCCCGCCCTACCTTATGACGCCAGCATGCTTCTCCGGTCTCCGGTTTCCCTCTGATGCGGATCTATCCGCCAACCGCTAACCGCTAGCCGCCGATACCCAGGCGCTGACGCGCTCAGAAAAACCGAATCGTCTTCACCCGCATCTTCTCGTGCTCGGCGTCGGTGCAAGGCGCGTCAATCGGCACGGCTGGAGCCTTGTCATTCGGGGCGACGAGTTTATTCGCGAGGAGGTATTGTTCGACCTCGGCGCCGGAGATGTCGGGCAGCATCACGCCGTCGATTTCGACGCACGGGGAGAGGCGCTGCCCGCTCTTCTCGACCATCTCAGCATAGTTCGTCGGGCTATTAATGATATCCACGTCCTGGTAGTTGAGGGCGTACTTCGCCATGATGGCGCGGACGCCGTTGCTCCAGCCACAGCTGGGTTTGAGGTAACAACGGATGTTCATGTCCGTACCAATGCCGCCCTTCCGGGGTTAATCAAGCCCGACGGGGCTTTTTCCCGGACTGGGCGCCGCCGTTGGCGGTCGCGGGCTCGTACCAGTAGCCGATGCCGTGGATGGTGCGCAGGCATTCGAGGGCCCGGCCATGGTCGGCGTAGGCGTCGCGGATTTTGGCGATGTATTGATCAAGGGAACGGCTGCGGACGTCGGCATGCACGCCCCAGACGGCATGAATTAGGCTGTGGCGGCTGATGATGACGCCGGGATTAGCATGCAGATGGTAGAGGATTCCGAGTTCCTTTCGGCCGAGCTTCCGCTTCTTGTTCCCGCCGAAAATAATCTCGAGCCGCTCGGGATGCACCTCGGCGCCGTTGAAGAGGAAGACATCCGTGCCGATCGACGCGTTGACGGTGAGGCGGCTGTCGCCGGCGGTCTCGCTGCGACGTAGCACGGCGCGGATGCGTGCGACAAGTTCGTCCGGATGGGGCGGTTTGCCGATGAAATCGTCGGCGCCGGCTTCGAGCGCCTGAGCTACGTGATGGCCTTCGCGTTGCGCGGAAAGGAAGATGACCGCGGGCGAATGACTCAGGCGGCGAATCTTGTCGAGGACCGCGAGGCCGTCGAGGTCCGGCAGGTTTGGGTCGAGGAGCACGAGATGCACGTATGACTCTCCCACGAACTTCAGGGCGGTGGCGCCTTTGTGGAAGACTTGGGTGGAGAGGCCGGCGGTCAGGAGTTGATCGGCGATCGTGGCGGCGAGGCTACGATCGTCTTCAATGATAACTACCAGAGGCTTCTGCTTGGGGCTCATGCAGAATCAGGGAGGGGGGGTAAGACTAGGGGTATTCACTTATGTAAAAAAGTCCGCGGGGTTGCCAAGCCCCATTAAACGTTTCATTATATTAGAAATGAGCGATATCCCTGAGCCCTCGCCTAGGCGCAAACTGGCGATCCGGATCTTTCTGGTCGTATTCGTGCTGTCGGCGGCTTGGGCCGCCTGGTTTGGCGTGAAGCAGCAGCAGGAACATGGCCCGAAGTCCGACGGCAAGGCCAAGGACCCCTATGAAGACCGCAGCCTTTTTGGTCGCTGAATGCCTTTGGCTGGGGGCCGGGAGGGTGTTTTTCTAAAAACTTGACCAGTAGGACTTCGTTCCTACGTTCCTCACTTCCACCGACCGCCCCCTTCGTCTAGCCCGGTCCAGGACACCTCGTTTTCACTGAGGTAACTGGGGTTCGAATCCCCAAGGGGGCGCCAGGTGGAAGCTTTTTAAGATCCGACCACTCCGCAAGGGGAGGGCGGACCCTTATTCCCAGGTTACTCACATTGCCCCTTGCCTAGGTTCAAAATTTATTGAAACATCAGGAAGCCCCCGATCCTAGGCCCTGAACCTAATGAAGCCCCCTTCTGAAAAGTCAGCCGGACGCCGTAAAAGCCGCCCGTCTTTTGAGCCCCTTCAGCCCCACGAAATCGAGCTCGCTGATTTCTTCGTGCGGATGGCCGGCATTCTGGGTGTCCCGCGCTCGGTCGCCGAAATCTACGCCTTGCTCTACATATCCTCCGGCCCCCTCGATTTCGACCATATCCAAGGGCGGCTCGGGATGAGTAAAGGCTCTGTCAGTCAAGGACTTAAGTTTCTTCGCGACCACGAGATGATCCTCTCCGTCAAGGAGAAGGGTGCCCGGCGTGAACGCTGGCAGCCCACCCCTTCGTTGGCGGCTTCCCTCGTCGCGCTCCTCCGTAGCCAGGTCCTTCCGGCCCTCGAGCAGGCCCAGCCCGGACTTCAACATGTCCTTGCCGATGCCCAGCAACGAGGTGCCCAGCCCGAAGTGATTGAGCGTCTGACCCGTCTCAATCGCTGGAACAGCCGAGCCCTCGAGCTCGCGCCTTTGCTTCTCCCACCTCCGGGAGTCTGACCCTTTCCGCCGGCTCAGCCGGTGACAGTCTTTCCAATCATACGTGCACGCGAAAATCGCCTCCACGTGCGGTAGCCTGCCCGAGTAGTCAAAATAGGTATAAGCGGATAGCGGTTGGCGGTTGGACATTTTCAGGTGACGGGTGACAGCCACGGCTGTCGGCGACTCAGGAATCGGTTTCTCGGCCATCAGCCGCAGGAATCCAGAGCCGGCAGCCGAAGGCCAAACAGCTGGCGCCCGAAAAGCCGATGCCCCGGCGGCCGTCACCAGTCACCCGAAAGAAAACACCCTGCATCTTCCCATCCGCTAACCGCTAACCGCTTAAACCTTTCGTCTCATGCTCATCGCCATCACCTCCGGCTATTTCGACCCGATGCATCGCGGTCACCTCGAGCTGCTTGAACTCTCGCGCGCCCAAGGCGACGTGCTCTGGGTCATCGTCAATACCGACGCCCAAGCTGCCCTAAAGAAGGGCAAGGCTTTCATCGACCAGGACACGCGTCTGGCAGTGACCTCCGCCCTCCGCGTCGTTGACCGCGCCGTGCTTTCAATCGACACCGACGGGTCGGTTTGCGCCACGCTCGACTGGTTAATTGGTGAAGCCCAAGCGCATGGCCATGAAGCTGTCTTCTGCAAGGGTGGGGATCGCAACGCCGCGAACATCCCAGAGATGGCCGTCTTGAACAAGCGCGGCGCGAAACTCATCGACGGCCTTGGCGTCAAGATCGATAGCAGTTCGCGCATCATTGCAGGCGCGCAAAAGCCTTCCGTTTAAACTTTCCTCACCCTAATCGATCTCAGCACATGAAAAAGCGCGCGCTCATCACCGGCATCACGGGCCAAGACGGCTCCTATCTCGCCGAATTCCTCCTCGGCAAGGGCTACGAAGTCCATGGCGTCATCCGCCGCTCCTCTTCGTTCAACACATCCCGAATCGAGCACCTCTACATGGAGGACCTGGTCCGCGATATCCATACGAAGAAGATCCAGCTCCATTACGGTGACCTCGGCGATGCGACCGGCTTGATTCGCCTCATCGGCGACATCCAGCCAGACGAGATCTATAACCTCGGCGCGATGTCCCACGTAAAGGTCTCCTTCGATATCCCGGAATATACGGCCGACACCGACGGCCTCGGCACGCTCCGACTCCTCGAGGCCATCCGTATCCTAAAGATGGAGAAGAAGGTTCGCATCTACCAGGCTTCGACCTCTGAGCTCTACGGTAAAGTCGTCGAGGTGCCGCAGTCGGAGACGACACCTTTCTATCCGCGCAGCCCTTACGGCGTCGCGAAGATTTACGCCTACTGGATCACGCGCAACTATCGCGAGGCCTACGGCATGTTCGCCTCCAACGGGATTCTCTTCAATCACGAGTCCGAACGCCGCGGGGAGACGTTTGTCACCCGCAAGATCTCCCTCGCGGTCGCCAACATCATCCATGGCCGCCAGGACTGCCTCTTCCTCGGCAATCTCTCCGCACAGCGCGACTGGGGCTACGCCCCTGATTTCGTCCAGTGCATGTGGCTAATCCTGCAGCATAAGCAGCCGGACGACTTCGTCATCGCTACCGGCAAAATGTATACGGTCCGTGAATTCTGCACGCACGCCTTCCGCCGCGCCGGCATCGAACTCGACTGGCAGGGCATGGGCGCGGACGAGAAGGGTGTCGACCGCAAGACGGGCAAGACGCTCGTCGCCGTCGATCCGCGCTACTTCCGTCCGACCGAGGTCGAGCAGCTTCTCGGCAACCCGGCCAAAGCGATGCGCGAACTGGGCTGGAATCCGCAGCAGACTTCCTTTGAGCAACTCGTGCAAAAAATGGTCGACCACGACCTGAAGAAGGTTGCCCACGAAAACCGCTGATGGATCGCGCCGCAAAAATCTACGTTGCAGGTCATCGCGGGATGGTCGGCTCCGCCATCGTCCGCGCGCTCGGCGCCGCCGGCCACCGCCACGTCGTCACGCGCACTTCCGCCGAACTTGATCTGCGCGACGGCTCGGCGACCCGCGCCTTCCTTGCCGCCGAGAAGCCGGCTTACGTCGTCATGGCCGCCGCCCGCGTCGGCGGCATCAAGGCTAACTCGACCGAGCCTTACGATTTCCTCTACGATAATCTCGCGATGGCGGCCAATGTCATCGACGGTTCTCGTCGCGCCGGCGTGCGTAAGCTGCTCTTCCTCGGCTCGAGCTGTATCTACCCGAAGCTCGCCCCACAGCCAATCCGCGAGGATTCGCTCCTCACGGGCCCACTCGAGGTTACCAACGAGGCCTACGCGATCGCGAAGATCGCGGGCATCAAGCTTTGCGACCACGCTCGGGCCCAGTATGGCAGCGACTTCATCAGCGCAATGCCCTGCAACCTCTACGGCACTGGCGACAACTTCTCTCTCGAAAATTCGCACGTCCTGCCGGCGATGATCCGTAAGATGCACGAGGCCAAGTTGCGCGGTGACACTTCGCTCCGGCTTTGGGGCACGGGCACGCCGCTTCGTGAATTCCTGCACGCCGATGACCTCGCCGAAGCCTGCCTGCTCCTGCTCGAACGTTACTCGCAGGCAGGGCACATCAACGTAGGTTCTGGCGAAGAACTCTCCATCCGCCAGCTGGCCGAACTCATTGCCCGGGAAGTCGGCTTCACGGGCCGCCTCGAATTTGATCCGTCGATGCCCGACGGCACGCCGCGCAAGCTGATGGACGTCTCTCGCATCCGCGCGCTCGGCTGGAAGCACCGCATCACGCTAGCCGAAGGTATTCGCAGCGCCTACGCCTGGTATCTCGCACACTCCGCCGAAGCGCGGAAGTAAGAGAGACATAGTTGATCGGTTGACCAGTTGGCCTGTTGACAAGAAATGCAATGGGTAGGGTCGTGATTGCCATCACGTCCGTTCGTCATGCAATGGTGGAGTCTGACTAACATAGCTAAGACCCGACGACTTGGCAGTTTCGATTTCGAACGGATGCGATGGCAATCGCATCCCTACCTCACCCCAGCCAATCATCCGGTCTCCGGTTTCCCTTTGAGTGATGAGTCTCTCTGGCCAACTGGCCAACCAATCAACTAATCAACTCTGACTCCCCCCTTGTCCACGTGCCCACGTGCCAGCTTGCCCCCCTAAACTAAAATGTCCTCCGTCACCCTCTGCATCCCCGCCCGCATCGCTTCTACGCGCCTGCCGCGCAAGGTCTTGCTCGACCTCGGAGGCAAGCCGGTCGTTCAGCATGTCTGGGAGCGCGCCAAGCAGGTCCGCCAAGCAGGACGAGTCGTGCTACTCACGGATTCCGACGAAGTCGCGACGGTCGCCCGCGGCTTCGGCGCGGAGGTACTGATGACTGATCCGGCCTGTCCCTCCGGCACGGCGCGCATGGCCAGTGTCATCGACCACCTTCCGGGTGAGTTCTTCCTTAATGTTCAGGGCGATGAGCCTTTCATCCAGCCTGACCTTCTTGACGGGCTCATCACGCGCTGGAAAGAAACGAAGTGCCCCCTGGTCACAGCGGTCTCAAAAATTCATACGGCCGAACGCCTACTCGCGACGAGCGTGGTCAAGGTCGTCCGCGCCGAGAACGGAGAGGCAATCTATTTTTCACGTAGCCCGATTCCGCACCTTCGCGGCGTGGATCCGTCTGAATGGGTGAAGCGCCGGGACTACTGGGTACACATTGGCGTCTACGGCTACGACCGCACGACCCTCGCCGGTTATGCCCAATTGAAGCCGACCGAGCTCGAAGCCGTCGAATCGCTCGAGCAGCTCCGCTTCCTTGCTCACGGTCTCACGTTCCAGACGGTCGTCACCGATTATCATCCCGTCGCCATCGATACCCCTGAGGATCTCGAAGCCGCGCGCCGCCTCTTGGCGTAAAGAGGCAATCTCGGCCATCAGGTCTCGGGCGCGGGTTATCAGGTGCAGGTGCGGGTGCGGGGCAAAATTCAGATCCCGAACCTGTACCCGAACCTGAACACCTGAACCCGGCTCCCGATTGCCGAGACCCGAGACCTGAAAGGTTTCTCCTACCCCAACCCCTGTCCCTACCCCTCATCTCACCTTTGCACTTTTGCACAGGAGCTCCGCTCCGATTTACACCTTTGCACTGCCTCTAGCCTGTCTCTCCCTCCGGCCCACTGGCCAACCATTCAACTGATCAACCCTTCACTTTCCCACCATGCCCACTCCTCTCGACTCCGCCCGTGCTCTCCTGCAGGCCGAAGCCTCTGCGCTCGCTGAGCTCGCCACGCGCCTTGATGGTTCCTTTACGAAGGCTGTCGACCTGATTGCCGCCCATCAAGGCAAGGTCGTCCTCTGCGGCGTTGGCAAATCCGGCCTCATCGGCCAGAAGATCGCCGCGACGCTCTGCAGCACAGGAACGCCGGCCATCTTCCTCCACGCCGCTGACGCCGTGCACGGGGATCTTGGCATCCTTCAGCCCGGCGACCCAGTCATCCTCATCTCGCGCTCCGGCACGACGGCCGAGCTCGTTCGCCTCATCCCGGTCCTCCGCTCCTTCAAGTCCCCGATCCTCGCGATCGTGGGCAACACCCAGTCGCCGCTGGCGACGCAGTCCGACGTGGTCCTCGACATCGGCGCCCGCCCTGAAGCCGATCCGCTCGGCCTTGTTCCGACGACCAGCGCGCTCCTGACGCTTGCGCTCGGCGACGCCCTCGCGGCCGGCTTGATGACGAAGCGTGGCTTTAGCCCGTCTGATTTCGCCCGTTTCCATCCCGCCGGTCAGCTCGGCCGCAATCTCACACTGACGGTCGGCGAAGCACTGCAGCCGCTCGACCGCTGCGCCTGCGCGAAGCCAGGCGACCCCCTTCGGGATACGGTCATCGCGATGACCCGCCACCCGCACGGCGCTGCCTGCGTGCTCGCTCCGGATGGCACGCTTGCCGGGCTCATCACCGATGGTGACCTGCGTCGCGCGCTTGGCCGAGGTGTCGACATCAACACCGCCAGGGCTGCCGATATCATGACGGTCAATCCCGTCCGCGCCCACGCTCCGATGTCCCTAGGCGAAGCGGCGCGCATTATGGAAGACCGCCCCTCGCAGATTTCCGTCCTTCCGGTCACCGACGCCGCGACGCATCGCTGCCTCGGCCTCATCCGCATCCACGACATTTATCAGGCGGGGATTGTGTGATTGGAGGACCGGAGGGCCAGAGGCTCTAAGGGCCAAAAAATGCTACAGGCAGGGACAGCACCACGTGCTGTCCTAAGTGCAAAAGTGAACATCGGCCTGCGGCCTGTGCAAAGGTGCAAAAGTGGGAGACATTTTCGGGTCACTGGTCTCGGCCCTCAGGTCTCTGGTACGGGTTATCAGGTACAGGTGCGGGTGCGGGGTAAAATTCAAATCCCGAATCTGAACCCGAACCTGAACGCCTGAACCTGGCTCCCGTCGGCCGAGACCCAAGACCTGAAAATATTTCCTACCCCAACCCCTGTCCCTGCCCCTCTCACGCACCGCGTGAGTCACACTTTTGCACAGGAGCTCTGCTCCGATTTGCACCTTTGCCCTGCCTCCCTCTGAGCCTCTGGTCGATTTAGCCTCTCGTTCATTATCTTCTATGTCTTCGCTTCCTCATCATTCTCATACTTCCCGTGAGCTAACCGTGATGATCTTGGCCGGCATCATCCTCGTCGTCGCGCCATGGGGCTGGGCAGGCGTCGTGCTCTGGACGGTCTGTGCTGCGCTTGGTTTCGCCGCCGCCGCTCTCCTCGCGGTCGTCGCTGAGGCTAGGACACAGCGCAAGGCGATGGGCTTATGGTTCGTCGGCTTGCTGGTCGCCTTATTTGCCGCCGGCTTCGAGGGGTACGAGCTCCTGAGCTATCGCTGGCTGGACTACGTCTGCTTCCCGTTTTGCGCCCTCGTGGGGTCATCGATCGCCTACTTCCTTCTTTCACGAGACCTGAATTCCCGTCCTGCCGCCGAAGCACGACGCGAGCTACTATGTTCGGTGCCCTTCTGGGCTGGGATCGCCTTATTCGCCTATTTCGTTATCCAGGATCTCAATGCCTGGGGCGTGGTCGTAGATCGCGAAGTATTCTGGGCCAAGCAGGGCATGCCAGGCATCGACGTCGGCAAGTTCGATGTTCGTCCGCTGCCCTATCTGCATTGGCTGCCCTCTGGCCTGAAGGCCCCTTTCTCCTCGGCTGAAACGTCACAGCCCCCGATGAACGCCTGGCGGCTGATGATGATCATCGCCGCGCCGTGGATGTTGTTCTGCGCCCTGCGCACAGGGCTTAGGCATCGCCGATCCTATGTTATCTTGGCTTGGATCTCGATCCTCGCCGCGGTCGCGTTGGGCATCTTTGGACTTCTGAACCAGCGTGCGTTCACGAGCATCCTCGGCCTCCCGATTCCTCCCGACACCACCTGCTTCGGTCCATTCATCAATCGCAATCACGCTTCGGTCTACCTTTACCTGCAGGCGTCGCTCGCGCTCGCTCTCACCTTTTGGCATATTCGCCGAGCAAGAGGCACCTCGATGAAAGGCGGCCCCTACCTTGCAAGTGCGTTCGTGGCGTTCGTGCTCGCCCTGCTGGCGGCCTTGACTGGCAGCACGGGCGGTGCGGCTGCGGTGCTGGCCTTGGTCCTGTTGTCGATGCCCCTCGCCTATTTCTTCGGCTTCCCGGATTCGCGCGGAAATCGAAAGAAGATTTTGCTGACGACCGCTGGAGCCATGGTCTTCGTCGCCGTGGCCATCCTAGCTGCCACGGATCTCCAACCTTTATTCGAACGATTCAAGGGTAAGGCCGATTCCTATCAGCGGGCTGGGACCGACGATCGCGCGCCGCTGCGACGGGCAACCTTGACGATGATTTCCGATGCGGGCTGGGATGGGCGCGCGTGGATTGGGTATGGGGCTGGATCTTACCGCTGGATTTCGCCGCCCTATCAGGCTCAACAGAAAGAGTATCTACGGGACGGCCACCTTTTCTTCCGCGCCTCCTATGCCCACAACGATTGGCTCGAGATGCTGGCGACCTGGGGTGTCATCGGAATGCTCCCGGTCTTAGCCCTGCTCATGTGGCTGAGTCGTCGCCTTATCCGGGCCTTTCATGAAGGACACCCCGAGACGGTGCCGCTAGCGCTCGTGCTGCTGATTCTCGCGGCGCATGCGACCATCGACCTTCTCTTCTGGTTCACGCCGCTGATGTTCACGGCCGTATTCATCGCCGCCGCAATGATCTGCCTGACCGAACAATCATCGGCGGAGATGGATCGTTAAGCTTTCAGACCTTGCGCCAAGTCGTCCAACATCTCGGCTCAGGCCGAACCGAGCTCATCGAGGTGCCCGCCCCGGGTCCGCGCCGTGGCCGGTTACTGGTGCGCGCCACGCGTTCGCTGGTCTCGCTCGGCACGGAACGGATGTTGGTCGAATTCGGTCGTGCGAGCTGGCTCAGCAAAGCTCGCCAGCAACCGGAAAAATTACGCGCCGTGTTGGGTAAGGTGCGTTCGGATGGCCTGTTTGCTACGGTCGCCTCGGTGCGCAGCAAGCTCGCGCAGCCAATTCCGTTGGGCTATTGTCATGTGGGTACGGTGCTCGATCCTGGTTCGGTCTCCGGTTTCGCCGCCGGCGACCGTGTCGTCTCCAATTCTCCGCACGCTGAAGTAGTCGCGGCCGATCCGGCCTTTGCCGCCCGCATCCCGGCTGGCGTCTCCGATGAGCACGCGACCTTCGCGCCGCTTGCAGCCATCGCCCTTCAGGGACTCCGTCCCATTGAGGCGCGCGCTGGCGAAACGGTGGTCGTCATGGGCCTCGGACTTATCGGCCAGCTGGCCGTCCGACTGTTGCGCGCCCGTGGCGTTAAGGTCGTCGGCGTCGATCCGGACTTTGCTAAATGCACGGACGCGGAAAAGGCCGGCGCAACGATTTGGTCTCCGTCCTCTCCGCCACTCCCCGCGGGAGTAGCGGGCGTGCTCATCACGGCCAGCACTGCTTCCAATGAGCCGGTCAATTTGGCTGCACGCCTCTGTCGACATCGTGGGCGCGTGGTGCTCGTGGGCGTGATAGGGCTTCGGCTGAATCGAGCCGATTTCTATCAAAACGAAGTTTCCTTCCAGGTCTCACGTTCCTACGGCTCCGCCGACCCGTCCGATCCATCATCAGCGCGCGCCAATTTCAACGAAGTCCTTGCGTTGATGGAGTCAGGCGCGCTGGACGTGGCGTCGCTGTTGACGTCGAGCCATTCCTTGGCCGAGGCCACAGCGATTTACGACGACCTCCGCCGTCCTGGTTCTTACGGACACCTCATCGAATACTCTGTTCCCAACGAGGCGCTTCTCCGCACGCTTCTTGGCAAAGGCCAAGATGGCCGGACCGCTGGCGGAATTGGGATGATAGGCTGTGGCAACTTTGGCAGCCGCTTCCTCGTCCCGGCGCTCCATTCCCTCGGCGCCGCCCCCTCAATCTTTGCCTCGGCCAACGGGCTTTCCGCCAAGCTCCTCTGCGGAACTGTCGCAACTGCGACCACCGACCCCGCCGTGCTACTCGACCACCCGGGAGTCACCTCGGTGTTCGTCGCGACGCGTCACGACCAGCACGGCGAACTTGCCCGCGCCGCGCTTCGCGCTGGCAAACATACCTGGGTCGAAAAGCCGCTTGCGCTCACGGAGGCCGACCTCGCTGCCACGATGGCGGTCGCGCGCTCGACTTCGCCTCTCCTCGCCGTCGGCTTTAATCGTCGATTTGCGCCGCTAGCCGTTCGTCTACGGGCTGCTTTGGTCGCGAAGTCCGGCCCGCGCCGTTTCACCGTCGATATCAATGCGGGCCGTTTGCCCTCCGACCATTGGGCGCTCGATTCGCTGCAGGGCGGGGGACGCATCGTCGGCGAAGCCTGTCATTTCATCGACCTTCTCCGCTATCTTTCCGGCTCCCCGATCGTTTCTGCCGTCGCGAAAGCGCGCGACCTTGACGGTCAGGATGGTGGTTCCTTTGAGCTTGGCTTCGCTAACGGCGATATCGCGATGCTTCATTATCGCACCGACCTTCCGGCGTATCTGCCCAAGGAGCGCATTACAGTCGCAGGCGAAGGCTGGTCCGCCGAGATCGATAACTGGAAATCGCTTCGCTCGGTCAACTTGCCCGGCGCTTCGGCTTGGCCGGCTTGGCTCGGTGGTCCTGCCCGCGGCAAAGGCCACGCCGCCGCCCTCGCTGCTTTCCTTTCTGCTGCCCGCACTGCTGGCCCCGCCCCTGTCTCCCTTGATGAGATCGAAGAAGTGTCGCGGTGGAGTATTCGGATGCAGGGGATGGTGCGGGCCTAAAGGCCCGCGAAGAGTTGACCCGTTGACCAGTTGACAAGGGATGCAACGGGTAGGAATGCGATGACATCGCATCCGTTACGCTCAAGGGGAAACCGGAAAGTTAGCTTCGGACATTATTCTTTAGGGTGACAGGTGACGGCCACCGGGGCATCGGCCTCTCGGGTGTCAGCCGTTCGGCCTTCGGCAGCCGGCTCCAGGCTCCCGCGGTTGTAATGGGTAGGGTCAGCACTGCGTGCTGAACTAGCTGCATCGAGGTAGGGACGGTTCTCCGAACCGTCCGAACGGCGGGCTCGGAGAGCCCGCCCTACCTCAAGACACCCCAGCCAATTATCCGGTCTCCGGTTTCCCTTTGAGTTAATTACTGCCTCTTAACAAAGCCACAGAGGCACCGCTAGTTGATCCGTTGACCAGTTGACAAGGAATGCAACGGGTAGGGATGCGATGACATCGCATCCGTTACGCTCAAGGGGAGACCGGAAACCGGAAAGTTACCTTCGGCCAATTTCATTTAGATTACGGGAAGCATTCTCGGGTCCCAGGTCTCGGCTCTCAGGTCTCAGGTACGGGTTATCAGGTACAGGTGCGGGTGCGGGGCAAAATTCAGATCCCGAACCTGTACCCGAACCTGAACACCTGAACCCGGCTCCCGATTGCCGAGACCCGAGACCCGAGACCCGAAAGTATTTCCTACCCCTACCCCTGTCCCTCTCACGCACCGCGTGAGTCACACTTTTGCACAGGAGCTCCGCTCCGATTTGCACCTTTGCACTGTCTCTAGTCTGTCTTTTCCTCCGGCCAACTAGCCAACCAATCAACTAATCAACTTCGCAACCCCCTTGTCCACGTGCCCGCGTGCCAACGTGCCCCCTAAATAAAATGTCCTCCCTCTGCGTCCTTGGCCTCGGCTACATCGGCCTCCCGACCGCTTCCATCTTCGCGACGAAGGGAAGGCGCGTCATCGGCGTCGATGTCTCCACGACCGTCGTTGACACAATCAACGGCGGCCGGATCCATATCCAAGAGCCTGACCTCGACGTGCTGGTGCGTGCAGCGGTGCAGTCGGGCAATCTCAAGGCGTCTACCAAGCCCGCGCCGGCCGATGTCTTCATCCTCGCCGTCCCGACCCCTTTCATCGTCGCCCCAGACGGAGCTCGCATCCCGGATCTTTCGTTCGTCGAAGCTGCCACGCGTTCGCTCGCTCCTGTCGTCTCCGCCGGCAATCTTATTATCCTCGAGTCAACCTCGCCGGTCGGCACGACGGAAAAGGTAAAAGACTGGTTGGAATCGGAAATGACGAAGCTCGGCCGCGAGGCCGACGGCCTGCTCTACGCACACTGCCCCGAGCGCATCCTACCTGGCCAGATGCTGAAGGAACTTGTCTCTAATGATCGCATCTGCGGTGGGCTCACTCCGGCAGCTTCGGAAAAAGCCCGCGACCTCTACGCCACTTTCTGTTCAGCCCAAATCTTCCTCACCGATGCACGTACGGCTGAGTTGGCGAAGTTGACCGAAAACGCCTATCGCGACGTCAACATCGCCTTCGCCAATGAGCTTTCCCTCATCTGCGACAAGCTCGGCATCGATGTCTGGGAGCTTATCCGCCTCGCGAACCGCCATCCGCGCGTGAAGATCCTTCAGCCTGGTCCCGGCGTAGGCGGACATTGCATCGCGGTCGACCCTTGGTTTATCGTCGACGCTGCTCCCTCCGAAGCGCGCCTCCTGCGCACCGCGCGCGAGGTCAATGACTCGAAGCCCCACCACGTCGTCGCTCAAGTCCGCGCTGCCGCCGGTAAGGATGCCATCGTCGCCTGCCTCGGGCTGGCCTTTAAGGCCAACGTTGATGATCTGCGTGAATCTCCCGCCGTCGAGATCGCCGCGCATCTCGCCCATGCTGGCCTGAAGGTGCTGACGGTCGAGCCGCACGTGACTACCTTGCCGAAGGCGCTACAGGGCAGGGCGGAACTCGTCTCGCTAGCTGAAGCGCTTGCCCGCGCTTCCGTGATTGTGCTTCTCGTCGATCATCGTGCTTTCGCCGGACTTACTTTGGCCCAGCTCGCCGGGAAGAAACTCATTGATACGCGGGGAATGGTCGGACGATAGAGGCTCGGAGGCCCAGAGGCTCGGAGGCCCAGAGGCTCAGTTGACCAGAGGAATGCACGTTAGTTGACAGGTTGACTCGTTGACACGTTGGCAAGGAATGCAACGGGTAGGGATGCGATGACATCGCATCCGTTACGCTCAAGGGGAGCCCGGAAAGTTAGCTTCGGGCATAATTTTTTCGGGTGACAGGTGACGGCCACCGGGGCATCAGCCCTTCGGGTGTCAGCCGTTCAGCCTTCGGCAGCCGGCTCCGGGTTCCCGCGGCTATAATGGGTAGGGTCAGCACTGCGTGCTGACCTAGCTGCATCGAGGTAGGGACGGTTCTCTGAACCGTCCGAACGGCGGGCTCGGAGAGCCCGCCCTACCTTGCCCCCAGCCAATCATCCGGCCTCCGGTTCCCTTCGAGTTATTGCGGCTACCTCCGGCCAACTGGCCAACCGTTCAACTGATCAACTCTTCTTCGGCTCAGGGCCTCCGAGTCTCTAGTCTGTCTCAACTGCAGCCCTCCGGCCCTCGTCCAGTGCTCCTTCCTCTCCTTCATCACCTCGGCCCGACCTGGCTTGCCCGGCGCGTACGTTGGGCGTGCGAGCGTAAGGCCGGAATCTGGGAATGGCGGACGCCGGTCCGGCCTTGGAAAGATTTCGCGGACGGTTTCGATCCCGTCGCTTGGCGCGCCGATTCGCCGCGTCTGCCGATCGCCAAGCTCGATCGAGCGTATCTCGCCCCGCAGCTCGAAGCTTGGTCCGTTGAATCCGGCGCCTCGCCGGTGGCCGAAGCTGATGCGTTCGCCCGCGGCTACGCCCGGGTGTTCTCCCATCAGCTCGTCGAAGTGGGCCGCCCGGACCGTTGGACGCGTAGCGTCCTCACCGGACGTTCGACGGACCCCTTCGCGCATTGGTCACGTCAGCGCGACGCAGGATCCGATGACATCAAGGGCGTATGGGAGCTTTCCCGTTTCGCTTGGGCCTACTCCCTTGTCCGCGCCTGGCTGCGCGACGGGAATAATCGCCACGTCGAGCTGTTTTGGGCGACGCTCGAGGATTGGATGGCGCGCAATCCGCCCAACCGTGGTCCCAATTGGATGTGCGGCCAGGAAGCTGCCTTGCGGCTGATCGCGGTCACGTTCGCGGCGCAGGCCTTCCGCGATCATCCGGCCACAACCGACGACCGGCTGACGCTTGTCGCCCGGCTGGCTGATGTCACCGGTCGCCGCATCCGTTTCCATCTCGATTACGCGCTCTCCCAGCAGAACAACCACGGCATTTCGGAGGCGATCGGCCTGCAGACGATCGCGACGTTCTGGCCCGACTTGGCGGGATCTTCCGAATGGTATCAGACGGGCATGGCCGCGCTCGCCAAGCAGTGCGCCGAGCTCATCGGCCCGGATGGCGGCTTCAGCCAGCACTCTTCGAACTACCATCGCCTCTTGCTGCAGCTGCTGACTTGGTCGGAGCTTGTCGAGCGCTCCGTCCACGACACCTTGCCCGAAGCGGTCCGTGCCCAGGCCATCGCCGCGACGGATTTCTTGGCCACGCTGCTCGAGGAGGATGGCACCGTCCCGCGCTATGGGGCCGATGATGGCGCGCATCTCTTTCCCCTGAGCGGCTGTGGCTACGAAGATTTCCGACCCGCGATCGGTGCGGCCCTCGCGCTGTTCAAAGGCGAACGCCTCTCCTCTGGCCCTTGGGACGAAACAGCGTTATTGCTGCTCGGTCCCGTTGCCGCGAGTGCCGCACCTTCGGTCCAAGCGGCGGCCACTTTTCCGACGGCCGGCATTTTCGGATTCCGACATTCCCGCGGATCGCTCTTCTTCCGGGCGCCGACCCGTTTCTGTACGCGTCCTTCGCACGCGGACCAGTTACACGTCTCGCTTCGTTGGGATGGGGAGTGGGTCGCCGAAGACCCCGGCACCTATTCGTATAACGCACCTGGTGGCTGGGATGGGTTCGCCGGTTCTCGTTTCCATAATCTCGTCACCGTCGGCGACGCCGACACCATGCGGCGCGCCGGTCGCTTCCTCTGGCTCCCCTGGACTACCTGCGATGTGCATCCTCAGTTCGATGGCGCGCGGGCTTCGCACCTCGGGTTTCCCGGCTTCAAGGCGACGCGCCGGGTCCTGCGGCTCGCGAACGGCTTCGTCATTGTCGATCGCCTTATCGGACTCGTAGGCCAGTCCGGACGTTGCACACTACGCTGGCATGGTCGCACGCGCGAAGGGCTCGAGCAGTTGACCATCGCCTGTTCCGCGCCTTCGACGGAGGAAACTGTCACTGCGCTGCCCGATGGCGGGGAAGGGTGGCACTCGACCCATTATGGATCTAAGGAACCGTCGTGGTGCCGGCGCATCACCGCCACAGGCTCCGACATCACTTTCGTCACCGCGCTCGGCTGTTCACTCCGTCTCGAAGCCCGCAGCTTTTTCGCCGATGGAGAAGAGCACCCTTTGGACTGGTAGGGTCAGCACTGCGTGCTGACCTAGGTGCAAAAGTGCAACCCGCCTTCGGCTTGTGCAAAGGTGCAAATGTATTTCCAAAGATTGTGGTAGGGGCTGGGGCAGGGGTCGGCCTGCAAAATCACCACTCGCATCTACGCGAACAAGCCCAGAGAACAGAAGCTTAGGTCCGAGACCTGCATTTGGGATGTTCTCCAGCCCCTACCCCAACCCCTACCCCTAAATTCACCTTTGCACCTTTGCACGGCATCTCAGCGAAGCCACAAAAGCACGTTAGTTGACCTGTTGACCCGTTGACCAGTTGGCAGGTTGACAAGGAATAGATCGAGGTAGGGGCGCGACGGTGTCGCGACCGCAGTAGAATAGACGGACGCGTCACCGACGCGTCTCTACCTCAAGCCAATCACCCGATCTCCGGTTTCCCCCCGCTACCCCCCTTGCCCACGTGCCCACGTGCCAGCCTGCCCCCTAAAATAAAAATGCCTTCCCTCGCTCTTATCGTTGGCACACGCCCCGAGTGCATCAAGCTTGCGCCGGTGGTCGCTGAGTTGCGTCGTGCGGGCAAGGTGCGTCCGCTCTTGGTTTCGACCGGGCAGCATCGCGAACTGCTTAATCAAGCGTTAGGATCGTTCGGGCTTAAGCCGGATATCGACCTTGGGCTGATGACGCCTGGACAGTCTTTGCCGGAGTTGACGAGCCGGGTGATCACGGGTATGTCCGCATGGCTCGCCGAAGCCAAGCCTTCGGCAATCATTGTGCAGGGCGACACCACCACAGTGCTAGGCTCCGCCCTTGCCGCCTTCTATGCGGGAATCCCGGTCGCGCACGTTGAGGCTGGACTGCGGACCGACGATCTGAGTTCACCCTTTCCTGAGGAGATGAACCGGCGGGTGACGTCCACCCTAGCGCGCTGGCATTTCTGCCCCACGGAACAGGCCAAGGCCAACCTTCTCCGCGAAGGCATCCCGGCAGTACATTGTCATGTCACGGGCAATACCGTCATCGATGCACTCCTTGCCACCCGGGCTCACATTGGCGGCCTTGAAGCCGCCGCGCTCGGTGCCCGCCTTGGCATCCCGCCGGCTTTCATCGCCTCGCATCTCTCCGCGCCGAAGTCGCGCTGGATTCTCGTTACCGGACATCGTCGCGAATCCTTTGGCCCAGGCTTCGAAAATCTTTGCATCGGCATCCGTCACCTCGTTGATGCACATCCAGATCTTGGCGTTCTTTATCCTGTCCACTTAAACCCGCGGGTACAGGAGCCCGTGCGACGCCTGCTCGGCGGCCACCCGCGCATCGCGCTCGCTGCCCCGGCCGCTTATGAGGATTTCGTCTGGCTGATGGATCGTTCGACCTTCGTGCTCACGGACTCCGGTGGCGTGCAGGAGGAAGCCCCTTCGCTCGGCAAGCCGGTGCTCGTCATGCGGGATAATACTGAGCGACCCGAAGGACTTGCCGCCGGCACGAGCGAACTGGTCGGCACCGATGCGGCCCGCATTGTCGCAGCTGCTTCGCGATTGCTTACTGATCCGGCCGAATACTCCCGTCGCTCCCAGCTTCGCAATCCTTACGGAGATGGTACTGCTTCCGCCCGCATTGCGCGGGTCATGGAGGCGGCGGTGCAGTAAGTAGAGGGCCGGAGGCCCAGAGGCTCGGTTGACCAGAGAGATGCATCGCTAGTTGATTCGTTGATCGGTTGGCAAGTTGGCAAGGGACACAACGGGTAGGGACGGTTCTCTGAACCGTCCGTTCGGCGGGCTCGGAGAGCCCGCCCTACCAATCCCCGGCCAATCCTCCGGTTTCCCTTGAGTTAAGCCCGCTGCCTCCCTTGCCCACTGGTCAACTTGTCAACCTGCCAGCTAGTGTCCCCCTCTGGCCAGCTGGCCAACCAATCAACTGATCAACCCAGCCTCTCCCCTTGTCCACGTGCCCACGTGCCAGCTTGCCCCCTAAATTAGTTGCGCCTCCTTTATTTCCATCAGCATTTTGCAACCCCTCAGGGTTCATCGGGCACGCGTTCCTATGAGTTCGCGCGGGCGTTGATCGCGCGCGGGCATCAGGTGACGGTCGTCTGCGGTGCGCATAAGCAGAGCGGGCTGGAGCTTCCTTATGTCGGCGCCCATGACTGGCATCGCGGACAGGTCGACGGAATCGACGTCATCTCGCTCCCGCTTCCCTATTCCAATCGGGATTCGTTGCTCCGCCGCGGGTGGGTATTCCTACGTTTCGCCCTCCGTTCCGTGCGCCTCGCTCTGGGGCTCGACTACGACCTGGTCTTCGCGACTTCAACGCCGATCACCGCAGTCATTCCCGGCCTCGCTGCCAAGTGGTTTCGCGGGAAGCCGTTTGTCTTCGAGGTCCGCGACCTTTGGCCTGAGTTGCCGCGTGCGCTTGGCCTTCGGAATCCATTCGTGCTTGGCGGGATGTCGCTGTTGGAATTTCTCGGTTACCGCTCGGCCGACGCGTGCGTGGGACTTTCTCCCGGCATCGTCGAAGGCATCCGCTCCCGCGCCTCGGCTAGCCTGCCGATTGCGATGATTCCCAACGGCTGCGACCTCGACCTCTTCCATCCGTCCCGCCGCACACGAATCTCGCTGCCGGGTATCGGGCCAGACGATTTCGTCGCCGGCTTCACCGGGGCCCATGGCGTTGCCAACGGACTCGACGCGTTGCTCGACGTCGCCCAGGAGCTCAAGCGTCGAGGCGACCAGCGCGTGAAGTTGGTTTTCATCGGTGACGGCAAGGAAAAGGAACGACTGGCCGCTCGCGCTGCAGAAGCGGGGCTAACCAACTGCCTCTTTTTCCCGCCGGTGCCCAAGGCGGAGCTCGGCGCGATCACCGCCTCTCTCGATTGCGGCTTGATGGTGCTAAAAAATGTCCCCGCCTTTTATTACGGTACGTCCCCGAACAAGTTCTTTGATTATGCGGCCGCGGGCATTCCGATCATCAATAACTATCCTGGCTGGTTGGCCGATTTGATCATCGAAAATCAAGCCGGTCTCGCGGTTCCGCCCGACGAGCCAGCAGTTTTTGCCGATGCGTTGCAAAAACTTGCCGGCGACACTGGCATGTGCGAACGGCAGGGGGCGAACGCCCGTCGCTTGGCCGAAGACCGGTTTAGTCGGAATCGGCTGGCGGAAAGTTTTTCCGAAGCGCTGGAGCAGGTCGCACGTTAATAATTTAGTCCGTAAATACATCAACGAATGAACATCCTTATTACCTCGGCAGGACGGCGAAATCAATTGCTACAATGCTTTCGTCAATCGGCATCTAAGCTTAATCTGCCGCTCCGTATTTTGGCGGCCGATATGGACCCCGAAATGAGTTCAGCGTGTCAGTCTGCTGACGCGGCTTATAAGGTGCCGGCGTGCGGTGACGCCGCTTATGTGGATGCCCTGATTGAGCTATGTATTAGGGAGAAGGTGAAGCTACTCGTGCCAACGATTGATCCGGAATTAGCTCCCCTCAGCCGGGCCTCCGCTCGCTTTGAGGGAATCGGCACGACAGTTGTGATTTCTAATGAGGCAACAGTTGCCTTGGCTGGCGACAAGCTGGCCACGGCACAGCAACTCATCGCCGCCGGCGTTCCCGCCCCCAAGTCCGCCCGGCTTGCGGATTATCTAAAGGCCCCCGACATCCTGAAAGGCCCCTTGATTGCTAAGCCGCTGAATGGAAGTTCATCGGCAGGTATTGTCTTCGCCACGGGAGCCGACGAACTGCGAAAATTGGCTGCGGACCGGTATGTGGTTCAAGAAAAATGGACTGGCCAGGAGTTTACCGTTAATATGTTTTTTGACCATGCGGGTAAATGTATCACCGCCGTGCCGCATGAAAGAATCCAAGTCCGGGCGGGCGAGGTATCCAAAGGGCGAACCTGCCGCCAGCCCCAGCTTTTGATAGTCGCCCAGCAAATAGCAGCACTTCTGGACGGAGCACGAGGCCCGCTTTGCTTTCAGGCAATAGTGCGACCGGACGGCATGATCTGTGTTTTCGAGATTAACGCGCGTTTCGGCGGAGGATATCCTCTTTCCCATCAGGCCGGGGCAGTTTTCACGCAATGGTTGCTTGAAGAGGCGGCGGGACTCCCTACGACCGCCAGCGATTATTGGCAGGACGGTGTACTCATGTTACGTTATGACTGCGCCATTTTTTCGCCTTCAGGCCAATCTTAAGCAATGGTCGTCGTTTTTGACTTAGATGACACGCTCTACCCGGAGTCTGCTTATGCGCTTTCGGCCCTGCAGGCTGTAGGTGAACTGGGTGAAGCCCGCCTAGGCATGGCCGGGTTCGCCATGGAATTGCACCGTCTTTTTAATTCGGGGCACAGGACTAAGCTATTTCAGACGGCAATCGCGTCGATGAATCGACCGGCTCCGACGGCCGAAGACCTTGATCTATTCCTGACAACCTATCGGAATCATCGCCCAGATTGTCTTGAATGGTATCCGGATGCCCTCGGGTTGGTAAAAGACCTGTACGCCCGATATCCGTTAGCGATTATTTCTGATGGATATTTACCCACCCAAAAGCTTAAAGCCGAAGCCCTTGGAGTTGGAGAATGGTTCAACCCGGTGATTTTCACGGAAGAGCTTGGCCGAAAGTATTGGAAGCCTGCTGCTCGGGCCTATGAGTTAATCATGAAGACTTTCCCGGGGGAAAGTTACGTTTATATCGGAGATAATCGCGCCAAGGATTTTATCGCACCACGTGCCTTGGGCTGGAACACAGTTTGCGTCCGTCGATCTGACGGCATCCATAGGGACGCACTCGCACCGGTCAACGGGGCTGCCCACCATGAAGTCGACGACCTGTCGGCGGCGGCGTCCATCATAGCATGATTTCATCTGAACAATCTTTGGCGCTCGTCCTGCGTCGCCTAGCGGCCCTCGGCCGTGAACTCGGCAAGCCTGCCTTGGAGCAGGCCGATGGGCAGACTCGCCTTTTCGGCGAAACGGCGGCGCTGGATAGCATCGGCCTTGTCACGCTGATTGCCGACCTTGAGGAAGATATCCGGATCGCCACCGGCAAGACCGTTACCTTGGCCGACGAGAAGGCCATGAGCCGCCTCACCTCTCCCTTCCGTCGCGTTGATCTGCTCGCAGAGTATATCGTGGAAGTGACCAGCAGGTAGTTGACCCGTTGATTGGTTGGCTGGTTGGCCAGAGAGATGTATCGCTCAAGGGGAGACCGGAAACCGGATAGTATGCTGCGGCATTATTCTTTAGGGTGACAGGTGACGGCCACCAGGGCATCGGCCTTTCGGGAGTCAGCCGTTCAGCCATCGGCAGCCGGCTCCAGCCTCTCGCGGCTGTAGTGGATAGAGACGGTTCTCCGAACCGTCCGCTCGACGGGCTCGGAGAGCCCGCCCTACCTAATAGGCCCCCAGCCAATTATCCGGTCTCCGGTTTCCCTTTGAGTTAAGCCACCGGCTCCCTTGTCCACTGGTCCACTTGTCAACCTGCCAGCTAGTGTTCCCGCCCGGCCAACTAGCCAACCGATCAACCGATCAACTTCATCTCCCCTTGTCCCCGTGCCCCCGTGCCAGCTTATCCCCTAAACTAAAAATGCCCATCGCTCTCATCACCGGTACTTCCCAAGGGCTTGGCCGGGCCTTATCCGAGCGCCTGCTGGCCGACGGGTGGATTGTTCACGGATTTGCCCGCGGACCCCAGCCGCTGGTTCATGAGCGTTTCCATGCCCATGCCGTCGATGTCACCGATGAGTCGGCCGTGCGTGCGGCGGTTGCCGCGGTTGCCGCCGCTGGGCGCATCGATGTCTTGATGAACAATGCCGGTTCAGCCGCCTTGAACGCTATGCTACTTACGCCGGGCTCAGTTGCCGAGACGCTCATGCGCGTTAACTACCTCGGGAGCTTCCATTGTCTGCAGGCCGTCGGCAAGGTGATGGTCCGCCAGCGTGGTGGTCTCGTCATCAACCTCACCACAGTTGCCGTTCCGCTCTCGCTCGAAGGAGAGGCCGCCTACGTGGCGAGCAAGGCCGCGGTCGAAGCGCTCACGAAGGTCGCCGCTAAAGAGCTGTCTGCGCAGGGTGTCAGGGTCATCGCTCTCGGGCTCGGCCCGGTTGACACCCGGCTAACCCGCGCAGTTCCTAAGGCTGCATTAGCTAAAATCAATAATGCTATCGGCCGCCCCCAAGGCACGACGATGATCGAAGCCGTCGAATTCATCGTCTCCCGAATCTCCGCTCCGGATATTGAGTCCGGAAGCGTGGAGTATTTAGGCACGGTGACGTGAAGTGTTGATCCGTTGACCACGGATGCAAAACGAGAGGCTCGGAGGCCCAGAGGCTCAGTTGACCAGAGCATGCAACGGGAAGAGTTGAGCGGCCCGCTCAACCGGTAGGGATGCGATGACATCGCATCCGTCACGACCGAAGAAAGACGCGATAGAGATCACGTCCCTGCCGCCCGCCTCTCTCTGAACCTCTCGTTCTACTCCGGCCAACTGGTCAACTGATCAATTCATCTTTAGTCTGAGCCTCCGAGCCTCTGGTCAACTAAGCCTCTAGCGCGCGCCCCTTGTCCACGGACCCACGTGCCAGCTTGCCCCCTTTAAATTCAATGTCCCTCCTCACCCGCATCACCGCTTATTCCGCCAAGCCAGCCTTGGCTGGAACTTGGGGCGTCGTGAGTTATGGGCAACTTGGCGAACTTGTCGGCAAGGCCAGGCGCACGCTGGCGCAGCTGAAGCTCGATCGCCCGACAGCTTTTGGGCTCATCGGAGAACATGGCCCTGCTTCGACCGCTTGGCTCATTGCCTTGGCCGAAGCGGGCCATTTCGTCGCGCCGCTTGCGGGTAATACCGCCGAGCACCCAGCCAAGTTGGCGCTCATCAATGCCCAATGGATTGTCGCGACGGGCGATGTCACCTGGGAGCTCCTGCCGCGCGTCGACGAGCCGTCGGCGCACCCGCTCTTTGAGCAGCTGCGTGCGCAGGGTTCTGCCGGATTGGTGCTTTTCTCCAGCGGCACCAGCGGGACGCCCAAGGCAATGGTCCAGGATTTCAGCACCTTGCTGGCTACTTATGAGACGCGTCATCCAAGCCGTTTACCTCTCCTGGCACTCCTAGGCTTTGATCATATCGGAGGCATCAATACTTTGCTCGGGGCACTGGCATCGGGGGCGGTGCTGGTCGTTCCGGAAAATCGGTCTGTACAATCAGTCGTCACGGCGATGGCAGAACATCGTGTAGGCGTGCTTCCGGCTTCGCCGACTTTCTTGAACCTGTTGCTCGCTTCCGGTGAACTCCAATCCCGTGATCTCACTTCGCTTAAGATAATCACCTACGGCACCGAGCCGATGCCGGAAGCGCTCCTCAGGCGCTTACGACAAGCGTTCCCCTATGTTCGATTTATCCAGACTTTCGGCACCAGTGAGACGGGCATAGCTCGCACGGAGAGCCCTGAACCAGACTCGACTTTTTTCCGTTTCTCCGACCATGACCTAAAATGGAAAGTCGTCGACGATGAGTTATGGCTTAAGAGTCGGACGCAAATCGGGGGCTATCTTAATTCCACTAACGAGAATTTCATGGCAGATGGTTGGTTCCGCACGGGTGACAAGGTCGAATCTGGGCCAAACAGCACGTTGCGGATTTCCGGACGGGTCGGGGAGACGATCAATGTCTGCGGTGAAAAACTTATACCCCAGGAAGTCGAATCTGTCATTCTCGATATCGACGGCGTCACCGAATGCAGGGCTTTCGGAGAAAGCCACGCACTTACAGGCCAAACCGTTGCCGTCGACATCGTGGCGGCTGGTAATCCGGACTTCGAGAGCCTGCGCGCGAGAATCAGGACGATCTGCAGGGCTAAACTGGCTCGACATAAAGTGCCCACGCGGGTTAATTTCGTCAGTCGCGTCAGCGGGGAAAGAATGAAAAAAATCCGGATAAAGAAACGGACCCACAGGTAATCCAGCCATATGATGCGCAATCCATCCAGGCAGGTAGTGGAAAGTCACTCCGACTACCATCTAGGACGAAGGTGCCTGGCTGTCGCCGTGTTGTTATCGGTATTGATTACGGCGATGGCATTTTCGTACTATTCTATCTTTTTTCTGCCGCTCACGGTCATCGCCACGTTGATGCTGAGTCGCTCCCCGGATTTTTTCGGACTGATACTATGCCTCTTGATATCCTTAAGTTTCAGTTATTTTTTTAGTCTGGGGTCTATACCCGACATCGTCCTTATCGTTCGGATTCTGATTTTGTTATCGATTGTCATCGTATATTGCCGCGCTCAGTCCGCCAATTTCGAATACAAACACGCGACTTTTTGGTTTGGATTATTCATCCTTGTCGCTTCGATCAGTTCGTACAGGTATTCGATTTACGTTGGTATTTCCGAAGCCAAAATACTGTTCTGTGGGCTATTCATCGGAGGCCTGCTCCTGACGGCTCGGCCTTCGCCGAGTTTCCCCAGCGTGGCCCTGGGGGCTATCGGCGCGATCGCGTTCCTCTCGCTCTTCTGCTATCTTTTCATCCCTTATATCGGGTACGCCTTCGTGCTCGATCCCAACGCAGGGCGGGAGGCCGAAGGCAAATTCTCCGGCATCATGAATCACCCGCAGCTATTGGCGGCGATTCTGGCGGTCAACTTGCCGCTCATGCTCTATGCTTACATCCATAAAAACGGGCTGGCGTCCAGGTTTGGCATAGGCGCTTTTATCGCCTCGCTGTGCCTAATTGCTCTCTCCTCGAGTCGTACCGGGCTGCTGGCGGCGATAGCCAGCAGTTCATGTGCCCTCTATTTTTTCCGAAAGCATGCGGTTAGCCCGACGGTGAAGTCGCGCGTAACCATCGTCATTGCCTGGCTTTTTCTGGCTGTCTGTATCTGTTCGATATTCGCCATGAATGAGGCGAAGGCCTTCATCTTTAAGTCAGGTGAATCTGGGGAAGGGTTTAACCTGAGCGGTCGCGACAAAATCATTGCCGCTTCTTGGGACGGTTTCTTGGCCAACCCGTTATTCGGCAACGGTTTTCAGGTGCCTTCGGATTACACCGAACATGGTGCGGCGGGTTTCGGCCTCACGTCGGAGTCAACCTCGATTGAGAAATGCTTCTTCATCACGATGCTGCTTGAAGAGGTCGGCATAGTCGGGACGACACTCTTCCTTTCCATGCTTTGGGCCCTGATTTCGCAATGGCGGCGAAAAGGTAGCTACGTCTCCATCGCCGCCTTGGTTTCTTTTCTAGTAATCAACACCGGCGAGTCTTGCATCCTTTCACCGTCTTCGGTCGGCGGGCTTTGCTGGCTATCGATTTTTGCAGCGCATAATCTCAGGCTTTCCACTCAGCCTTTGCCCCCATGATTTTAATCGATGCCGTTTATGTCAATTCCGGCGGAGGCAAGGCGTTATTGCAGGAGCTATTGGGGGGGCTGCGAGCCAAGGGGAAGTTCGCCTTGCTCTGCGACGCGAGGATGGCGGGGGTAGACACTTCCGGCTATAAGGTCATGGTCATTCCTCCTCGCGAGCTAGCGCGACGGGATTTCTATAGACGTCACCGTCATCTCCTGAGACGTGTTTTTTGTTTTGGCAACGTGCCTCCGCCTTTTCGGCTTGGAGCAGAGGTTGCAGTCTATTTTCATAACGTGCTTTTATGCAGTGGAGCCAAAAACCAGTCGTGGTATGATAAGCTCAGCGGGGTCCTCAAGATGGCCTACATTCGTTGGTTGCGCCGAAACGCCGATGTTTTCCTAGTGCAGACAAAGCTAGTCGAATCCGCCTTGGCGCACGACCTAGGGTCAGGTGTACCGATCATCGAACTGCCCTTTTATCCTTCCTGCCTTCCTTCACCGGGCTCTACAGGGCCGGCAGAGGGCAAGTGGTCGAGATATGCTTATGTTAGCAATGGGTATCCACACAAGAACCACGCCCGGCTGATAGCGGCCTGGGTCATGCTGGCCCAGGCGAAGGTCTACCCCGAACTGCACCTGACCCTATACGGAGAGTGGGAAGGAATATATGAACAAATCGAAAAAGCTCAATCCCTAGGGGCTCGGATCACGAACCATGGCTTCACTGACTCCCGTCGTCTTTACCATGCGTGCGGGTATCAGATATATCCGTCGCTGGTCGAAAGTTTCGGGTTAGGGTTGGTGGAGGCGGCTGATGCAGGCTGTGCGGTCATCGCCTCAGACCTTTCCTATGTCTATTCGGCAATCAGGCCTTCCGGGGTCTTTGACCCCACTTCCGTGGAGGCGATTTATCAGGCCGTCGTCGCGACCCATGGCAAGCCAGCTCCCCCGTCAAAGATTGTCGCCTCGAACGAGATGGGACGGTTGGTGGATTGGCTCGCTTCCCCGGCCGACAGCAAGCTTGATGCGCGCTGCGGGCTACTGCTTCGTGAAAGTGACCGAGGTTGACAGAAGGCTTCATGAACCGTTTGCCGGGGCTTTCATCCCGTCGCCGCTTAAAATAAAATGTACTCTGTTCTCTCCCACATCCGTATAGCCGGTCTCGCCGTGACGACCGGATCGGTCGAGCGGGATTACGTCCAAGATGGACTGGCCGCAGGGATTGACCGCGCTACTTTAGAGCGGACCGGCAAGGTCGTCGGCCTGCGTAAGCGCTTGGTCGTCGCGGCGGGAGTCACGGCGCTCGACTTGTGCGCCGATGCGGCCACCCGTCTGATATCCGAGATGGGTATCGATGCGACCTCGATTGATGCGGTCGTCTTCGTCACGCAATCTCCCGACCACTCCCAGCCCAACAATGGTTCGCTGCTTCATGGTCGCCTTGGCCTGAGCAAATCCGCACCGGCCTTCGAGCTCTCTATGGGTTGCTCCGGCTGGGTTTTCGGCCTTCAGCAGGCTGCCTTGCTGTGCGCCCATGGCGGAGCCGCTCGTGTGTTGCTCTGCTCCGGCGATACGCTCAGTCAGCTGACGAATCCCGGAGATCGCGCGACCGATCCCTTGTTCGGCGACGCTGGTTCGGCAACGATTGTCGAGAAGACCGGCCGCTCCGCTCCGTTCCATTTTGTACTCGGTGCGGATGGCGCCGGCTCGGCCTCCATCATCGTGCCCGCAGGTGGGGCGCGCCAGCCAGCGTCGACCGCCACGCGTCTCGAGACCGTCGACGCCGAAGGCAACCGTCATCATGCGGAAAACCTCCGCATGAACGGAGCCGAAGTGTTCAATTTCACCTTGCGCGAAGTCCCTGATGCCGTGAATGCCGTCCTGAAGCACGCTGCCTGGATGCCGGCCGACGTCGATGCCCTCGTCCTCCATCAGGCCAATCGGTTCATCATCTCCACCGTTGGGCGTAAATGCGGATTCCCGGCTGATAAGACACCCATGGACATCGTCGAGAAATATGGCAACCAGAGTTCAGCCTCCATTCCTTGCGCACTCATCGATGCGCTGGGCGGCCGGCTTGAGTCCGGCACGCTCAAGGTCGTCGCCTGTGGCTTCGGCGTCGGGCTGTCCTGGGGTGCCTTCGCCGGCGAAGTTGGGCCGCTTGCCATCGCCCCGGTCAAATCTTACGCCTAATCCCTGTTGCCCCATGACGACACCCCATCAAGCAACTTTTTTCCTGGAGCTAGAAGCCTCCTTAGCCGATTGCCCGGCGGGTGGCCTGCACATGGAGCTTCGTTTCCGCGAGCAGCCTTGGTGGGACAGCCTGGCCGCGCTGACTTTGCTTGCGGTCTTTGATACAACCTTCGGGAAGCCCCTGCCGGTCGAAGAATTCATGAAATGCGAAACCCTCGCCGACATCTGTCGTCTGGCCTGATATGAGCGGACTGACTGATAAGAGAGTCGCGGTCCTAGGCGCCACCGGAGCGATTGGCTCGGCAATCCTAGGAGAGCTTCATGCTGCGCACGCGCACACGCTGGCCTTCGCACGCTCACCCGAGAAGCTGGCCTCGTTATCAAAAATCGCCGCCGAGTCCTACGTCGTAGACCTGCATAAGCCCGAAGCATGGGAGGCCGTTGTCGGCGCAAACGCCCCTTTGGATGGGCTGGTCATCGCGACAGGAACGCTCGAGATCCTGCCGTTCAGCGTATTGACGCCCGAGAAGTTCGCCGAAACGCTGGGGACGAACGTCATTGCCCCGGCGGACTTCCTTCGCTGCCTGCTCAGGGCGAAGAAGCTCAATACTGGCGCATCGATCGTCTTCATCGGATCTATCAGCGGTATCCGCGGCGCGGCCGGGCATGCCGCCTATTCGGCCAGTAAGTCAGCCCTGATTGGTCTCGTCCGGACGCTTGCCCTAGAGCTCGCCCCTAGGAACATCCGGGTGAATTTGATCTCCCCCGGTCTAGTCGACGAAGGTATGGGGGCCGCCTTTCGCGCCCATGTCACGCCTGAGCAGTTCGCCGCCTATGTCGGCGCATATCCCTTGGGCGCAGGCAGCACGGCCGATGTCGCCGGCGCCGTCTCGTTCCTACTTTCTCCCGCTGCGCGCTGGATCAGCGGACATGACCTCGTCGTCGACGGCGGGGCGACCTTGCGCTGACCACAGCTTGTTCCCTCTATGAAACAATTACATATCGTCGGCGCAGGCGGATTCGGACGGGAGCTTCACTCTTGGGTATTGCACCATCCTGCCCACGGCCGGGATTGGACATTCGCTGGCTTCTTGGATGACAATGCGGATGCGCTTAGGGATTACGGACGATTCGCTCCAGTGGCAGTTCTGGACGGGCATTACCCTGGGCCCAATCAACTCTATCTCTGCGGCCTCGGCCTGCCGGCGGAAAAAGCCAGGCTGACAGAACGCCTGCGCAAGGCTGGAGCCGAATTCATCTCGCTTGTCCATCCGTCGGTCGTGATGGGAGAGCGCGTGAAGCTCGGACGAGGCGTCATCCTGTGCCCGGGCGTGGTCTTGACGTGCGATATCGCGCTCGGCGACTTCGTGACGATCAACCTTAATACCACAATCGGCCACGACATCACGGTGGGAGACTGGACAACGGTGAGCTCGCAGTGCGACCTCACTGGTCACGTCAAGGTGGAGGACCGAGTCTTCATAGGCAGCAAGGCCAATGTGATCCCCAGTCGGAAGATTGGGGCGGGGTCTCTCGTTGGTGCTGGCGCCGTAGTGGTTCGGGACGTACCTCCAGGCGTCACGGTGGCCGGGAATCCAGCCGCCACCCTCAAGGTCGGCGGCCCGCTTTCCTCATCCTGAGCATGCGCAAGGTCCTGCTCATTTTCGGTGCCGTAATGCTAGTCGGCCTGCTGACGCTGGTGCTCCTTTCAGAGTTTGCCTCTTCCCGGCCGCGTGGCTTCACTGGTGATCTGGCGCTAGCCTTACCGGAAGTGGCCGGGTGGCAGCGGCGGGATATTCCGATTGCCGGTTCTTCGGCCGAGTTGGCCAGTGCGAAAGGCATCCTTAATTACAGCCAGGCCAAACAGGTGCTTTACGTCCGAGGGCAAGTCCAGTTGCTCGTCTACGTCGCCTACTGGGAGCCCGGGAAAGTGTCGGTCGTCGACGCCGGCTCGCACAATCCGGATTCTTGTTGGGTCAATAGCGGCTGCGTACGAACCGAGCGCTTGTATGCCGTTTCCGGTAGGGCGGGGGAGCGCGTGCTCTGGCCCTATGAGTTCGGCCAATATATCGTTCCGAACGGCGGCAAACAGAACGTCGCCTTCTGGCATCTGGTCAACGGAGAGCCGAATCGATATGAGGATCAGCGTGCCGGTTGGCGCGACGGATTCATCGGCCGGCTCGAACGGCTGCCGCTCGTCTGGAAAGATATCCGCACCTACGGGATTAATCAGAAGAATGAGCAGATGTTCATCCGGATCAGCAGCAGCAAGAACATCCCGGAGCTGCTGAATGATGCCGAGATCGCCGGGTTGATCGGGAAGATGGGCCGGCTGGGCATCTTTACGGACGAACGCTGGAGGTAAGCCGCGACCAAGCGTAACCAATGAAAATAGACACCGAGACCATCTACCAGCATCTGCCCTCCTTTGCCCAGCAGCTTGCGGTGGATTGGCGCGCCAAGGATCTGCAGAAGCACCGATATGGTCCGCTGTTCGAGCGATGCCTACGGGCCTCCGTCGCGCGGGCTGCGTTCACAAAGGGCCAGCTGGACGATTATCGGGCGATGATGCTTTCATCGCACCTCAAATATGCCCGGCACAGCCCTTTTTGGGCGGACAAGTTTTCGGTCCATTCCGTCAATCCTGACGCGTCCGACCCGTTCGCGGAATTAGCGAAGCTGCCGGTCTTGACCAAGGATGAGGTGCGGCAAAACCTCGATCGCATCGCCAATCCCTTGATTGCCCGGGACGGCCTTCTCCGGACGCACACCGGCGGAAGTACGGGCAGCGGCTTGGTTTTCCACGAGACTCGGGAGGCCGAAGCCCAGCGCTGGGCCACCTGGTGGAGGTACCGCCTTAACCTCGGTCTCAGCCGAGAAACGGTCTGCGCCCATTTCGGAGGGCGCTGTCTGATTCCATTGACGCGAAGCAAACCGCCATTCTGGCGCATCAGCGAGGCGACGCGGCAGATTATTTTCAGCACGCAGCACCTAAGTCGCGAAACCTTCGGATATTACTTAGGCAAGCTTGAGAAGATGGGGGCAAAGTGGGTCCACGGCTACCCCTCAGGCATCAGCCTGATGGCGACATGGATGCTAGAAGAAGGCATTCCCCCCCTTGCCGGGCTAAGTTTGATCACTACCGGTTCGGAAAACCTGACCCCTCAGCTCAGGCAGAGGATCAAGCAGGCTTTTGGCGCCCCGGTCTACCAGCATTATGGCATGGCGGAATCGGTGGCCAATTTCTCGGAGACGAAGGATGGGCGGATGTTGGTCGACGAAGATTACGCCGCCGTCGAGTTCCTCCCCGTCGCCGCCGGCCACCGGATCATCGGCACTAATTGGCATAACCCGGCCTTCCCGCTTTTCCGTTACGCCCCCGGCGACGACTGCGAGCTCCTCGAGGCGGCATCAGGCGAAGGGACGGCGAGGCAAGTCATTTCCATCAACGGCCGCGAACAGGATTTCGTGAAATTGAAAAACGGCACCATGGTCGGCGCCGCCGCCTTGTCCTTGATCTTCGCCGACGCCCCTCACGTCATCGAAGCGCAATTCATCCAAAGGGAAGCCGGCAAGGTCGAGATCAGGGTCGTGAAAGGCTTCGGGTTCAGTCCGGAAGACGAAGCCGCCATGAAAAAACAGCTCATGCAACGCTTCGGCTTCCTCTGCGATTACCAGATCGCGTACGCAGAAAGGCTGCCGCGCACGGCCAGCGGCAAGCTGCGCCTGGTCATCTCCGAATCTCCGGCTCCCGGCGCGTGAGATCAGGAGCGGAGTCAGTCGGGCCGTTATAAATTCGTTGGCGAAACTATACAGAGCGTCCTCCGGACGGTTATTGTAAGAACAGAATAGAACCCATAACTTACCTAGACGATGTGTGGAATTTTCGGGGCCATCGGCCCAAACGCCCAAGCATTGGCCCAAAGAGCGCAGGCCCTGCTGGCGCATCGCGGGCCCGACGGGTCGGGCAGCTTCTTCGCTCCGGAGGCCCGGTTGGCGCTGGCCCAGACCCGGCTCGCGATCCAGGATCTCGGCGTCACGGCGACGCAGCCGATGACCGACCCTGCCGGACTGGCGACGATCGTGTTCAACGGCGAGGTCTATAACTTCCGCGAACTAAGGGCCGAGTTGGCATCCGGTTACGAGTTTCGTTCCAGCGGAGACACCGAAGTATTGCTCGCCGCATACCTCCGCTGGGGCGATGACATGTTGGGCAAGCTGAACGGCATCTTCGCCCTGGCCATCTACGATCACCGGCAGCGCACCGTCTTGCTCGCCCGCGATGGCCTGGGGGTGAAGCCGTTGTACTGCTTGCAGACCAGGAGCCACTTCGCCTTCGCCTCCGAGATCAAAGCCCTGCTGCAGGTCCCGGATTTCGACCGGAGCCTGGACCTGCAGGGCGTTTCGCAGTACCTGACGTATTTATACAGTCCCGGGGCGCACACCCTCTTCAAGTCCGTCCAGAAACTCCCGCCCGGCCATGCCGTCAAGATCTCGGACGGCCGAAAGGTCCGCGAGTGGTGTTTTTATGAACTACCTTACGGGCAGGAGCCCTTGCCATTCACCGTTCCAGGCGCGGCTTCCGAGCTCCGCGACCGGCTGGATACGGCAGTCGGGCGGCAGATGGCTTCCGATGCGCCCCTGGGGGCGTTCTTATCCGGCGGATTGGATTCCAGCGCCATATGCGCGTTGGCCCAGAGGCGTCTCGGTTCCCGTCGGCTGGATTGTTTCACCATCGACGTCCGCTCGTCGGCGGGCGCCAAGGAAGGTTTCGTCGATGACCTCCCCTATGCGCGTTTGGCGGCCAAGGCGCTTGGGCTGAACCTGCATGTCGCCGAAGTAGCCCAGGATAAGCTGGTCGATTTGGAAAAACTGGTCTGGCACCTGGACGAGCCCCAAGCCGATCCGGCCGCCCTCAATAGTTTTTATATCTGTCAGCAGGCCCGGCAGCAGGGCATCAAGGTGCTGCTTTCCGGTGCCGGCGGAGACGATATTTTTACGGGTTATCGCCGGCATCAGGCCTTGGCGTTCGAAAAATATTGGCGGTGGCTGCCGGCATTCGCCCGGCATTCGCTCGCCGACCTTTCGGGGTATGCCCGCCAAGCCACGCCTTGGGGCCGACGGATGCACAAGGCCTTTCGTCAGGCCGCCCTGTCGTCGAATGAACGCATGGTCGGCTATTTCCAATGGTTGGAGCAGGATCGGCTCCAGGGGCTTTGGTCCAAGGAAATAAAAGCCGCGGGCATCTTTCCGGACCCCAGCTTGCCGCTGAACGAGGCCCTGCGCTCCCTGCCTGCCGGGACGTTGGGGTTGAACCAGATGCTATACCTGGAAGCGAAATATTTCCTCACGGACCATAACCTGAACTATACCGATAAGATGTCGATGGCGGCTGGCGTCGAAGTACGGGTGCCTTTCCTCGATCGCGATCTGGTCGATTTCGCGACGCGGCTGCCCGTTGACTATAAGCAGTATGGCCAGGTCGGAAAGTGGATCTTCCGAAAATCGATGGAGGGAATCTTGCCCAAGGAAATCATCTATCGGCCCAAGACGGGTTTCGGCATCCCCTTGCGGGGTTGGATGACGGCCAAGGATAATCGGATCGAAGCAGACTACCTCAGTCGAGAATCCCTCGCCCGGCGTGGGCTTTTCGATCCGGATGCGGTGCGGCAGCTAATCTCCGATAACCGTTCCGGGCGGACCGACGCGAGTTATCCGATTCTAGCCTTGGCCTGCGTCGAGATCTGGTGTCGTCAGTTCGTCGACGCCCCTGCGGCCTAATAACTCTTCCTCATGAGCAGAGGTTGGTGCGAATCTCAAGCGGGCAGTGGATGGAGGAATTATTGGCCGATCCGGCGAACAAAGGATTATGGGAAGCCTTGGGCCAGCTGGGGATATACGCGGACCAGAAGTGGAAGTAGGCATTATTGAAGTGCAAAAGTGCAACCAGCCTGTGGCTTGTGCAAAAGTGTAAATGTAAGGTGTTGGCGGGTGGGAGTAAAAAAAGCAAAGTCTCTGATACAGGTGACGGGTGACGGCCACCGGGAAGTCGGCCATCCGGGAGCCAGCGATTCGGCCTTCGGGTATCAGGCTTCGGCCATCGGGTTCACTCGAGTTTCGTGCCGCGAGAAGTTCGACTAAATATGAGCTTGTTCAACATCCGACAGACCGACGATAGGTCGCCAATCGCTTTATTGGCTTTATCCAGAGGCACTATGCCAATTCGTGTGCCTAAAGACAGCTGAATTTTCGCCTCCTCTGCTGAAGCGATGGCGATTTTAAAGAAGCGAATGCCTTCCTGGGAGTATCGGCGTCCCTCTCCTTCGGCTATGTTGCTAGGCACGGATAACACAGCACGTCGCAACTGGTTCTTTAAGGTAGATTCACGTTCGAATCTCCGATCGCCTGTTAGCAGGTAAACATCCTCCGCAGTTTGTTTAGCTAATTCGAGTACGCGCAGCGGCTGGAAAAGCTTATTCATCCCAGTAATTATTTTAAGATTAGCCACCAAATCCATCGTAGACCTCTAAGGCTCAACCCCTGATAAGTTAACACCACTCAGACACGTGCACCGCTGATGGCCGAAGCCTGATTGCCGAGGGCCGAATAGCCGAAACCTGAAATGCCGATGCCCCGGGGGCTGTCACCCGTCACCCAAAACTTTAGCACCATTCAAAATGAACCCAAACAGAATTTACTTATCCCCTCCAGATGTGGGTTCCGCCGAAATCGAATATGTCCTGGAAGCTTTCCAATCCAATTGGGTCGCGCCGGCTGGGCCAAATCTCGACGCATTCGAGCAGGATTTCGCCCAGCTCGTGGGGTCCAAGCATGCCGTCGCCGTTTCATCCGGGACCGCTGCCCTGCATCTTGCGCTCCGACTCGCTGGCGTCGGTGCCGGGGACGAAGTCCTGTGCTCCTCGCTGACTTTCGTCGCGTCGGCTTCGCCGATTACTTATCTCGGCGCCAAACCCGTCTTCATCGATTCCGAAGCGCGTAGTTGGAACATGGATCCCGCACTGGCCTGTGCGGTCATCGAACAGAAAGCCAAAGCCGGCAAGACTCCCAAAGCGCTCATCCTCGTCCACCTTTATGGCCAGGCGGCGGATATCTCCCCGATTAAAGCTTGTTGCGACAAGCATGGCGTCAAGCTCATCGAAGACGCCGCCGAAGCCCTTGGTGCGACCTATGGCGAGGCTTCGCCGGGTTCCTTCGGCCTATTTGGTATCCATTCCTTTAACGGCAACAAAATCATCACCACTGGCGGCGGCGGTATGCTGGTCACGGATGATGCGGCACTTGCTAATCAGGCACGATTCCTCGCCACTCAGGCGCGCGATGCGGCTCCGCACTACCAGCATTCCACCATCGGGTATAACTATCGCCTCAGTAATATCGCCGCCAGCATCGGGCTTGGTCAGCTCACGCGCCTCTCCGGAAAAGTCTCGCGTCGGCGCGGTCACTTCAAGGCGTATGCCGAAGCCTTTAAATCCCTCCCAGGCGTGACCATGCAGCCAGAAGCCTCGTGGGGTCAGTCGACCCATTGGCTCACCTGCCTCAGCATCGACCCCAAGATCGCGGGCGTCACCCGTGAGCAAGTCCGGCTCGCGCTCGAGGCCGAGAACATCGAAGCCCGCCCCGTCTGGAAGCCCATGCATCTCCAGCCCGTCTTCGCCTCCGCCGAAATGCACGGAGGGCAGGTCAGCGAACGGCTTTTCGACCATGGCCTCTGCCTGCCATCCGGCTCGGCCATGTCCGAAGAAGCGCGGGAGCGGGTGATTAACATGATTCGTTCGCAGTTCGCCTGAAAGTAAAAATGTCATCAACCCCTGAAAGAATTCATGCTGTCGATGCGCTGCGCGCGATCGCCGTGCTGCCGGTCATCCTGTTTCACCTGAATCCGGACTGGTTGCCCGGCGGATATCTTGGCGTGGACGTCTTTTTCGTGATTTCAGGCTACCTGATCACAGGCATCATCGCCAAGGAAATCACTGAGAACACGTTCACTTTCGCCGGATTTTATCGCCGCCGAATCAGGCGAATCCTGCCCGCTTTGATCGCGATGATGTCCGGGGTCTTGCTGGCTGGTATTTTGATCAGCCCGATACAATTGAATGAAATCGCCCGGCAGATCCGCGCGGTCATTTTGATCAATGGGAATGGCGCCCTCTGCGATAACATCGGAAACTATTGGGGGACCGATGCGCTGGCCGACCCCTTGCTACATACCTGGTCCTTGGGGGTCGAAGAGCAGTTCTACTTATTATTTCCTCTGCTGGTATGGATGCTGGTACGGTATCAAGGCGTGGGCCGGACTTTGGCCTATGTCCTTGGGCTCGGCTTCATGAGTTTCGTTTGGTTTCTGATCCAATCGGCAGCCAATCCGCCCAAAGCTTTCTATCTTCTCTTGCCTCGGGCGTGGGAGCTCATGGCCGGCGCGACCATCGCCCTCGCCACGATGGCAGATGCCGGGGGCATCGGCCCGAGACGGGGAGCAGCGGCGGCAAGCTGGGCCGGCTTGGCCATCGTCTTAACGGCCTACGCCCTCCCGGATTACGGCAGCATCTTCCAGCGGCTGAGGCCCTTGATGGCGGTGCCCGGAGTCATGCTGTTCCTTTGGGGAATGAAGTCTGATTCCCGCCTTCACAAGGCGATCGCGCATCCGGGCATGGTATGGATCGGACTGGTCTCCTATTCGCTCTACCTTTGGCACTGGCCCGTGATCATTTTCCTGAAGACTTGGAACGCCGCGCACGACAGTTATCTGAATCCTTGGACCTTGGCATTGATCGCCCTCGCTCTGACGGCGCCCTTGGCCGTCGCCAGTTACCGCTGGATTGAACAACCCCTCCGCCGAATGGGGTCGGTTTGGATGATCGTCCTCGCCTCCGGAGCGCTGTATGTTTCCGCAGGTCTGGCGTCCGATTCCTTCGGCCGACACAAACTTTATGCCTCGCAGGATCCAAGCAGCCCGCAAGCCGACGAGTGGGTAGGCGGGTTCCGAGGGATGACATGCCTAGGCGGGTTATTCTCGTCGAATACCGCGGTCGGAGTGGGCGACAAATTTAATGCCATCAAGTTTAACTCAAAGCAGGCGGCTCGACCGATCGATTTCGTGACCGTCGGCGGCGATCCGGACGCCCCCAAGACATTATTATTCTGGGGCGACTCACATGCCTGCACGCTGGCGGCTCAGGTGGACGCCATCTCCCTGAAGCTGGGATACAAAGCGATTTACCATGTCTTGGATGCCGGCGATCCGACGCCAACTACGACTCTACCGGAAATAGGAAAGTGGATCAAAGATAGGTTCCGCGACCACTTGACCGAATCAGAAGATGAACTCAATCGATTCAATGCGCTCGGCCGTCGCCTTATCAGCGAAAAACCATCCGGACTACTATTTGTTTGTAGGTATGATGGGCGCTTGTTCGATCGTATGCGCCCATTCTTCGAAGAAGCCTCAAGGCACACCAAGCTCATCGTCGTCCAGCAGCCGCCGGTCATGGATATAGCCGATGTCTGCACCGTCGACTATTTCGCCTTTCAGCGTGATCGCTATGGCCTGCCGTTGGATCGACTGCGGGTGAGCGAGTCGCTGCGCGCCAAAGCCGGGAGGGAGGACTTCGAAGCGAAGTTCTCCAATCATTTCGCAGCGAACAAGAACGTCGTTTTCGTGACCACCCAAGACTTATTAAAAAATCCTGACGGGTCGGTCAAATGGTGGGACGGCCAGGGAGCCCTTTATTATATCGACACGAATCACCTTAGCCCGTTCGGCGCAGAGCTAGTCGGGCCAAGAATCGCCGAGGCCTTACTTCAACTCGCAAAATAATACATCCCCATAAATCATGAAACTCCTCATCACAGGCGGCGCCGGCTTCATCGGCTCTAACCTCACGAGACTGGCGCACGGCCTCGGCCATCAGGTCTTGGTCATCGATAAGCTGACCTATGCGGGTAATCGGTCCTCCTTGGCGGACCTGGAGGGCCAGTCGGGCTTCGCCTTCCTCCAGGCGGACATCTGCGATGCCGAGGCGATGCGCAAGGCCATGGCGAGCTTCTGCCCGGACGCCGTGATGCACCTGGCCGCCGAGTCGCATGTGGATCGCTCGATCGACGGCCCGGGCGAATTCATCTCCACGAACATCACCGGGACGTTCCAGCTGCTCCAGGCCGCCTTAGGTTATTGGCGCCAACTCTCCGGTCCCCCTCGGGATGCCTTTCGCTTCTTGCACGTCTCGACCGATGAGGTCTTCGGATCCCTCGCGCCCGCCGCGCCGGCTTTCAGCGAAACGACGCCGTATGACCCGCACTCGCCCTACAGCGCGAGCAAGGCGGCCAGCGATCACCTGGCCCGGGCGTGGATGGACACCTACGGTCTGCCGGTCGTCATCACCAACTGTTCGAACAATTACGGCCCGTATCAGTTCCCCGAGAAGCTGATCCCGGTGGTCATCTTGAAATGCCTCCGCGGTGAACCGATTCCGGTCTACGGCAAAGGCGAGAATATCCGCGACTGGCTGTATGTCGACGACCATGCCCGGGCCTTGCTCGCCGCCGTCCAAAAAGGCGCGCCGGGCAGGACTTACTGCATCGGGGGCGACAATGAGCAGCGCAATATCGACCTCGTGGGCCAGCTCTGCGGCCTCTTGGACGAACTGCGGCCGCGCCCGGACTGCAAGCCGCACGCCACCGCCATCACCTACGTCACCGACCGCCCCGGCCACGACATGAGGTATGCGATCAATGCCGCCCGCGCCAAGCAGGAATTAGGCTGGGCGCCCCAGGAAAACTTCCAAAGCGGCTTCCGGAAGACCGTCCAATGGTATCTGGATAACCCGCAGTGGATCCAGAAGATCCTGGATGGCTCCTATCGGCTGGAGCGGATCGGCCGCGGCTGATTTTCAGCCGCCCGTCTGAACCATGGCTTTCGCCCGCATCCTCCGCTCGAGTATCCTGATGGGCGGAGCCTCAGCCGTGGCCATGGTGACAGGCTTACTGCGCGGCAAGCTCGTCGCCATGGTGCTCGGCCCTGCGGGCGTCGGCATGATGGGGATGCTCACGCAGCTCATCAATACCCTGACGCAGATCCTCGGATTTGGCGTCGGCACTTCGGCCGTGAAACACGTGTCGGGACAGGACGGTGAAGAACGCGATGGCCGCGAAGGCACGGTGTTAAAGTTCACCTTGAGGCTCGCGATCATCGGCATGGCCGTCGCCCTGGTGGCGGCGGTGCCGGTCTGTTACTTCACCTTCGGAGACCTTGTGGACCTGCCGATCGTGATGGTCGCCAGCGTCGCCGCACCGTTGGCCATCGTCTCGATGGGGCTCAATGCCTTGCTCCAAGCCCGGGGTCAGATCAAGGCCGTTGCCAAAGCCCAGGCGTGGTCGGCCCTGGGCGCCTTCGCGCTCGGCGCTCCCTTGATCTGGTTCGGCGGACTCTGGGGCATGGTCGCCGCCCTGCTGATCGCGTCAGCGGCCCAGCTCTATGTTCTGGGAAGATACCTCAAGCCAAGGCTCCCCGGGCTGCGCGAGATTTTCGGCAGCCTCCATAACGCCGGTCCATTGATCAAGATGGGTATCGCCGTGATCGGGACGACCGTCGTCTTCCAGCTGTCCGTCTACTTCACCCGCGTGGCCGTCGTCCAGGAACTGGGCATCGCCCACGCCGGTTATTACCAAGCGGCGTTTTCGATCGCTGGCACGATCCCGGGATTCATCTTCGCGGCCATGGGGACGGATTTCTACCCACGCGTCTCGGCCGCCCAGAACGAGGATGAAGCGTTGGACATCACGGACCGGCAGATCAAGGCCGGCGTCATCCTGGCCACCCCGTGCTTCGTCGGCCTGGTGCTGTTCGGCGAGGCTTTGCTCAGCCTGTTTTATTCCGCCGCCTTCCACCAGGCGCTCGACTTGCTGCGCTTGATGGTCTGGGGCGTGGCCTGCCGGCTCGTGAGCTGGCCGCTGGGGTTCTGGCTCGCGGCCCGGGCAACGCCCAAAGAGATGTTCTGGCTCGAAAGCGTTGCGGCCATCGGCGTCATGGCGCTCACCTTTCTCTGGTTGCCCTGGCTCGGGTTGACCGGGGCAGGGCTCGCTTTCCTCGTCGGCGCCTTGTTGTATGGGATCATGATGATGGCCTTCGTTTATCATAAAGTCGGTCGGACTATTTCCGCCAACAGCCTGCTCTGGTCGGGCATGGCCATCGTGGCCATGGGCGTCGCCCAATTTGTCGCGACGCGGGGAGGGAGCCTGTGGGTTTCCGGCCTGACCTTCGGAGCCGTCGCCCTCGGCTCGGCCGTCATCACCCTGCAGACCACGCGGAAGGAGCACCATGCTTAAGGCCTCAATTATCTTCCTGACTTACAATCAGGAAAAATACGTCGAGGAAGCGTTGCGGTCAGCCTTGGCCCAAGATTATCCTGATCTCGAAATCATCATCGCGGACGATGCCTCAACCGACCGCACTTTGGCGATTATCGAGGTGGTCTTGGCTGAGCATCCGTGGCGTACGGCAGTGAGAATCCTTCCACCGGAGCCTAACATGGGAGTGGTCAAAAATTGGAACCGGGCGACGCGGGCCGCGTCCGGAGATTTTTTCGTCACCATGGCCGGCGATGATGTTTCCGCCCCCGGCCGGACCGCAGCGATGGCGGAAATCTTCGCCCATGACGGGAGCGTGATGGCGGCATTCACTCAGGTGAGCGTGATCGACGCAGCGGGAGCCGTCATCCATCAGAACCGGGAAAAACGCGCACCGGAATACACCTGTTTTCGGCGCACCGCATCATCGAATGCCCTCGATTTCTGGGCCGGCACGCCCGTCCTCGGCGCCTGCGGCGCCTATCGCCGCCAGCTGTTGGATGAATTCGGACCCATCCTGCATGCGCACTCGGAAGATGACCCGTATGTCTACCGGGCCTTGCTGATCGGTTCGGTCGCCTACACGCCAGCAAACCTGGTCAGCTGGCGCTGGCACGGCTTAAACCTCTCCATGGGGAAGCTGCTGGACGAATCTTCTCCGGCCGAAGTCCTCCGTAGGAGAGCCATGTCCTATGTCGGCCGGAAAGACGCCTGCGTTCAGCATGAAAAAGACCTGCAGGTGGCCAACGCGAACGGACGCCTGACCAAGCCTGCTTATGAACTGGAGAGCAGAAAACTCGTCGAACTGACGCTCACGTACGATCTCGGATACCATACCCTAGCGCCCGGCATCAACCCCTTCAGTTGGCTGACTATCGCATGCCGGCTCTTGAAGCAAACCCGCTGCGAGAAGAGGATTTTCGGATACGTCTTACGTTCGGCAATCAAGCGTTTTGCTCCGGTGAAGGTGAGGCTCAAATATTCCCGTCCGACGACCTAGGCTGGCGATTTCCCCGTCCATCAAGACCACCTGCTTTGTCATTATCCCCCAGCCAAAAACCGTACTCACCGCCAAGATGAAGGCTTCGATTATCTTTCTGACGTACAACCAAGAAAAATTTGTCTCGGAGGCATTGCGGGCCGCTTTAGAGCAAGATTTTGAAGATTACGAAATCATTATTGGTGACGACGGCTCAACCGATGCGACGTCGGAAATCATCTCCCGGCTGGTGGACGCGCACGCGCGACGCCACTTGGTCAGGTTCTTACCTAAAGAGCCCAACATGGGCTTGGTGCGTAACTGGAACCGTGCGATCGCGGCCGCCAGAGGAGAAGTCCTGGTCGTCATGGCCGGAGATGACATCTCTTCGTCCGACCGACTGGCCGTCACCTCCCGGATCTTTGAGGACAACCCCGACGTGATGGTGGTGATGAGTCAGGTCAGCATCATTAATGAATCTGGGGATGAACTCGTCGCGGAATGGGAGCCCCAGCGGCGGGTCGATTCGATTCACCGTGCGTCGGCTTACTCTTTCGGCTTGGACTTCTGGCACGGCGCCCCGACCTTGGGCGCTTGTGGTTCCTACCGCCGGGTTCTCTCCACGGCTTTCAGTCCTATCGATGCGGCCAAGGCCGAAGACGAAGTCTTTATCTACCGAGGCTTTCTCCTCGGTTCGCTTGCTTATACGCCCAAGAACTTGGTCAAGTGGCGATGGCATGGGCGCAATCTCTCCATGGGAGCCTGGTCGGAGGTGGACGCGCCGGCCACGACGTTGGCGACGGTGGCGAAATTCTACCAAGGCCGCGCTGAGTACTGTGAGCAATTCCGAAAGGACTCCCGGCAAGCCTACGACCAAGGCCTGCTCACGGCCGACCGCTTAGAGTCCGAGTTGGCTAAGATCAGGAAGTATGAGGCTGCCTTGCGGCTAGGCTTCCTGACGATATCGCCCACGGCGAAGTGGGTGCCGTGGCTGGCGGCGGCCGGGCGATTCCTCCGTAGCCACTCGCTCACTTGGAGGGCTTGGCGCCATGTCGTGATCTCCGGCATCAAATTTAGCCTGCCTATCAGGCAGAAAGTCAGGCATTTTAGCTCGGCCAGACCAACTTCCCCCACCCCAAAAACATGAAAGGCATCATCCTCGCCGGCGGTTCCGGCACCCGGCTTCATCCCTTGACCCAGGTCATGAGCAAGCAGCTCCTGCCCGTATACGATAAGCCGATGATCTACTACCCGCTCTCGGTCCTGCTGCTCGCGGGCATCCGGGAAGTGCTGATCATCTCGACCCCGCACGACCTGCCCAAATTCCGGGAAGTATTGGGCGACGGGTCCCGCATTGGCTGTAAGTTCGACTACGTCGAACAGGCCGTCCCCAACGGCCTCGCCCAGGCTTTCGTCCTCGGGGAGAAGTTCATCGGGTCCGATGACGTCTGCCTCGTCCTCGGCGACAACATCTTCTATTCCGCTGGTTTCGGCGATCAGCTCAAGTCGTGTAAGGCCCCGCAGGGCGGCATCGTCTTCGCCTATCACGTCAAAGACCCCGAGCGCTTCGGCGTGGTCGAGTTCGATGCGGCCGGCAAGGCCGTCTCCATCGAGGAGAAGCCCAAGGCGCCCAAGTCGAGCTTCGCCGTCCCCGGCCTCTATTTCTACGACAACTCCGTCGTCGGCATCGCCAAGGCGCTCAAGCCCTCGGCGCGTGGCGAATATGAGATCACCGACGTCAACCGCGAGTATCTCCGCCAGGGCAAGCTCGGCGTGAAGGTCCTGCCGCGCGGCACCGCCTGGCTCGACACCGGCACCTTCGACTCGCTCCTGCAGGCCTCGCAGTTCGTGCAGATCGTCGAGGCCCGCCAAGGGTTCAAGATCGGCTGCATCGAAGAGATCGCCTGGCGCCGCGGCTACATCGATGACGCCCAGCTGCTCAAGCTCGCCGAACCCATCGCGAAGTCCGGCTACGGTGAGTATCTCAAGGCCTTGCTACAGTCTTGAAATATTTCATGTACTCGGCAATTAAAACTAGCGTCGTACTTGGAGCCCTTCTTTTTATCGCAGCTTGTTATTATTACAAGCAACCTCAGGTAGAGGTTGCCGGCGGCAAAGGGTGGGATGGAGTCGCATACCATTCAATGTACCTCCATTTCAAGGGGGACAATTCACAGCAGGTTTATGAGGCGCCATTTAATAAGAGGGTGGGAGTACCTTGGTTGGCTTCGAAGTTGCCGATGGAGGCGCAGTTTGCTTTTCGCGCGATAAATCTGTCATGCGGGTTAATCGCCCTGGTGTTTACTTACTTAGCCTTGCGCACAAAATTCACGCCGGGCGTAACTTTTGCATGCTTGGTACCCATGGTATGTTATGTGTATAGTCCGCTTAGGTATACAAATTTCTATCCCTACAACGTAGACCCGCCGGCCATAATGTTCTACTCTTTGGCTACGTTGTTCATAACACGAAAATGGTACCTAGCTGCAGGCTTCACCTTTGTAGCCTCGATCCCAATCAGGGAGTCTGGATTATATTTCGCATTGGCACTGGGGGCTGCCATTTGCCTTTCAGATAGGCGTCTGTTCGTGACTGGAATCACAGTCTGTGCTGTCGCCTTAGCGGGAACTTTGGTTGGATTGCTTCTACAATTGCCGGGAACTGACTATGGTCAGTTACAGACTATTTTTGTGTCGATAAAGCATAAGGTGTTAAGGCCAGTTGAATTGCTCAGGGCTGCGGCATGTGTCAGTATGACCTTGGGGCCTTTTTTACTTTGCAAGTTGCGGAATCGTCCTGGGATGCCTGCTGAGGCTGGTGCTTCTGGCGCTATTCCCCGCGTCTTCCTGCTGCTATGTTTGGTGATGGCGCTTTTGGGAGGCAGTGACACGACAAGGATTTTCTTCATCGGCTTTCCGCTCTATGTATTACTGGTGGCTGACTGGGTGAGCGGCACGGATACATCAACCATTTCTCTCGCTGTATTGGCTGGCCTGGTTGCGAATCGTTTCAACGAGCAGATTCCCCAGCCAGCCACCATCTTGCCTGATAATGATATCGTGGGCCTTTTTTCCATAACTCCAGATTATGCTCATCCGGGGGTGGTCGCCTGTTTCGCTGCCTTTTGGTTTGTATGCTGGTTCGTGATTGCCGGCCCTGCCCGCCCAGCGGTCGATATATTATTGGACAGGAATAGCTGGGGGAAGGTCTTCCAGCTGAGATGACGGTCAAGGCATGCCAATTGTTTTAAATATGTTAAATCCACAAGAAAAGAGAGATGCAGTAGCGTTCGAGAGACATCTCTATGTCGACCTAGACGGCACACTGTTGCGCGGCGACTCCTTGCATGAGGCGTGCCTCAAGCTGGTCGCTTGCCCGTCGTCATGGCCCGCCGTTCTGCGGGCCCTTTTCTCTGGCAAAGCCGTCTTTAAGCGAGCTGTCGCCGCGCAGGCCAGCTTGCTGGCCGAAGCGCTTCCCTATCGGCACGATTTCCTGGAATGGCTGCGCGCGCAGCGGATCTCGGGCCGCCGACTGATTCTGGCCACCGGGGCGGACCGCACCATCGCCTCGGCGGTGGCGAACCATCTGGGTATCTTCGACGAAGTATTGGCCAGCGATGGTCGCGTTAATCTGACGGGTATAAATAAACTGAAGGCCATTGAGGCGCATGCTGGGGGGGGGCATTTCGCCTACGCGGGCGACGGCAGCGTAGACCTGCCGATCTGGGCTGCGGCGTCCTCCGTGGTCCTTGTGGGCCCTGGCCTGCGTTACGAGCAAACCATCGGTTCCGCGAAAGTGGAAGCTCGTTTCGCTGACTCGGTCAACACCGTTGCCGCCGTCTTTCGGTCGCTGCGTCCTCACCAGTGGGCCAAGAATATCCTGGTCTTCTTGCCTGCCGCCGCCGCGCATCGCTTGCTCGAGCCGGCCGTCCTCCAGGCTGACGTCCTACTCTTCGCTGCCTTCTCGCTCTGCGCATCCGGCGTCTATGCCGCGAATGACCTACTCGACCTTGAGAGCGACCGCGGGCATGTCTCGAAGCGCCGCCGTCCGCTAGCTTCAGGGGCGGTGACAATCCCGCTCGGCGTGGGCATTGCGTGCGTCTTGCCCTTGCTCGCGCTTGCGCTCGCCTTCGTCGGTGCTGGCTGGCCCGGCCTGATGATGATTGCCGGCTATTGGGTCGCGACCTCTTACTACTCCTTGCATGGTAAAAGAGTCCCGTTGCTCGACGTGTTCCTCCTCGCTGGGTTTTACACCTTCCGCGCCTATGCGGGCGCGTTGGTCATCCCGGCCGGGCTCTCGGCTTGGATGGTCGCGTTTCTGCTTTTCCTGTTCCTAGGTCTTGCCTGCCTCAAGCGGTTTTCAGAGCTGCTTGCCTTGCCGGAAGAACACCAAGGCAGTGTCCTAGGCCGAGGCTATCGGCGGGCTGATCATTACTTGATGGCGATGCTCGGAGTAGGGGCGGGCTTCGCCGCCACCTTGGTCGTCTGTCTCTATGCGGCGGCACCCTCCGCCGCCTCGCTTTATGCCCAGCCCATGGCGGTCATGGGCGTCGCGCCGCTCGTTTTGTTCGGCCTGACACGCCTCTGGCTGCAAGCGTGGCGTGGTGAACTACACTCGGACCCCGTCCTGCATGCCTTACGCGATAAGGCCTCCTATCTGCTTATCGCGCTTTGCATCCTAGGCGTCATGGCTGCGTCATGGCTATGAAAGATGAACCGCTAGCCGGCTGGGGGCGGTTGCCCTGTGTGTTTGCGTCTCAGGCGAGGCCGACGACGAGGGCCGATCTAGCCACGGCTTGGGCCGTCACTGGTCGCCGCATCAGCCGCGGCCTCGGGCGCTCCTATGGGGACGCCGCTCTTCCCAGTGGCGATGGGTTCGCGCTCAGTAGCCTAGGCATGGCCAAGATGGTGTCATTCGATGAGGCGAGCGGAATTCTCGTCGCCGAATCGGGCGTGAGCCTCGCCGAGATCATCGAGGTCTTTCTTCCCCGTGGCTGGTTTCTCCCCGTCGTACCGGGCACTAAGTTCGTTACCCTTGGCGGCGCGGTCGCTGCCGATATTCATGGGAAGAATCATCATGTTGACGGGACTTTTGGAGTCCATGTCGTCTGGTTAGAACTTCTGCTACCGAGGGGCGGTTTGCTCCGTTGTTCGGAAGGGCAGGAGGCCCCCGTATTTCGTGCGACCATCGGCGGTATGGGGCTGACCGGCCACATCGAGCGCGTCGCAATCCGGCTCCGACGGGTGCCGAGCGCTTGGTGCAAGGTGCGTACTATCCGCGGCCGCGATCTGGATCACACCCTTGAGCTTCTTGCCACCAACGACGGGTCCTATCGGCACACCGTAGCTTGGATGGATTGCGTCGCGGTCGGCGACCGGCTCGGCAGGGGCGTGGTCATGCTTGGGAACGAGGCGACCCCGGAGGAGCTGCCACCTAAGGACGCTGTTACCCCCCATCGCCTGCCGCCCAAGGCTAAGCTGACCGTTCCCTTCGACCTGCCCGAATACGCCTTGGGCCCGCTGACCGTCGGCGTGTTCAACGCCTGCTACTATGGCCTGGCTAAGGACGATGAGAAGCTCGTCGACTTCGAGAAATTCTTCTTCCCGCTCGATACCATCAGGGACTGGAACCGTATTTATGGGCGCCGCGGGTTTTCCCAGTTCCAAGCGTACTTCCCGGATGCAACCGCCCGCGATGGCCTGCATGCCTGCCTGGCCGCGATCGGCCGCTCTCGGCAGGCGTCTTTCCTAGCAGTGCTGAAGCGCTCCGGCCCGGCCAACGACTTCCCGCTTTCCTTCCTGGATCTCGGCTACACCTTGGCCCTCGACCTGCCCGGACCCTCAAAGACGCTGGCGCCGTTGATGGCAGAGCTGGATGGAATCCTGGCAGCTTATCGCGGCAAGGTCTACTTCGCGAAAGACGCCTTCGTGAGTCCCGCCTTGGTGCCAGCCATGTACCCCCGCTTGGAGGAGTTCCGCCGTGTCCAGCGTGCATTGGATCCTTCGGGCGCCGTACGGTCCCTCCTTTCGACCCGCCTCAAACTCCATGATTGAATCTGCCAAGCCTCTTCACGTCATCGTCGGAGCGACTTCGCCCATCGCGCGCGCCTATGCGGTCGACTGCGCTGTCGCCGGCAAGGCCTTGCTACTGGCGGGGCGCAATCTCGAGGAGCTTGAGCTGATCGCTGCTGACCTGCGGATACGGTACGGGGTTAAGGTCGCCGTAGAGCGTTATGATGCCTCGCTCCCGGGCGAAGGGTGCAGGCTAGTTGGTTCATTCGCCAGCCAGCCCGTCGCCGCCATCGTGGCCTTCCACGGGATCATGGGCGGACGTGACGAATTCGTCGCCATGCTGCAGGTGAATTGCGCTGCCATTGCCGAACTTTTCGAGGCGGTCGCGGATCAGTCCGCGCATGCCGGTAGCAAGCCTGTCCTCGCTGCCGTTTCTTCGGTCGCAGGTGATCGTGGCCGCCAGTCAAATTATCCCTATGGAGCTTCCAAAGCCGCCTTAGATGCGTACCTCTCAGGCTTGCGGAATCGCCTCCACCCTCTCGGCCTGCGTGTCATCACTATCAAGCCCGGCTTCGTCCGTACCCGGCTGACTGAGGGCAAGGTGAACCCCCGCTCACCTCTCTTGGCCGAGCCCGCACAGGTCGCTGACGACATTCGTCGGGCCATCGAGGGATCGGCTGACGTGGTCTACACCCGCTGGTTCTGGTCGCCGATCATGGCGATCATCCGTAGTATTCCCGAGTTCATCTTCAAACGGCTTAGGCTATGAACGGCGGAGCCCTTGCTCTTCTCTACGCGTCATTCTGCGGGCTGGCGATCATCGTCAATCTAGGCCTGCAGCTTGTCGCTGCTCGCGGCCTTGGGCTGGGCTATTGGCCTGCCTTATTCCTCGGCACTGGCGGCGGGCTGCTTTTCAAGTATGTACTGGATCGGAACTATATCTTCGGGGCCCGAGGGGCTGGAGCGGCGAAGGATGCCCGACGTTTCGTCCTCTACGCTGCGTTCGGGCTTTTCACTACGGCCGTCTTTTGGGGTGCGGAATGGGTTGGCTACCACTATTTTTCTGGAGAAACCGGTCGCTATATCGGCGGAGCATTAGGGCTTTGTTTTGGTTATGGCTTGAAGTACTGGCTGGATAGCCGCTGGGTTTTTCAGTCTGCCTCCATTAATTCATGACACCACCTCTCATCCAGCTGGTCGATATCCCGCAGCGCGGCGACGCGCGCGGCGGCCTTTCGGTCGTCGAGCTCGGCGGAGCCCTCCCTTTCCCGGTCCGCCGCGTCTATTGGATCCACGGCACCGCGCCCGGCGTGAGCCGCGGCTTCCATGCGCATAAGCAGCTCCGCCAGCTCTGCGTCTGCGTCGCCGGCTCCGTGCGCCTCAGCCTCTTCGACGGCCGCCGCGAAGAGAGCGTCGTCCTGGATTCGAATTCGCAAGGCCTGCTGATCGGTCCGGGACTCTGGCGGGAGATGCACGACTTTTCTCCCGGCAGCGTCCTCATGGTCTTCGCCGATGCGGAATACGACGAAGCCGACTACATCCGCAGCAAAGAAGCTTTCATCGAAAGCACCCATGCCGGCTGATGTGACCAGTCAGGGTTCTTTCGAGCGATGCGCCTGGTCGGAATGCCTGTTCGCTCCGCATCCCACCCGCCGGGCTTTGCTCGGGCTGAAGCCGGCCTGGGCCTGCCGTGAGCTGAAGGTCCGGGCCCATCGTAACCATAGTTTCGAACATGTCATCTCGGCCGCTGGCGCTTGGGCCGCTTACGCCGGCATTAGGATGCACTGGGCCGAGGCCCCTTACGACGACGCCCTGTCCATGCAGGTGGCGGGCGAACCGCCGGACTTGGAAGTCATCTGGTATGATGTCGAGGCGGTGCGTTCCGCCATCGGCGATGAAGTGCCGAACTGGCTGGGCGCGCGCGCCGCGTCGTTGCGAAAACTATCGCCCGCCCCTATCTTGATGGTCGTCATCGGGCTTGATGCGTCGGCGGAACAGGTCCTCCGCGAGCAGATCACCGCGGTGCCGGGCGTACGGCTGGCGCCGACCGCCCAGGTGCTGGCGGGGATGGCGAACCCTTTTGACGATCGCCTCCGACGTCTGTCCGGCTCCCGACTCAGCGAAGCCGCCAATCTCCTGCTGGCCAAAGAACTGGCGTGCCGTTGGGTGCCCGCGATGTTGGCCCCGCGGCTGAAGGCGGTGATTGTCGACCTGGACCAGACACTTTACGGCGGCGTGCTCGGCGAAGACGGCGTCCAGGTTCGCCTGAGCCCAGGACATGCGGCGCTCCAGTCGGCGTTGAAATCGCTCAGGGAGGCCGGCGTCTTCTTGGGCGTGGTCTCCAAGAACACCCGCGAGGACGTCGAAGCCTTGTTTGCCGCTCGTACGGATTTCCCCCTGCGGCTGAGCGATTTTTCCGCCGTCGAAATCGGCTGGGGAAGTAAATCGGACGCGATCAAGCGCGCCTGCGTTCAGTTGCGGATCGACCCGTCCGCCATCGTCTTCATCGACGATAATCCTGGCGAACTCCTCGAGGTCACCGCCCACCTGCCTCAGGTGGGTCTGATCCTGGCCGCCGCGGACGCGGACCAGGCCCGGCGGAACCTGGATTATTTCCCGGGGCTATGGAGCTGGGGGCTCTCGTCGACTGACCTGGTCAGGGTCGCCGACCTTCATGCCGAAACCCAAAGGAAGAGCCTCAGCCTCCAGGCGGCAGATAAGCTGGCGTACCTGCGTGAGCTGGCCCCTAAGCTCGAAGTCTCGCTCTGGCCGACGACCCTCCAGGGGCGCCTGCATGAACTCTCCAATAAGACCAATCAGTTCAACCTGAACCTCAGCCGACTAGATGAGGTCGCGGTCCACCAATACCTCCATCAACCGGGAAAATTCGCCATCGCCGTGGGATTAAGCGACCGCCTGACGGACAGCGGCATCGTCGCCGCCATGTTTGGAAGCGTCACCGACGGGGAAATCACCGTCGATGAATGGGTAATCAGCTGCCGGGCCCTCGGGCGAGAACTCGAAGGATTGATGGCGGCCAGCGCCCTGCGGGCGCTCGCCCCCGCCGCCAAGGTCGCCCGGTTCCATTATACGTCCGGACCCCGTAATTCGCCCGGACGAGATTGGCTGGTCAAGGCGTCGGGACAAGCGCTCGCTCCCGAGGGGGTCGTCGCGATCACGCTTTCCACCCTTCCGGAGATTGCCGACCTGCCCATCAGCCTTACCATTCAACGCAATGAAAGACCGTAAGAACCTCGAAATCGAAGTAGCCAAGCTGGTTGCCGAAATCCTCGGTGAGCCCATCGGGCCAGAGGCCTCCCGGCTCACGGTCGCCGGATGGGACTCGCTGAAGCATATGGAGGTGATCTTCGCCTTCGAGGAGGCCTATGGGGTCCGGCTTGATGAAGCCGAAATGGCGGCGCTCAGCTCCGTCCAAAGTCTGGTCGATCGGGCGATGAAGCAGGGATGAGACACTCGCATGTCATCATCGGAGAGGCTTTTCGCCTCCGGCCGATCGAGGATCGCGACGCCGAGTTCGTGGTCGCGCTGCGTTCCATGGCTGGGCGTTCCCAGTACCTGAACCCGATCAGCCCGAGCATCGCGGACCAGCAGCGCTGGCTTGCGGACTACTTCAAGCGCGAAGGAGACTTTTACTTCGTCATCGAACGCATCGCCGGCGACCGGCCCGAAGGCCTGATTTCGCTGTATGACCTGTCACCGCAGGACGGCGTGGCGGAGTGGGGGCGCTGGATCGTCGCGCCGGCCTCCCTGTCGGCAATCGAAAGTGTGGTCCTGCTCATGGATTTCGCCTTCGGTAAGTTGGGGTTACGCAAGGTGTATTCTTACACCGTCGCGGAAAACAACGCGACTAATTCATTCCACGATGGCTGTGGATTCCGCCGGGCAGGGGTGCAGGTCGCCCGTTTCACCATGGAGGGACGAGCCGTCGACGCCGTCCGACACGAGTGCGAGGCGAGCGAATGGACCGCCCACCGGCCGGCCCTGGCCGCCAAGTGCCACAAGATTTCCCAACGAATCAACCGCGATGCTCCCGGACGCTGAGTTTCATCACATCGGGGTGGCGTGTAAGGACTTCGACCAAGAGCAACGTAGGTTCGCCGCGCTCGGCTATCGGCAAGAAGCGCCGGACGTGTACGACCCGTTGCAGCGGGTCCATGTGCGCTTCCTCGTCGGCGGCGGACCCCGGATGGAACTCGTCCGCAGCGACGGTCAGCCCGGCCCTTTGGCGCCCTGGCTTAAGTCCGGGATCAAACTGTATCACCTAGCCTATCTCGTCAAAGACCTGCCGGCCGCGCTGGAGTCCTTGAAGAACCAAGGCGCCCGCGTCGTCGTCGCCCCGGTGCCAGCGGCGGCGTTCGGCGGCCGGGATATCTCCTTCGTCATGCTCCCCAACCTGCTCTTGGTGGAACTCATCGCTCAATAATGATGCCAAACCGCGAACCAGACCTTTCGATGTCGCCAAGAATCGAGGAGTTCATCCGAGCCCTGCCGCGGCTTCCGGAAAAGCCCAGCATCTGCATCGCAGGCAAGAACGATATCGCCGCCAATTGCCTCCTATTATTACTCAAGGCCGGCATCCCGCCCGCGGCGCTTTGCGTCGTCGCCAACCGGTGCGACACCGGTCGGCACACTTGGCAGCGATCCTTGATCGCGACCGCCCGGCAGGCCGGGGTTCCGGTCTGGCCGATCGACGAAGTCAAAAAACTGACAGACCTCAGGTTCTTCTCCTTGGAGCATGACCGGATCCTCCGGCCCAAGGCCTTCGCCACCCCGCATCTGTATAATCTGCATTTCTCGAAGCTGCCCGCCTATCGAGGCGTCGCCACTTCGGTCTGGCCGTTGATCAACCGGGAGAAGGAATCGGCCGTCACCTTGCATCGCATCGACGAAGGCATCGATACGGGGACCATCATCGCCCAAAAAACGTTTGCGCTCTCCGATGGAATGACGGCGGGTGAACTCTACGTCGAATACACCCGCCACGGGGAGGAATTGTTCATGGAAGAAGTAGCTAAGCTGCTCTTAGAAGCTCCGGCGGGCGTCGCCCAGGATGAGGCGGCCTCCTCATACTATTCCCGGGCGATGATAAATTACGGTGACGCCGGTCTCGATTTCCAGCAGCCAGCCGAAGTCGTCCATGCCCGGATCCGCGCGTTCACCTTCTGGCAATACCAGCTCCCGTTGATCGCTGGTCGCAGGGTCTGGCGCGCCGAGGTCCTGGCGCAAAGTTCCGGTCTGGCTCCGGGCGCCGTGAAGCCCGAAGGTGACTGGCACGCCAGGGTGGGCACAGGCACGACCGACCTGCGGCTGGAATATTGCTTCCTGGACGCCTTGCTGGCGTGGGGGAAGGGCGGCCTGCGCCCTGGATCCTTTCCGGCCACATTGCCCGCCCTGGATATCGAAGACGTGAACGGCTGGACGCCGTTAATGGTCGCCGCCTTCCACGGCAGCGTCGAAGCTGCGACCTGGCTGATCTCGGCCGGTGCCAGCCTCGGGCACCAAAACCGTCGCGGCACCACGGCGCTCATGTACGCGAAATCGCATGCGGAAACTTCGGGCAATCTGCAGATCGTCGAGGCCCTGCTCAAGGCCGGTGCGGACCCGTCGGCCAAAGACCAGCACGGACTGACGGTGCTTGACTACTGCGACCGCGAAAAAACCCCGCTACTGTATCAGCTTCTCAGCAAAGCGGTGATAAATCATTCGCATAATCGGGCCAAGATTTCTTAACAATGTACATTCATCCAAGCTCAGATATTCAATCAAAGCATATTGGCGAAGGTACTAGGATTTGGCAATACGTCGTGGTTCTCCCCGCTGCCGTTATAGGGCGCGACTGCAATATCTGCTCACACTGCTTCATCGAAAACAAGGTTATTGTTGGCGATCGAGTCACGGTGAAGTGCGGCGTTCAGCTGTGGGATGGTGTCACCTTGGAGGATGATGTTTTTGTCGGCTCGAATGCGACATTCACCAACGACCTTGAGCCGAGGTCCCGGAACACCTCGCCTAATTTACTGAAAACGCTAGTGATGAAGGGGGCCTCTATTGGGGCTAACGCCACCATCTTGCCTGCATCGTAATTGGCGAAGGAGCCATGGTCGGCGCCGGTGCCGTCGTTACCAAAGACGTCGCAGCAAGAACGCTGGTCGTCGGTAATCCTGCACGTATCATACGGACTTTCTAAACAATGAACATTCCCTTCCTTGATCTCAAAGCCATCAACGCCCGCCACGCGGCGGAATTGAAGGCCGCCGCGGCCCGCGTCATCGACTCGGGTTGGTATGTCCTCGGCGAAGAAGTGAAGTCATTCGAATCCGAGTTCGCAGCCTGGGTCGGTTCGCCGCATTGCGTTGGCACCTCCGACGGGCTGTCGGCGCTCATCCTCGCCCTGCGCGGCTGGAAGGAACTCGGCCTGATCAAGGACGGCGATGCCGTCGCGGTGCCGGCCAACACCTACATCGCGTCGATCCTCGCCATCACCGAGAACCGTCTGCGGCCCGTGCTCGTCGAGCCGGATGAGGACACGTTCAACCTCGGCGCGACGAAACTCGCCGCGGCGCTCACGCCCGACGTCAAGGCGGTGCTCGCGGTCCATCTCTACGGCCAGCTGGCTGACATGCCGGCGATCGCGCAGCTCTGCCGCGAACGCGGCCTGCTGCTGCTCGAGGACGCGGCCCAGTCGCACGGCGCCCACATCGGCGGCGTCAAGGCTGGCGCCTGGGGCGACGCCGCGGCGTTCAGCTTCTACCCCGGCAAGAACCTCGGCGCTCTCGGTGACGCCGGGGCGTTGACCTGCAAGGATGTCAAGCTCGCCCAGATGGTCCGCGCCTTGCGCAACTACGGTTCGCACGAGAAATATAAGAACCTCGTCCAAGGCCCGAACGATCGGCTCGATGAGATGCAGGCGGCTTTCCTACGGGTGAAGCTGCCGCATATGGATGACGATAACGGCCGGCGTCAGGCAATCGCCCGTCGCTACCGCCAGGAAATCAAGCATCCCGCCGTCCGGCTGCCCGCGGTGCGGGCCGGCGAAGAATCGCACGTCTGGCATCTGTTCGTGGTGCGGGTGCCGGATCGGGAAGCTTTCCAGAAACGACTGGCGGAGCACGGCGTCCACACGGCCGTGCATTATCCCATCCCCCCGCATCAGCAGGAGGCCTATGTCCGGCAGCTCGGCCATCTGAAACTTCCTTTGACGGAAGCCATGCATCGCGAGGTCGTCTCTCTGCCGATCAGCCCGGTGATGTCGGACGAGAGCGTGAGCTACGTCATCGGCTTGCTGAATCGATGAGCGCCGCGGCGACCGATACGCAGGCGTTGCCGGTGGTCACTTATATCCTGACCGCTTATAATCATGCCCGCTTCGCGGAGCAGGCCCTCGCGTCGGCCTTCGCCCAGGATTATCCCGGCCGAATCGAGTTCATCATGGTCGATGACGGCTCGAAGGATGACACCGCCGCCATCATGCGTCGCTGCGCAGGCCTCAGGCCTGACCGCGAAATCGTCGACCTCTCGGACGGCATCAACCGGGGATTGGTTGCGAATATCAACCAGGCCATCCGGCGGAGCAGCGGCGAAATCATCTTCACCCAATCCTGCGATGACGTGTCGCATCCGAACCGGATCAGCGCCTTCGTCCGTCATTACCTGGCTCATCCGCAGATCAAAGCCTGCTACGGCGGAGTCCGGAAGATCGATGAGAACGGCGTGCCGGCCGACGGCGCTTATGTAGTGGAGAACCCCTCCATCTCCTTGGCCGGAAGGGAGACGATGCCTATCGGAAACGGGGCCAACGAGTCGCTCCGGCGCTCCATGATCCAGGAGCTCGGCTACCTGGAGGAAATGAAATGCGTCGCGGAAGACTGTCAGATCTCCCTCCTCGGCCATGTCTCCGGCGGAATCGGCTATCTGCCCGAGATTACCATGGACTACCGGATCCACGGTGCGAATTGGAGCGCGGCGGGGGAGGAAGCCAGCCGGCGTCCGTTCAACTACTCCTGGTGGGAATATTCCGCCAAGTCGTGCTTCGACAACGCCCGCGCGATGGATGCGTTGCTTCGTCGTCCGGCCGTGGAGCGGCGGTGCGATCCCGTCGTCATGCGGCACCTCGCCCGTTATGTCGGGGCGAATCTGAGGAAACAGACGGTCAATTTCCACGCCTTCTTCCCGCAGCGAGGCGACCGGTTCTACTCCCTGCTGTTCACCTCCGGGCTCGGACCCGGTAAGATCGCGCTCAACCTGTCCGTTCGGTTGTTCCAAGCCAAAGGCCTGCGCTTCTTACTATGGGCCAAGCGTGGGCTTCGCCGTTAACGTGTTCTTCTTGCACAGGCAAATCACCGCGATCGATTTACCGCCCCGGACCAAGCCGACAGGCCGGAAACCAAATTTACGAACATGAGCATCAAGCAATATTTAGCCGGCATCCCACTGGTGCGCCGTCTCTTCATCCGTTTGTTGAAAGCCACGGCCCGGGACGTTTCCCTGAAGAATCCATGGACCGGCGACCGGCTTGCGCTGAACTCCTTCAAGCACAAAGGCTATTGGTTCTTTGGCAAAGACCGGGAAAGGCTGACGATGGAACGGTTTCGCCGGCAGATTCCCGCCGGGGCCACGGTCTTGGAGGTGGGCGGCCACATCGGCTTCATCACCCAATATTTCGCCCAGCTCGTCGGGCCGGCCGGCAAGGTCGTCGTCTTCGAGCCGGGATCGAATAATCTGCCCTACATCGAGCGCAATACGGCGAAGCTTCCGCAAGTGCTCATCGAACGCCAAGCCGTCTCCGACCGCGCCGGAGAAGCCACGTTCTACGAAGACGACATCACCGGCCAGAACAACAGCCTCTTGGATGACTACCAAGGCGCCGCCGGCGTCGCCCAAAGCCATGCGATGGGGGTCATGAAAAAAGCCCGCACGGTAAGGCTCACCACGCTCGACGCATACATCGCAGCCCATGGGCTCAAGGTCGACTTCATCAAGATCGATATCGAAGGCAACGAACTTAACGCCCTCCGCGGCGCCGAAAAATCGCTCTCGCGGATCAATGCGCTGATGATCGAAGTCACCGAGCATCAGGAGGAAGTGGCTAAGTTGCTCCGGCTCGCTGGTTATACGTTGAGCGATGACAAGGGCGAAATTATGGACACGCTAGGGCCCACGTTCGGCGGGAATGTCTTTGCCATCAGAGACTGATAGCCACTGGCGATAAGCACGCATCTGCCACGCGTCGCCCGGGCGCTCCCGCTGGTATCACCCAGAGCTCCTGTTACTTGGCTTCTTGCCGACCCAATTTTCCTAAACATGATCGTCATCCTTACGAATATCCCTTCGCCCTACCGGACGGCTTTTTTCGATGACCTGCATCAGCTGTCGGCTGAGTTCGGCGAGAAGGTCCATGTCTTGTATTGCGCGCCTTCGGAGCCGAATCGTTTCTGGGGCTACCATCCGGAGGAAATGAAGCATCCGCATACGATGATGCCAGGGTGGCACATCCGGTTTCGGGGCTTGTTCACGCACCTGAACCTGTCGGTGCTCAGAGAACTTAAACGCCTCAAGCCGACCACGCTCATCGTCGGCGGGGCCTGGAACACGCCGACGATTCTGCTGGCGGGACTTAGCTGGGTAAATCCGCCGCCGCGGCGCCTCTTCTGGAGCGAAGGCCATGCGAAAGCAGTCACGCATCGCACCGGGCTCATCGCTTGGTTTCGTCGCCACTGTTACGGAAAGTACGAGGCGTTCGCCGTTCCCAACCAATTGAGCGCGGATTGGGCGCTCTCCCAGGGCGGCGAGCCCAAGCCCATCGTCATTCTGCCCAATTCGGTCGACGTCGATTTCTATTCCCGGAACGACGCCTCGGACCGGAGCCAAGCCCGGAGGAAATTGGGATTACCGGAAGACCTCAGGCTGCTGGTCCAAGTCGGCACATTATGCTCCCGCAAGGGCACTCTCGAGCTCGCGCACGCCTTCATGGATTTGGCTCGCTCGGAAAGAGCGAAGGCCCGGCTGGTCTTCGCCGGGACCGGACCGTTGGAGGCCGAACTCAAGGCGTTGGCCGAAAAATCAGAGGGAGGGATCCGGTTGCTCGGTCAGATGGACGCCGAAGGCGTCCGCCAAGTCCTGCTGGCCGCCAATGTCTTCGTCTTGAATACCAAGAAGGACCCGAACCCGCTGTCGCCGATCGAGGCGGCGGCCGCCGGCCTGACTATCCTGCTTTCCGGCATGGCCGGGAACGTGAAAGAGATCATTACCGCCGGTGACGCCGGCATGGTCATCGATGACCCGATGAATCCGACCGTCGCGTTGAGATGGGTGCTGGCGCGTTCCGACGAGGAGTTGGAGGCCATCGGACAGCGGGCCAGGGCGCATGCGCGTAACACCTTTTCCGCCAAGGCGGTCGCGAGAGGGCTTCTCGAGCAGCTGGCCAGACGGTAAGGAAATTTTCCAGTCAAACGGCCGCCCAAATCGTAGCAGAAAAAGTAATTTATGTGAGTATTTTAGCCGTGCCGCTTGGCACGGCTTTTTTGTGCCTGGATGGTTTCCCCGGGCTATTTCTTAACCTCGATCAGTAGGACCTGCCCGAAAGCCCAACGCTTACTTATGGTTTTAATTAGCCAGCGCGGCCATAGTAGTTTGCCTATTGTGAGTAGCGGGCCGCGATGACGCTGACCGGCCTCGCCATGCAGCAGGTCGCCCATCCCAGGGACGACCTGGGTTTCGACCATGGAGGCTCCCACGAAGAGCGCACGGGCTTCTTCAACATCATAGGCCTTGGTGCCCGGCGATTCGAGGTACTTGGAATATATTTCATCTAGGCCTAGCCATGGCTTGCCGCATAGGAGGGCATAACGTGTCCATAGCATCCAGCCTACCGGACATCTCCGATGGTAGATCATCACTCGGGCGATGCTTCCGGGCCGCAGGACGCGCAAGATTTCCTGCGCGGCTCGTCTCGTGTCAGGCGAGTGGTGGATCACTCCCCAGCTATAGACGAAATCGAAGGAATTATCCGCGAACGCCAATGACTCAGCGTTACCGATAGCCAGTTCGCTCCGCAGGCCGAAGGCTTCGAACCGGGCCCGTGTATGCTCGATGGCCCGCTCCGTCAGGTCGATGCCTTTGAGCGAGCGCGGGCATGCTTGGGCAAGCCTTTGGTGGTCGGAGCCCATGCCGACTCCGATTTCCAGGACATCTTTACCGTTCGCTTCTTCGAATCGGGCGAAGGGCAGCAGGTAAGGCTCCAGCTCGTACCGTGCTTTGGCGACCTGGGCGTATTTATCCTGCCCCTCCTTGCCGAGCCCATAGATTTCACCGCAGCTGCCGCGATCCCAGAAGGCTTGGACTTTTTCGAGAGAAGCCATTTTGAGGAGGTAGGGTTACTCCGCCAATATACCACGCGTGCGTACAGCCGCAATCCGATACATGGAATCTCTTCGATTCCAGAGGGTGCATTCAAGGGCGGGACGTAACCGCAACGCGTTCGTTCGCCGAAGAAGTTGGGCTGGGCCTTAGCTGAGATCCGATAGTTTCATGGCTTCGGATTCGAACGGACGCCACGCAGTGGCGCCCCTACCGGCGCTACGAAGTCGCGAGGTATTAGCGGATAGCGGTTGGCGGTTGGGAACACCACAAGCCAACTAGGTCGGCACGCAGTGCCGACCCTACCCATGTCAGGCGGCAGCGAATTCGAAATGAAAAGTGACCTTCCCGGCTATCCTTTCGGAAGTTCTCCCAGAGCGCTTATCGCCGGGAAGGAGCCTTTTCATCCCCCTTTCAAGGGATGGCTCTAAAATGGAAAAAGTTCATGGTGCGTCAATACGAGACAGCTAGGGCAGCACGCGGAGCTGCCCCTACCCGTGACAGGTGGAAGCGGTTGGCGGTTAGCGGTGGGGAGCACATCAACGCAGCTAGGGCAGCACGCGGAGCTGCCCCTACCTATGGAAGGCGAACTCGGCTGATCGATGCTTCGCGGAAATAATCTTGCCGAGCTTATGCTATGAGCTAAACATTACAGGCGAACTACCTGCCCTAGAAAGTAGGATCAGGCAGTGCCAGCGGGGCGAACCAGACGATAAGTCCGGTTCGCCCCTTCTGTTGTCCTGATCATCGCGGTCGCCTCCTCTGGAATCATCCGCGCATGGTGTGGGTGGCCAACTTCTGATGAGGCACGTAGGTATGCGGCTGTCGCGAAGAAGTCGGCTAATTGAACCATCGCGCAATCACGCGACTCAATTTCTAGCATCCCTTCGATGGGCGGCAGGGGAATGGCGCCCCGCTCTGTCTCCAGCCTGATGATGTGTCGCATCCTTGGCACTCGGCCACGGTCGGAAATCGCAATGTTAACCCGATTATTCCTGAGCATCTGCGCCTTCAGGGCGGTCCGCAGGAATTGCTCCCCGCCCGTCTTAAGCAATACTTCCGAATGAATTCGAAGCTCTGGGCTGGCCGCCAAATCGTTAATTGTGCGGATGATGGTAAGCACGGCCTGGGTTCGGAAGCGCAACTCATGATAACGTCCTTTGCGTAGCAGCAGTTGGCGCGTGTGGAGCTCGCCTCGTGCGGGGAGCCCGGCGAGCGAGGCCAGCATGTTGCGAGCCGCTTCTATGCGTTCGGCTACCGCCGGCCAATCGTTGGTCGAGACTCTCAGGCACGTCAGTGCGAAAAGGGGTGACGCGCCAGGCCCAAGGCCATCGTCGCCGCTTTCATCGAAGTAGAGAAGTTCCATCTCGTTCTCATCGGGGGGCGCACCGTTTACCGCAACTTCAGCAACCTGAGGAGTTTTTCTAGGTAAGGACAGCGCTCCCGGCCGCCGAACGGTGGCCGAGGGTAGGGGCACGACTACGTCGTGCCCTCCTCGCATACAAGGGCGCGGCGTAGCCACGCCCCTACCTTGCGTTTACCATTCGGCGAACGCAGATCCCGCCACCTGCAACCCGGGGCTGCCACCCGCCACCCGAGTAGCATCTCTTCCATTCTGTCCTCTATTCAGTCCTCTTACGTCGCCTCCCTTGCCAACCGGCCAGCTGGTCAATGGGTCAACTAATGTGCTTCTGGGCCACTGACCCGCGTGACAACTTGCCCCCTGCGACTCCGTCGCTCCACCTTTGCACCTAGGTCGGCACGCAGTGCCGACCCTACCTCGCTATCTCCCCCGTCCCTCCATTCGTGTCCCCTTGCCCCCGTGCCCACTTGCCCCCTAGTTTCACCCCATGCCCCGTCTCCTGGCCCTAACCTGCCTGCTGCTCCTCTCCGTCGCCGTTCGCGCCGGCGGGCTTTTCGACGGTGGGGTCTGGGCACCGATCGTCTTGCCCGCCGAACCTGAGGTAGATGAATGGCACGCCGCCCGCACCTTGGCCGATTGGTGTGAGCGCGTGACGGGCGTGCGTCCGGCAATTCAGCACGAGAGCATAGGCGAGCGAGGCCCGGCGCTTGCGATGTATATCGGCAAGACCGCCTCGGCGAAGTCAGCCGGTGTGTCGGCACCCGATATAGAGGGCGACGCCGCCTGCCGTGCAGTCGTCGGCCGCTCGGTCTATCTGGTCGGCAATAATCCCGCCGCTACCCGCATCGCCGTCGGCCGATTCTGCGAACAGCACCTCGGCATTTTCTTCGCCTTTCCGGGAGAGCAGGGGGCCGAATGGGCTACGCGCTACCAGGTCGGCTTCCCGCTCGCCGACGAATTTCGGCCCGACTTCCGCTGGCGGCAGCTCAGCGGACTGAACGAACTTTCGAGCGACTGGGCCTTCTCGGTTGGCTTTGGTCGTGTGCCCGAGTTCTCGCATGCGCTGTACCGCATCTTCGATCGCAAGGTCTGGAATGAGGAGCCGATGCTCTTCCCGCTCGTCGATGGTAAGCCGATCGAGCCGAAGGGCGACGCCTTCGATGCTAACCCGCACCTTGATAATCCCCGTGCACCGGAAATTGGCGCTCGGTACGCCCGCGAATACTTCCGCCAGAACCCTGGCGCCTTCTCAGTGGCCTTCGGCGTCAACGACACCTTCCGGTTCGACGACAGCGCCCCGTCCGAGGGTTGGTTCCGCGAGCGTCCGGTCCGTACGGACTATGTCATGGGCTTCCTCAACGAAGTCGCCGACTCCGTCTGGGCTCCGGGCGGCGACAACGACGGGAAGAATCATGCCATCGGGACGCTAGCCTACATGCAGACCCTGCGCGCGCCGACGATTCCGTTGCGCCCCGAGATCTTCCCTTGGGTTTGTATGGAACGGATTGGCTACGGCTCGGACGCCTTCGCTGTCCAGGATCGCGCTAACCTCGCTGCGTGGGCGAAGTCCGGAGTGAAACGCCTCGGGGCGTATGACTACCTCTATGGGTCCGACATCGCGTCGCCGCGCGTCAACCTCACCGCCTTGATCCAGTCCGTCCGCGCGACATATACTGCGGGCGCCCGTGGCTGGGTCGCCGAGGCTTATCCGCTCTGGGCTTTCGACGCACCGAAACTCTGGCTCGCCGCCAAGTTGCTGGAAAATAATGCCGCTGATACCCGTGTGCTCCTGAAGAAGTGGTTCGACGTCGCCTACGGCTCAGGCGCGGCCCCGATGATGTCCGCCTACGCGCAGATCGAAGCGGGCTGGCGACGCGACGCCCAGCTCGGTGGCAAGGACGCTTTCCTGCGCCACTTCCGCGATGAGCGTGGAGCACTCGTGCTTTCCGCCGCCGAGATCACGTCGATCACGGCCTCGCTTCGAGACGCCCAAGATGCATTGCTCTTCGAGAAGCCGACACCGAGCCAGCGACGCCAGGCCTGGCGCTTGCGACAATTCGCCGAAGCCTGGGAGCTTTATCTCAGCTTCCGTGAATCCGTGCAGGCACGCCAAGTCACCCCAGTGGCGAGCGAGCGGCTTGCCGCCCTTCGCCGCCTCACCGTCGCTGAAGCGACTTATGCGGCCAAGGAGAAGTCCTTTAACAAGGCGTGGGGCGCTTACGGCTGGCCGGTTTCTTGGAGCAGCTTCCCGGCGGAAAATCCCCGGACCCAATGGTCCGAACGTTATTTGGTTGAAGGCGAAACCGCGCCGCTTGAAGTTTGGGCGAAGACCGATATGCCCAAGGGATGGATGGCGTATCGCGTCGCCCAGCAAGCCGTTGAAGCTGCGATCGCGCACCGACACGACTTCTCTTTTCCGGAGTCCAAGGACCCGCTCGAACTCGCGCCGTGGGCGCGGAATAAGGCGGAATGTCTACCGGCTGGCCTGCGCTTGGTTGCTCCTGCGGGTAAGGTCGGGCCCGTCGTCGCCCCGGTCGTACTTCGTGAAGGGCAGCTCGTGCGGCTCCAGCTCTGGACGTGGGCCGAACGGCTCGGGGTGCCTGATGCGCAGGTCCGCGTCACGTTACGATTCAAGGGCCTGGGTCGTTCCGCCGAGATCACCCAGGTCTGCCAGCCACGCCAGACCGTCTTGCCGGCCATGACCCCATCCTGGGCGACAGGCTTGGAATATGAAATCGCTTTCACCGGTGGCGCGTTCATCCAAGAAGCCACTGTGCAACTCATCGATCTTCCTTCGGACTTCGCCCGCTGATGAGCAAGCGCGCCTTCGATATCGTCTTCTCGGCCTGCTGGCTCGTCGGCTTTGCCCCGCTCCTGCTCGCTGTCGCGCTCCTCGTCCGCCTAAAGCTCGGATCGCCGGTCCTGTTCGTTCAGGAACGCCCGGGCTACCTCGGCCGACCTTTCCGCATGGTCAAGTTCCGCACCATGACCGATGAGCGTGGCCCGGACGGCGAACTGCTGCCGGACTCCGTGCGCCTCACGCCATTCGGCAAGTTCCTCCGGTCCACCACGCTCGACGAATTTCCCGAGATGTGGAACGTCCTCCTGGGCGACATGAGCGTCGTCGGCCCGCGTCCGCTCCTCATGCGCTACCTGACGCGCTATAGCCCCTTCCAGGCGCGACGCATGGAAGTGAAGCCCGGCGTCACCGGCTGGGCGCAGGTCAACGGCCGCAACGCCCTCAGCTGGGAGGAGAAGTTCGCCCTCGACGTCTGGTATGTCGACCACCGCTCCACCTGGCTCGACATGAAGATTGTCGTGCGAACCTTCTTCAAGGTCTTCGCCAGGAGCGGGATTAACGCCGGCGAAGGGAAGACGATGGAGGAGTTTAGGGGCAACACTAAGAATTAGTTGATCGGTTGAACAGTTGGCCTGTTGGCCAGAGAGAGGCAAAGTGAGTTAATTCGTTGATCGGTTGAATGGTTGGCCAGAGTGATACAGGGTTAGTTGAACTGTTGACTAGTTGATCAGTGGGTCGGAGGCCGACGAGGGTGAGTCCTTGGTGGGAGCGTAAGTTAGGATTCGGATGACCTTAGGCGCTGTTGTCGCATGCGGATGAGGCCACCGAGCAACCTCGCTACTTCAGCTCTCCTTTCCGATAGCCTTTGATACTCCGCGGTCTCAATCCAGCCGAGATCGTGCCCTATCCAAAGCAGAGTCTCCAGTTCACTTAATGAGCCCCCGCGCGATAAGCAAGAACCTCAGCGACTCCTTGTTGGTCCCGCGGTCGTTGCCTTCGGCGATATTCGAGGGAACGGATAAAGCAGCGCGTCCGAGTTGGTCGCAATAGGCATAATGGCTTCGCAGATTCGGCGTAGCAGCCATCCGGTAGATATCAGAAGCGAGAGCCCGCGACTGCTTCCAGACCATCAGGTCTCGGAAGGTGAAAGGCTCGGTGTTGGTAGTCTGTGGTTTTTCCATTCCCCGATTATCTGGCGAACTCTCAGGTTCTCACGAAAACAACGCTGAGGACTTTAGCTTCACTCTGCCCACTCCTTAGTCCCTAGGTGCCTTCCCCTCTCTGGCCAACTGGCCAACCGTTCAACTGGTCAACTTTTCTTACCCAACGCACGCAAGTCAGGGTCTCGGGCTAAGGGTAGATCGATCGGCGCTCCGCCGGCCTGCGCCGACTGATACAGCGCGAGGATGAGCTCGACAGCCTTGCGGCCTTCGGCGCCGTTGACGGCCGGCTGCTTGCCCGCGCGGATCGCAGCGATGGCTTCTTCGAGGTTGGAGCGGTGCCACGCATGGCCGATGGCCTTGGGGTCATTGGCGCCCGCACCGCCGCCTTCGGTAGCCGGGGTGAGGACGGACGCGTCGGAGGGTAGGGGCTTTTCGAATTCGAAGGCGGTCAGTTTGTCGTCGCGCAGCACGGCGGCGCCGGTCGTGCCGTGGATGCGGATCTCGGCGGGAAAGCCCGTGGTGGACCAACAGGCGGTCGAGCTGGCGAGCGTGGCGCGGCAGCCGTTGGCGAACTCGATCCAACCGGCGGCGATATCCTCGACTTCGATGCCATCGTGGGCGACGAGGCCCGCCGTGGCGGAGACGCGCTTGGGCGCGCCGAGGAACCAGAGCAGCAGGTCGATTGTATGGATACCTTGATTCATGACGGCACCGCCGCCATCGAGGGCGAACGTGCCGCGCCAGGCCGCAGAATCATAATAGGCCTGCGTGCGCCACCAGGGGATGAGGGCGCCGGCGAGCGTGAGCTGGCCGAAGCGACCCGCGTCGAGCGCCGCCTTAAGGGCGACCGCGCCGGCTCCGAAACGGCGGGGCAAAATACCGGCGACGGTGACGCCGGCCTTAGCGCAGGCGGCGTTGAGTGCGTCGCAACGGGCGAGGGTGACTTCAAGGGGTTTCTCGACCACGACGTGCTTGCCGGCCTGGGCGCAGGCGAGGGCAGGGGCGAGGTGGTCGCCGCTGGGCGTGCAGAGGCAGACGATATCGACAGCGGGATTAGCGAGGAGTGCCTCAGGTGTCTCAGCGAAGGCCATTCCGTGTTTGGCCGCGAAGTCGCGTCCCTTGGCCGGCGAACGGTTGTACGCCGCGACGAGCTTCACGCCGGCGATTTCGGCGAGTGCCTTAGCGTGGAACTCGGCAATCATGCCGGTTCCCCAGATGCCGAAACCAAGGGGCCGTTGGGACATACCCGCACCCTAAGCCATCTCTGTCACGCAGGGAAGGCAGAATCCAAACCTTGAGTGACACGTGTCCATCGGCTAGTTTGTGGGAATGAAGTCTCTTTTCAGGAAACTGTCCGAGGCTTATTACCTTTGGAGGGCTGATGCGCCGCTCCGTGGGGTCTGGATGTACCTCAGCTCGCGTCGTCGCCGTAACGTCAACGCCCTTCATTGGAAGCATGGCGCCGCTCTCACCGAGATGAAGGCATTTGTCCGTGATAATGCCTTTCGGCAGGACTGGTTCACGCATAACATCCCCAATTGGATGGAGGTATTCGAACTTTGCGGACTACGCGACCGCCCCATCGATGTCCTAGAAATCGGCAGCTTCGAAGGCCTTTCCGCCTGCTTCCTGCTGCGGCAGCTACCTCTCGCGCGGGTGACGTGCATCGACACGTGGGCGGGCTCCGATGAGCACGCCAGTCTGAAGCACATCGACACCATCGAGTCGGCCTTCGACCGGAATGTGACTCCTTGGCGAGATCGGGTCACTAAGTTGAAAGGGTATTCGTTCCAGTGTTTTGCCACCTTAAAGGAGGCGGACAAGTACGACCTCATCTATGTCGATGGCTCCCATCACGCCGACGATGTGATGGTCGACGCTCTCCAGGGGTTTAGGCATCTCAAGGTCGGCGGCGTCATGATCCTCGATGATTACCTCTGGCGTTACTACCCGCGCATGTCGGAAGATCCCGCTATGGCGATCAACGGGTTCCTCCGCTTGATTGAAGGGCGCTACCGCCTAGTCATGGTCTACTACCAGCTTGTGCTAGTGAAGATCGCCGAGCCCTCACCGTGGAGGGGCTGATCACCCTTTGCCGACGGAATAGACCTTGAAGCCGGCCGCACGGGCGGCCACTCGGTCAATCACGGCTCGACCGTCGAAGACCGACGCGCCGTGTGCGGCGATGGCGAATAGCGCGGACCAGTCCAGCTTGGCGTAGCGATCCCACTCGGTCAGCACTAGGATGGCGTCAGCTCCCTCTACGGCCTCATCAATCGAACCGCAGAAGCGGACGGACTTCGTTCCTCTGGTCAGACATGCCGAAAAGGCCTGCGCCTCGACCCGCTCATCATGTAGGCGTAGTTGCAGCCCAGCGGCCAGGAGCTGGTTACAGACATCAATTGCCGGCGATTCACGGAAGTCGTTGGTATCCTTTTTGAAAGCCAATCCCAGGATCGCGACGATTCCGCCGTTGCGACGAGCATGCGCGGCGGCCAGTTCAGCGATACGGTGCTTCTGCCATTCGTTGATATCGAGCACTCCCTGCCAGTAGGCGGCAGGTCCGGCCAACTGATAGAATTCGCACAGATAGATGAGGGAGAGCAGGTCCTTCTTAAAGCAAGAGCCGCCGAAGCCGACGGAAGACTTTAGGAATTTCGGGCCGATCCGTGAGTCTGAGCCGAGGACGGACGCAACCTCGTCGACGTCTGCTTCGGTGGCCTCACAGAGCGCGGAGATTGCGTTGATGGAGGAGACGCGCTGGGCGAGGAAGGCGTTGGCGGCTAGCTTGGACAGTTCCGCCGACCAAAGTCCCGTCCGGAGAATCGCCTTCTCCGGCACCCAGTGACGGTAGACTTCGGCCAGAGCTTCGATGGAGTCCGGATCCTCGCCCCCGATGAGGACGCGATCAGGCTTCTCGAGGTCGCGGATGGCCGTGCCCTCCGCTAGGAATTCGGGATTGGAAAGCACGTGGAAGGTCGCTCCCCCTTTGCCGTTGGCCAGGATTCGCTTGATCGTGTCCGCCGCCCGCACCGGCATCGTCGACTTCTCGATGACGAGGGTGTGCCCGGTCGCGTGGTCGGCGATGTAACGCGCGCAGGATTCTACGTAGCTGAGGTCGGAAGCCTTGCCCGCGCCTTCGCCCTGTGTCTTCGTCGGTGTATTGACCGAGATGAAGACCGCATCGGCCTGCGCGATCGCCGCGGCGCCTTCGGCCTGTGTGATGAAGCGAAGGTTGCGCCCGCGCGTGCGTTTGACGATCTCCGCCAAGCCGGGTTCGTATATTGGCAAGGCGTCCGAATTCCAGGCTGCGATCCGGGCTTCGTTCAGGTCGACCACGGTGACGGAGATGTCGGGACAGCGGTCGGCGATGACCGCCATCGTGGGCCCGCCGACGTAGCCGGCACCAATGCAGGCGATGTTCAGGACGCGTCGCTTCATCGGGCTTAGGTCGAGGGCTGCTTGCGGAAATAGCCCAAAGTCTTCCCGAGGCCTTCGGCCAGCTGGACTTTGGGTTCCCATCCGCCCAGCAGCCGTCGTGCTTTGGCGATGTCCGGACGTCGCTGCTTAGGGTCGTCCACCGGCAGGGGCTCGAAGCGCAGGGGCTGGGACGATCCCACGAGCTTCTGCACTTCCTCGGCGAGCTGGAGCATGGTGAACTCGTTGGGGTTGCCTAGGTTGATTGGCCCCTGGTTTTCCGGTAGGGCGAGGACGCGGACGAATCCTTCGATTAGGTCGTCCACGTAACAGAAGGAACGCGTCTGCTGGCCAGCACCGTAGACCGTGAGCGGCTTGCCTGACATCGCTTGGAGCAGGAAGTTCGTGACGACACGCCCGTCGTCGCCGCGCATGTGCGGTCCGTAGGTGTTGAAGATACGAACCAGGCGCGCATCGACGCGACCCAGACGGGAGAAGTCCGCACACAGGGTCTCAGCCGCCCGCTTGCCTTCGTCATAGCAGGCGCGGGGTCCGGTCGAGTTGACGTTGCCGAGATAGGTCTCCGGCTGTGGGTGGACCAGTGGGTCGCCGTAAATCTCGGAAGTCGAAGCGTGCAGCAGTCGGGCCTTGTGCCGCTCGGCGTTCTCAAGCGCATGGAGGGTGCCGAGCACCGAGATCCGCAGGGTATAGACAGGGTCGCGCTGGTAATGGGGCGGCGAGGCCGGGCAGGCGAGATTGCAGGCTACGTCGCAAGGGATATCGTAAGGCATAACGACGTCATGCTCGACGAAGCTGAAGCCGGAATGCTTCAACAGCATGGCCGTATTGGCCCGCGTCCCTGAATGGTAATTGTCTAGCCCCACGACCTCGTGGCCGTCGGCGAGGAGTCGCGATGCCAGGTTGGCACCAAGGAAACCCGCTGATCCTGTCACGAGGTAACGCATGAAGACTGGGAACCCTATGCCCCCGATTATTCAAGACAACGGTTAATTCCTCGGCAGGAGTTGCCTAATTGACAGGACGGTCTATCTATTTGAAAGTATGTGACCTTCGAATGTATCTTAAATCCGCCTTCCAGAAGCTGGTGCGCTCCATTCGCAAGAGAGTCTGGTTTCTCCGCGCCAAGTCCGCCACTGCGCGACCCAGCTTGGCAGCATTACTGGGCCAGCCGGAACCAGCCGTCGCGCCTGCGACCGAAATGCTGGACATCGCGGCATTGCTCACGAAGAATCGAATCGTTCCTCGCGGCGTCATTCATGTCGGCGCCCATCAGGCAGGTGAATTGGATGACTACCTTCGGATGGGCTTCACGAAGATTCTCTATGTCGAGGCCAACCCCGCGCTGATCCCGGCTTTGCGGGCCAAATCACAAGCCCACCCTGGTAAGGTCTTCATCGTCCATGCCGCGGCGTCGGATACGGACGGAACCGTGCTCCTGAGGGTCACTTCGATGGACCAGAGCAGCTCCATCTTGCCGTTGGCAAAGCATAAGGACATCTACCCCTCCATCCGGGAGGTCTCCCAAGTCGAGGTGCGCTCGCGGACCCTAGACACGCTTCTCGCTGAGGAGGGCTTGCGTGCCGAAGACTTCAATTTCCTGAACCTCGACATCCAGGGCGCCGAACTCATGGCCTTGCGCGGCGCTTCCCGGCTACTGGCCAACATCGAGGCCGTGAATTCAGAGGTCAACTTGCAGGAGTTATACGAAGGAGCCGCCTTGCTGGGTGAGCTCGAAAGGTTCATGGCCAAGCAGGGTTTCAACCGCGCTGCCATGTGCACTCCGTGGCATCCTTCCTGGGGCGACGCTTTATATGTCCGTAAGCCGGTCGTGACGATGACGACTTTCGGCAACAACGGACGTTTCGCCAACCAGCTGTTCCAGTATATGTTCCTTCGCCTGGTAGCTCGTCGGCAGGGCGCGCTGGTGCAGCTGCCTCGATGGGTCGGCTGTGTGCTTTTCGGCTGCGACGAGCCGGAGCCGCTGCTCTCCTTGCCGGAGTGGCGCGAGAACATGGACGAACTCAATCTGCGGGGCACGTTGTTAGATTGCGACTGGACCAAGCAGTTCAAAGAAAGCATACCCGCTTTCGCGTCGACCGACTATTGGGGGTATTTCATGGGGCACTCCCGTGACCTTGTCGCGGATCGCGATTTCATCCGCGGACTCTTCCGATTTCACCCAGAATTTGTCGAATCCGCCGAACGTCGCCTCGCTCGGCTTCGTTCCAGCCGACGCAAGATCCTGGCTGTGCATCTGCGGAGAGGTGACTACGGCTACGGATATTTCTTCCGGGCGCCTTGCGCATGGTATGAAGCCTGGCTTAGCCGCAGCGGCCTAGACCCCACCGAGTGGGCCGTCTATGTCTGCTCGGAAACTCCAGCGGACTACCGCGGTCGCTTCGCGGGATTCAAGACCGCCGATGCCTCAGACCTAGGCGCTGCCGGCAGTTTGGCCGCATATCTCGATTTCTATGTCATGACCAAGGCGGACAAGGTGCTCACTTCGAATAGCTCTTTCTCTTTCATGGCCACGATGCTGAATGAGAACGCTTCCGAGTTCCTTCGCCCTAGCGCTGAGATGGAAGAGTTGGTTCCTTTCGACCCTTGGGACGCCGATGCCTTGCTGCGTTTCAGTCCAACGCCCGAGACCCACCAGCGTTTCATCAATCAAGACTAGCCTGTTAGCCGTGAAGTCACTAGCCCCCGCCGTCCTCATCATCGCCTTCAATCGCCCGGAGTCCACCCGCCGGGTCTTCGCGGCCGTGCGCGCCGCCAGGCCGTCCAAGTTGTTCCTTGCCTGTGATGCCGCCAGGACCGGTAAGGCAGGGGAGGCCGAACGGGTCGCCGAGGTCCGGGCATTGGTCGCTGCGGTGGACTGGCCTTGTGAGGTTCGCACGAAATTTCCGGAGTCTAATCTCGGGTGCGGCCTAGGCGTGAGCTCCGCGATCACCTGGTTCCTGGCCGAGGCGGGCGAAGGCATCATCCTCGAAGACGACTGTCTGCCGACGCCGGCCTTCTTCCGTTTCTGCGCTACGATGCTTGAACGCCATCGCCACGATAACCGGGTCGCGACCATCACGGGTTCGAACATGGCTCCTCTGGCGAAGATGCCCGGCTCACATGGCTTCAGTCGCATCACCGCCAGCTGGGGTTGGGCGACTTGGAGCAGGGCGTGGGAAGGCTACCGGCTCTTTCCTGAGCCTATCCGTGCGGACGAGCCTTGGCTCCGTACGTTGCATGCTAACGCAGCAAGCTTCCTCCTCCGCGAATTCGCCGTTTTCGCCGAAGGCAAGGCCCGGACTTGGGATTACCAATTCATGGTCCAGGTGCTGCGTGCCGGTCAGCTTAATGTGTTTCCGGCCCGTAATCTGATCCTGAATATCGGCTTCGACGGTATGGGTACGCACTTCGGAAAAAGCGGAAGGCCGTGGGCTGCTCCGGCCTTCGCTTATGATCCCGCAGGCGATTGGTCGGACACTCCGCCGTTCGAAGCTGATAAGGTTTACGACCGACATTACCTGACTTCCGGCCATCGCGGCTCTTCCAAGTTCATCCGCCAGGTACTCAAATGGCGCATCCTTTGGTCTCGCCTGAGCCGACCGCCGGAAGCCGTGTTGTTCGACTAGGGCGGAGCCGGGTATCGCCGCTGGGTTGGCGATTTTGGTTCGTCAGTCCGCCGTAGGCGCGTTATGCCCACGCCAAGGATGAAGATAATGCACCTATCCAAGATGGATGCCGGCGGAGGGGCTGCCGACGGCTTCGTCCGGATTCATCGTGCCCTGCTCAGCCAAGGCCACGATTCGGTTGCCTACGTTATCAAGAAGAAGCGCCAGGACGTCCCGTCGATGGTCGACGCCCGGCGGCTACTCGGCCCATTCCAGAAACTAGCCTGGGGCCTGGGGCGAGTCTGGGCCAAGCTCAGCCGCCTACACCTCAAGCCCGTCGGGGTCTACGATTTCGATGCTGAGGCGAATTATCCTGCCGAGCCAATCATCCGAAATGCCCGCGGCCGTTACGAAAAATGGGACCTAGTGGTCGTCCACTGGGCCGGCGCCTTCGTCACCCCTGCGACCGTCGGCGAGATTGCTCAAGCCCTTGGCGCTCGCGTTATCCTGTGGCAGGTCGACATGGCGCATGTGACCGGCGGCTGTCATTCTAATCTAGGCTGCCCAAAATACCAGACCGGCTGCGGCGCCTGCCCACTCCTCGGTTCGAAGGACGAAGACGATGCCTCCTCCCGTCAGGCCGCGAACCGTCGGAAGGCTTGGAACGATCTCGGCGCGGTCCTGCTCGCTCCGACGGAGTGGTCGGCCCGCCAAGCCCGCGAAAGCTGGATCACCGGCGGCCTGCCATCCAAGGTCTTCCCCATTCCCCTCGACCTAGAGGTCCTGCGAACGGTTGCTAAGCCGCGCGAGGCCCGCGCCGCGTTGGGCCTGCCCGCCGACGCCCGCGTGCTGCTCGTCCGCGGTATCGACCCCGCGCTGACCTATAAAGGATTCGGCTTGCTGCTCGAGGCCTTGCGCCTGCTTGATGCCCAGGGCGTCGCGCTCCACGTGGCGGTGCTAGGCGAGACCGGGCTGATGGGCGAAGGGTGGAAGCACGTGACTTACACCGAGCTCGGCGTGCGCCGCGGCGACGCCGCCATCGCGGTCGCCTATCAGTCCGCCGACTTCTTCGTGAACCCGTCGACCAACGACAACGGACCGATGATGGTGGGCGAGGCGCTCGTGTGCGGCGTCCCAGTCGTTGCCTATCCGGTTGGCCTGCCATCGGTGCCTTGGGCGGCCGGCATGGTCGGCCGCGTGGTCGAACCTATCGGTGACGTTCCTGCCCTCGCCGCCGCCCTCCGCGCTTTCGCCGAGATGCCTGCCGCTGAACTCTCGGCGAAGAAGCACGCTGCCGCTGCCGCTGCCCGCCCGCTCTACGCGGCCTCACATTTCAGCGAGCAACTGAGCTCCGCGCGGAACCTATGAAGTACGCTTCCGTCTTTTACCGGGATTACGCCGGGAATTCCCTCTTTCAGCCAGGGGCCGGCGAGAATAACGGCGAGTTTTACCTGCCGTATGCGAAGCTACGTGAGCGCTTCCTCGCCGCCGGGATCGAACTCAACACGCCGGACGTGAACGCCGGCCGCGACGTCGCGTTTGAGCTGCACATCAACTGTCGCCGCCAGGATCCGACCAACCGCGCTTACGTCTACCTCTACGAGAACCCGTTGATTCGTCCGCTCAACCGCGATCGCACGGCCTTGGCCCGTTATGCCAAGTGGTTCGCCTGGGACGGCGAGTTGCTCGACGATCCGCGCGCCGTCCGGCTGTTCTACCCGAACCGCTTTGGGTCTGGCCCGTGGAACGGACCCGAGACGCGCCCGCTTTTCTGTGTGCTCGTGGCATCAAACAAGGCCCTCACGGTCGTCGACCCGCGCGACCAGTACCAGGCCCGCGTCCGCATCCTCGATTGGTATGAGCGCCATGCGCCCGCCGACTTCCATCTCTTCGGCCGCGGATGGGATCGGCCTGCCGCCTTATCGGGACGATGGGGGCGTATCCGTAACCAGTTACGGAAGGTTCTGGCCCGCCTGATGCCGACCAAGTCGCCTTACGCCACGTGGCGGGGACCAGTCGCCGACAAGATTGAACTGCTCACACGCACGCGCTTTTGCCTCGCGCATGAGAACTGCCGCGACCTGCCAGGCTACGTCACGGAGAAACTCTTCGACTGCTTCCGTGCGGGATGCGTGCCGGTCTACGTTGGTCCGAAGGAGATCACGGAGCTCGTGCCGCCCAGCTGCTTCATCGACGGCCGCGCGTTTGCGACGCCGGCGGAGCTAGACGCGTTCCTGCGTACGATCGATGATGCCGCCTATCGTGGATACCAGGAGCGCATTCGCGCCTTCCTGCTTTCCGACCAGGCGAAGCCTTTCTCGCAGGATCATTTCGCCGATGTCATGGCGTGCGAAATCTTGGCCGACCTCGCTCGCGTCTAGCCGCTTAGCTCCGCGGCCCGAATTTGCGCTGCGGCGGCTGGGTCGGCGGGATAGGCTCAATCTGGACGCCGGCGCACGCTGGGTGGCGGCCGAAGGCGCCGTAGCTTTCGTTGTCGAAGCGCGTGGTCATGCCACGGGCGGCCTCGGCCACGAGCACGCGTCCATCGGGCTGGATGAACCCGACCTGCACGATCGTCGTACCGTCCACCTTGCGGGTGTGCGCCACGATCTTTTCGAGGAAGTCGCCGGCGTCGGGGCCGGGCTTGAGGGCGAAGAGGATTTTCTTAATCAGGCTCGGGGCGCGGCGGAGGGTGCTGACGGCGTGGGCACTGAGCGACCACTCGCCACGTTCCTCGCGCCAGTTGAGACGGGCCTCGACGATCACGTGCGAGCCGTCCATCAGCAGCGGGAGCTCACCGTCCTTAAGCTGGGCGGCGGCGTCGTAGGCATCGGAGAACATCATCACCGGAATCGTCACTGAGCGCGAGGCAACGGTGAAGAGCGCCCAGGGGCGATTGTCCTTCTTGGAAATCTTCTTCTCGAGTCCACCGACGATGCCACAGACACGCACCGTGTGGCGCTGCTGCTTGTCGAGCTCGATGCGATCCGGAGTGACAGTGAGAGTGGCTACGGCTTCGTCGAGGCCGTGGTAGTCGGCGAGAGGGTGGCCGCTGAGGTAGAAGCCAAGGAGGGCCTTCTCGCTATTGAGCATCTCAAGCTTGGGCATCTTCTCTGACTTGCGCAGGACGAGGTCGGTCGGGCGCGCCGCGCCCGCGTCTTCAGCCCCGAGCATGTCGAAGAGCGAACCCTGACCGCTGGCGCGTTCCTTGCGTTCGCCCGCGAAGTGTCGTCTGACGGATTCGATGGAGTCGACGAGGTGTCGGCGATCTTCGCCGGTGAAGTCGAAGGCGCCGGCGCGGACGAGGCAGTCCAGCGTGCGGGAATTGAGGTCGAACTCGCCGAGGCGACCCACAAAGTCGCCGAAATCTTTATAGGGTCCGTTCTTCTCGCGTTCGGCGACGATATTGCGCGCGGCCTGTTCGCCGACGCCCTTGATGGCGCCCAGGCCGAAGCGGATAGCGTTATCCTTCACCACTGGCGTGAAGTCGGTGTCGGACTGGTTCACGTCGGGGCCAAGCGCCTTCATGCCGAGGGCTTCGACCTCCGCCATGAATTCGGCGAGCTTGTCGGCGTTGCCCTGTTCGGAGGTAAGCACCGCGGCCATGAACTCGACCGGGTAGTTGGCCTTGAGGTAGGCGGTGCGATATGAGAGGATTGCGTATGCGGCGGAGTGCGACTTATTGAAGCCGTACTCGGCGAACTTCTCCAGGGTGGCGAAGATCTCTTCAGCCTTCTTCTTGTCGATGTTATTGGTCGTCTTGGCGCCCTCGACGAAGATCGAGCGCTGCTGCTCCATCTCCTCGCGGATCTTCTTGCCCATCGCGCGGCGGAGCATGTCGGCGCCGCCGAGGGTGTAGCCGGCGATCACACGGGCGGCTTCCATGACCTGTTCCTGGTAGACCAGGATGCCGTAGGTCTCCTTGGCAACCTTCTCGAGGAGGGGGTGCGCGTACTTGACGAAGGTGGGGTCGTCCTTGCCCTTAATGTAGTCGCCGATGAACTGCATCGGGCCCGGACGATAGAGCGCGATGAGCGCGACGATCTCATCAATCGCGGAGATGTGGAACTTGCGGCAGAGCGACTGCATACCGCCAGATTCGAGCTGAAATACGCCGACCGTCTTTGCTTCATTGAGCAAGGCAAACGTCCGAGCGTCCTCGAAGCCGAGTTTCTCGATATTGAAGCTAGGTTGCTTACGATGTTTGCGGACGAGCTTCTGGGCGTCGTCGATGATCGTGAGCGTCTTGAGGCCCAGGAAATCCATCTTAAGGAGGCCGAGCTTCTCGACGGGGTCCTTGGCGTACTGGGTCGTCAGGTCGCCTTCCTGCATCGTCACTGGAATGATGTCGGTGAGCGGTCGGTCGGCGATGATCATACCGCATGCATGCTTGCCGGAGTTGCGCACCATGCCCTCGATGACTCGGCCGGTCTCGATGATGCTGGCGGCCTGCGGGTTGATGGCGACCTCCTCGCGGAGCTCGGTGGATTTCTTCAGCGCATCCTCGAGCGAGATGTTGATGTCGTCGGGGACGAGTTTGGCGAGGCGGTTGGTCTCGATAAACGGCAAGTCGCGGATACGGGCGAGGTCGCGGACGACCATCTTGGCGCCGAATGTGCCGAAGGTGATGATGTTGGCGACGCGGTCCTCGCCGTACTTCTTGCGCACGTAACCAACGACCTCGTCACGACGACGCATGCAGAAGTCGATATCGAAGTCGGGCGCGGAGACGCGCTCAGGGTTCAGGAAGCGTTCGAAGAGTAGGCCGAAGCGGATCGGATCGATGTCGGTGATCTTAAGGCAATACGCCACGATTGAGCCGGCGCCCGAGCCGCGGCCTGGGCCGACGGGGATGTCATGGCGACGCGACCAGTCGATGAAGTCCCAGACGATCAGGAAGTAGTCGACGAAGCCCGTGCCCGCGATGACGCCCATCTCGTAGTCGACGCGTCGGCAGAGCTCAGCGGGGCTGGTCTTGCCGATACCCGGGATCTTCTCGTCCTTCCAAGCCTTAGGGTCGTCGTAATCCACCGCGTATCGTTCCTTAAGGCCGGCCTTCACCTGTTCGAGTAGGTAGGAGCCGTTAGCTCGCATAGCCTTGCGCTTCTCGGCCTCGATGACGAAGTCGCCCGGCTTGCCGGCGGAGACGAGCAGGCCGTTCTTGAGCTGCTCATAGCCGTCGAGGATCGCGTCGATCTTATCGGAGGCCTTGGGCTTCACGCCCTCGCTGAAGATATAGACCGGATAGTTGTTCTGGCCGACGGGCAGCTTGACGTCGCACATCTCGGCGATGGCGACGGTGTTCTTGATGGACTCGGGGACCTCACCAAAGACGCGGAGCATCTCGGCCTCGCTCTTCAGGTAGAATTCCGTGGCGGAGTAGCGCATGCGGCGCTCGTCGGCTAGACGGGCGCCGGTCTGGATGCAGAGCATCGCGTCGTGGGCGACGGAATCGCCGGCGTCGACGTAGTGCACGTCGTTCGTGGCGACCACGCGGAGCTGGAACTCGCCGGCGAGTTTGAGCAGGTCGGCGATGATGCGCTTCTGCTCCTCAAGACCGTGATCCATGAGCTCGATGACGAAGTTTTCGCGGCCGAAGATTTCGACGAACTTACCGCAGGCCTTGCGGGCGGCCTCGTAGTCGCCGCGGAGGAGCGCCTGCGGGATGACGCCCTGGAGGCAGCCGGAGAAACCGATTAGCCCGTCGGCATGCTTGGCGAGCTGCTCGAGGTCCGTGCGCGGCTTGTAGTGCAGGCCGCGGACGTGCGCATCAGAGACGAGTTTGGTGAGGTTTTGGTAGCCTTTGAAATTCCGGGCGAGCACGCCCATGTGGAAGTACTTGTGCTCGCGGCGGTCCGGCTTGTCGGTCAGCGCGTGGTCCCAGACCAGGTAGAGCTCGCAGCCGAGGAGCGGCTTGAGCTTCACGTCGCCCTTGGATCGCTGTTTGGCCTCGTTCCAGAAATCGAAGAGCCCGAAAAGGTTGCCGTGGTCGGTGATCGCCACCGCGCGCATGTTCATGTCGCACGCCCGCTCCATTAGGCGGTCGATGCGACTGCAGCCGTCGAGCATGCTGTAGTCCGTATGCACGTGGAGGTGCACGAAGTCTCGGCTGATGGTTTCGGGGTCGGCCATGCGGGACGGCAATAATAGGGAGCCGTCGGAGGGCAGGGGAAGGCATTAATCCGCGAGGTTATCCGCGGACTTATGCACAGCGGCCCCGTGGGCCGAATCCGGGCCTTACTTGACCTTCACGAAAGTCCGCTTGCCGGCCTGGATGACCAGCGCACCCGCGGGCTGCGCGACCTTCTGGGCCGGGTCAGAGACCTTGTCGTCGCCGATCTTGACGGCGCCGCCCTCGATGAGGCGGCGGATCTCCTTTTTGGAGGGGAAGAGGTTCGTCGCGGCGAGCAGGTCGACGATGCCGACCTCGGCCGCGCCGCCGGAGACGGCGGCCCAAGTGAACTCCGGCATGTCCGTGCGGACGCCGCCCTTGGAGAAGACGTTCTCGAATTCCGCGCGCTCCTTGGCGCCGGTGCCCGCGCCGTGGAACTTGTCCGTCAGGCGCGTGGCGAGCTGCTTCTTGGCTTCCATCGGGTGGCCGGCCTTGAGTGCGGCGATCTCTTCAGGAGACGAGAGCAGGAGGAGGTCGTAGTAGACCCACATGGTGGCGTCGGGCACCGACATGATGCGTCCGAACATGTCCTTCGCTTCATGGTTGAAGGCGATGTAGTTGCCGAGGGACTTCGACATCTTCTTCTCGCCGTCGAGGCCGACGAGCAGGGGCATCCCGAGCACGGCCTGCGGGGCCATCTTATCCTGTTCCTGCAGGTCGCGGCCGACGAGCATGTTGAAGAGCTGGTCGCTACCGCCGATCTCGATGTCGGCCTTGAGCATGACGGAGTCGTAGCCCTGGAGGAGCGGGTAGAGGAACTCGACGATCGAGATGGGCGTGTTGGATTCGTGACGCTTAGCGAAGTCATCGCGCGCGAGCATCTGCGCTACGGTCATGCGTCGGCTTAGCTGGAGGGCGTCGAGGAACGACATCTTGCCGAACCACTCGCTGTTGCGGCGGACTTCGGTCTTCTTAGGATCGAGAATCTGGTAGGCCTGCTCGAGGTAGGTCTTGGCGTTCTCTTCGATTTCCTGCTCCGAAAGGACGGGACGCGTCTCGGACTTGCCGGTGGGGTCGCCGATGCGCGTGGTGTAATCGCCAATAATAAGGACAGCCTGGTGGCCGAGTTCCTGAAACTGGCGGAGCTTCTGGAAGACGACCATGTGGCCGAAGGTCAGGTCCGGGCGGGTAGGGTCGACGCCGAGCTTCACGCGCAGGGTCTTGCCGGCCTCGAGGCGCTTGAGGATCTCCGCCTCACCGATGAATTTCTCGGTGCGGGACTTCATGACCTTCAACTGTTCCGCGGGGGACATGCCATCACTCTCCCCAAGGGGGAGGGGAGGGGGAAGACAAAATGATAGGGGTAGGGGTAGGGGTGGGGGTAGGACATGGAGGTGCAAAAGTGCAAAGCGGCCTGCGGCCTGTGCAAAGGTGCAAAAGTATTTCAAGGGGTAGGGGTGGGGGCAGGGGTAGGGGTAGACACGCAACTTCAGCACCTATAACCGAGTGCCCACACCTAGGAATCGTTGGCTGAGACCTGAGACCCGAAATTCGGAATGTTTTCCTACCCCTGCCCCAACCCCAACCCCTACCCCTCAACAAAACACCTT
>CANCHK010000001.1 GCA_947377865.1 Opitutia bacterium | reverse complement strand
CCGGCGAAGTAGTTTAGGGGTAGGGGCAGGGGTTGGGGTTGGGGTAGGGACGTGATTGCCATCACGTCCGTGGGCGGACGGACATCATAGGGTCTTTGACCTTACCCGGCTCATGCCACGTCGCTCTGCGAACGGCGGCCATGGCAATGGCCGCCCTACCCGAGACCTCACGCTCAAAGGGGAGCCGGAGACTGGATGATTAGCTGCGGCCTTGGGTAGGGACGTGATTGCCATCACGTCCGTGGGCGGACGGATATCATACGGTCGATGACCTTGCCCGGCTCATCGCACGTCGCTCTGCGAACGGCGGCCATGGCAATGGCCGCCCTACCTTAGGGAACCCGTTGCCTTGCCTATCCCGACCCCTACCCCTATCCCTACCCCTGCGTAGCAACCGCCATGTCCTGGAACCTTTACCGCCACTATAAAGGCAACCACTACCTCCGGCTCGGGGTCGCCGCGCATTCCGAGGACCTCTCACCGCAGGTGGTCTATCGCTGCCTGTATGATAATCCGGCGGCGCGCACGTGGGTCCGCCCGCAACCGATGTTCGAAGGCGTGATCGAGGATGGCCGCACACGTTTCACGCCGGTGGGTCGACTGCGTCTCGTGCAGCCCGAAGATATGCGTACCGTCTTGGCCTTCGGCTACGGCGAGTGGAAGCAGGACAAGACTTTTGACCAGTACTGCGCCGGCAAGGACACCGATCGGAATCACCTGCGTGGCACGCGTTACCTGCTTGAGGACGCCGCGGGGCAGCCCGTCGCTGCGTTGAACGTCCTGCGCTTCCGTGAAAGCCTCATCGGCTTCGCTTCCGTGGCGACCTCCCCGGAGTATCGTGGTAAGGGTTACGGTTCGCTCCTACTGCGCGCCGTCATGGAGCTGCATCGCTTCGCCCAGCCGGACCTTCGATTCGTGCTCTTCTCCGAGATCAAACCGGCGATCTACGAGCGCCTCGGCTTCTTCGTCCTACCGCCCGAGCACCAGCACTTCCTGCCGACTCCGGCCATGGCCACCGGCGACACGCCCCTGTCCGCGACCGAAGGCGAATTCCTGAAGACCTATTTCTAGGCCTGGGGCTTACTTCTTCGCCGCGGTAGCCAAGGCGACCTTCGCTAGCCACTCGGCGACCTTGGGGTGTTCGGTTTCGGCGAACGCGTGGCCGACGCCGGTCATCTCGCTACCGAGGACCGTCGCGCCCTTAGTTTTGAGGGCCTTGGGGAGCAGGCTGGTGGCGGCCTTGTTCGAGCCTTTTTCTCCACCCCAGCAGGCGTAGGCGAACTTACCCTTGAGGTCGGGCAGGCTGCCTTTCGAGGTATAGGTGCTGCCGCCGCCATCAGCGAAGACGAAGATGCCGAAGTAGTCGGTGAGCTTCGGGCCGCTGCTCAGGCGGAGCATGCCATCGATGGAGTGAGCTCCGTTGCTGAAGCCGGCGATGATCGAGTGGGACTTGTCGATGTTGGGGATGACCTTCGCAATCTCATCCAGCATGAAGCGTTGGTAGGTCCAGATCTTGGCGAAATCTCCGACCATGTTCGCCTGCACGGGATTGTTCGCGCCCTTGGGGTAGGGGAGCCCGACGAGGATGAAATCGCCCTCGGGCAGGAATGAGCCGCTCGGGTTGTTGCCGCCTTCTCCTCCGCCGAGCCAAGCCACCAGCGGGACTTTCTTCGCGGGATCGTAATTCGCCGGCAGCTGCACGTTGCACGCCGCCATCGCGCCCTTGCGGTCCACGGTCAGCTCCGGGAAGTCGAATTTCAGCGTAGCACCTGGCGCGACCGACGCCTTGAGCTCCGTGCGCGGGATGGCCTTTTCAACTGGCGCCACGGCCTTCTCTTCGGTCTTCGCAGCCGTCTTCTCGTCGCCCTTAGCCGAGGTTTTCTTAGCGGCAGGCTTATCGGCCGCAATGAGTGCACCGCTGATCGCGAGCAGAAGAAACAGTCGGGCGAGGTTCATCAAGATCGGCGGGGATTTTATGGACAGTATTCTCCGGCATCCATGGTCTGGCAACGTAGATGCAGGCCCATGGCTTTCCTCTTGTTTTCCGCATCTTAAGTATGGGGTCAGACCGCTTCTGACTGATATCGCTCAGAAGCGGTCTGACCCCATACAAATTCTCGGCTGAATTATCGGAAGGACTTCTGGCGCCAGGCGGCGTCGGCTTCGCGGTCGGTCCGGAATTCGACGACGCGGACGCCTTTGCCGCGGATCTCGAGCAGGCGACGTAGGTCGTTCCAACCGTCGGCGAGGTCATGGCGTACTTTGTGCGCGGCGCAGAGTTTGCCGAGATCGGTCGCCTGCGGCGTGCCCCAGAGCTGTTCGAAGCGGGCGCTCTTCGCCACGGCGAGGTGATTGAAGATGCCGCCACCCTGGTTGTTGATCACGAGCACGGTGAGGTCTCCGCGATGGCCGTAGGCGGAGAGCAGTGCGTTGCTGTCGTGCAGGAAAGTCAGGTCGCCGCAGAGGAGCACCGTGCGCTTGCCGTCGAGCGAGGCGCCGAGCGCGGTCGAGACGGTGCCGTCGATGCCGTTGGCGCCGCGGTTGGTGAGAACCTCAGGGCCCGGGCCGGGCGGATGGTAGAACCACTCGAGGTCGCGGATCGGCATGCTGCTGCCGACGAACAGGCGGTCGTCCGGACCGAGGGCTTCGTCGAGCAGCGACACGACGCGGCCTTCGAAGGGCCAGTCCACGTTCACGATGCGCGTGAGTTTCTTGGCGGCGGCTTTCTGGGCCGTCTGCCAGGCCTTGCCGTAAGCGGCGGCTTTCGACGAAACCTTATCGCCCGAGGGCACGAGCTGGCCGTCCAGACGGCTCCAGCGCGAATGCGTCGGGTCGGTGTTCTCACCGGCACGACCGAGCTGGATGACGGTGATGTCGCCTTCCTTGAGCCAAGCGCGCAGGACCTTGCTGGTCGGGAGCGGGCCGACGAAGACCGCGGCCTGCGGACGTAGGGCGCGGGCGGCTTTGGCGTCGCGCAGGATAAGGTCGTAGCCTGAGACCAGCGAAGTATCGCCAGCGAGGTCGCCGCGTAGCGTGCCCGCGCCGTCGGCGAGGATCGGCCAGCCGGTGAAGTGAGAAAGCTCGCGGAGGGCCGCGGCGCTTTCGTCGCGATCCTCGAAGGCATGCGGGCCGACCACGATGACGCCGCGTTCGGTCTTTGGCAGCAGGCTGGCGACGGTGGCGGGCGTGAGGGTCGGGCGGACGATGCCGCAGGGCGGGACCGCCGTGAAGGTCTCGAGATTCATACCCGTGGGCGCCTTGAAGCCCTTTTCAGCGTCGGAGGGCGCGAGAGGGTCGCGGAAGGGCAGATTGAGGTGCACCGGGCCAGCGAGAGGCCCTTGCGCACGCTGCCAGGCGTCGACCAGCAGCTGGCGCCAGTGGCGGAGCAGGGAGAGGTCGGTCTCAGGGATGGCGGCTTCGGCGGACCAAACCGGATAGCCGCCGTAGATTCCGTTCTGGGTGATCGTCTGCCCCGAGTGGCATTCGCGGAGTTCGGGCGGGCGATCGGCGGTTAGGACGAGCAGGGGGGTCGCCGAGAGGCGGGCTTCGACGACGGCGGGCAGATAGTTCGCGGCAGCGGTGCCGGAAGTGCAGAGCAGGGCAGCGGGGCGGCCGGTGGCCTTGGCGAGGCCAAGGGCAATGAAGCCGGCGGAACGTTCGTCGAGCGCCACGGTCACGTGCAGGCCGGCGGATTCGGCGAAGGTATGGGCCAATGGCGTCGAGCGCGAGCCGGGCGAGATTACCACGTGGGTCAGGCCAAGGCGGCGGAGGGTGCGCACGCCCACGTCGGCCCAGAGGGCGTTCGTGTTCAGGTGCTTCGTCGCGCGGGCCATGGGAACAGGCAATCCTGACAGGGCGGGGCTGTCCAGCGTGGGCTTGGTTTTGGGTTTAAGTCCGCCCGCTTAGTCCTAGGTTTTTCCATCAAATGGAGGTCTTCCTGCATCTACTGCCCCTGCTCGGGTCCTTTGTGATCACCGGCTTTATACTGCACGCGATCTTTTTGGGGATGACGTTCACCGTCGACGAAGCTTTTGTGCGCGTGCGCTTCTACGGCTGGACCGCGCGCAAGGTCGCCGTGGCCGATATCGAATGGGCGGCGCAGGATTGGGTCTTCTGGAATGAGCATTGGACCAATACCATGAACCCCAAGAGGATGGTCCTACTCCGTCGTCGCACTGGTTGGTTCAAGAATTTCCTCATCAGCCCGCCTTCTCCGTCGGAGTTTTTGAGGGAGCTCGCGGCGAGAGGGGTGACGGTGAGGTAGGGACGCGACGACGTTGCGTCCGTTGACCCGATTGCGATTCATGACTCCATCCGCGAACGGACGGCTCGGAGAGCCGTCCCTACCTCAGGCCCCGGCTGATCATCCGGTCTCCGGTTTCCCTTTGAGCGTACTGCCTCGGGTAGGGCGGCCATTGCCATGGCCGCCGTTGGTCGAGGCACGTGCGATGAGCCGGGCAAGGTACCGACCGTAAGACGTCCGTACCTTAGGCTTCGCAGCAGTTCACCGTGCCAGCAGATCCCCGGGCGACCTTTAGGTCGCCCAATAAAAAACCCCGGCTGTCCGGGGTTTTGTCTGTAGCCTGTCTTCAGGCTTACTTGTGGGTCTTGGCGTGCTCGGCGAGCGGGTCGTAACCGAAGTCCTTCTTCAGGTCGCGCCAAGAGGCGTGGACGTGGTTCGCGCCGTTCTGGAAGTTGGCGAACTCGAGGAGGAAGGTCGGCCCCTGAATGCTGTAGTAGTGGGCCTGGCCGACTTCAGTGCCGCCGTTGTAGCCGAAGAAGAGCTGGTCTTCCGGAGTCGCGGAGATTGCGGCCATTTCCTTGATCGCGAAGTCGGAGCGGGCGCGGCCGACGTATTCGGCGATGATCGTGCCGGCCAGTTTCTTCTGCTCGGCGGTGAGGGCGGAGAAGGCGATACCCTTATGCTTGAGGATGCCGTCGGCCTTCTGCTTGTTGCCGGTGATGACGTCCTTTGGGGTTTCGCCCGGGATGAAGCCGGCCTTGCGCTGCTCGGCGGTCAGGGACTTGGCGAGTTCGCGGCCGGTGGCGTCTTCGACGTCGAGGAGTTCGAAGCCGACGAGGCCGGGCATCGCGTCGCCGACGTGCAGGGTGTCGGACTTCACCTGAGCGGGGTTGGTGCCGAGGAAGGACGGGGTTGAGCCAACGAGTTCACCGTCGACGATCGTGAAGTTCTGCGAGCAGTGGTGGCCTTCCCAGCGGAAGCCCCAGGTGCCATGCGCATCCGGCTTGCCGAAGATCGACACGAAGTAGTTCTCGGCGTCGCGCTTGTTGGCACCTTTTCCTTCTTCGATAAGGAAGAGGAGGTATTCGAGGGCCATGACGGACTCGACCTTCATGTGGCCGCGCTGGCTGAGAGAGGTGGAGAGGAGGGCCTGGGCGAAGTGGCGCTGACCGGGATTCATTTCCTTGATCGGGAGGCCCTTGCGGACGGCCGGGACGAAGATCCAGTTCAGGCGCTCGGCGTCGTCGAACTTGAAGGTCGCCTTGGCGCGCTGGGCCTCGTTGAGCGAGCTGAGGAAGGCGTTGGCGGACTTGGCCATTTCTTCTCCGGCGGTATGACCGAAGGCGGCGGGAACGGCGGCGGCCAGGAGGCACAGCACGCACAGGAGGCGGGTGAGGGAACGCATGGGGGTGTCAGGTAAGGACAGGGGTGTAAGGGAAGGGTTCCCTGAGAGCCAGAAGGGAATGACGACGAAGTCGTCATTCCGTGCAAAAGTGCATCGGTGCAAAGGTGCAAAAGTAATAAAACAGGCCTCTTAGCAGCCTGTGTTGATGGGCCACGTTTGCACCTTTGCACAGCGCAACGCGCGATTTGCACTTTTGCACGCGAAGCCGGAGGGCTTCGCCTTACGCGCCTTCTGCCTCGCTCAACTTCTGCGCGGCCTTTTCCCAGGCGGCGGTGGCGGCCTGGAGGGCGTTGATCGTATCGCGCAGGCGGGCGTTCAATTGGGGGAGGTTCACGCCGCCGGTGTAAGTAGCCGGGTCGGCGAGTTCAGCGGTGATCTGGGCCTGCTTGGCTTCCAGTTCCGAGACCTGCTGTTCACACTTCGTGACATCGGCCTTTAGCTTACGGATGTCGGAGGCGGAGGGTTTCGCGGGAGCCTTAGGCTTTTCGACCTTGGCGGCATCTTCCTGCTTCGGACGGGCGTCGGTGAAGCCGGCGGTCAGCGCGGCACGCTCGTTGCCGGACTTAGATTTCTCGAGGTAGTAGGCGTAGTCGCCGGCGTACTGGGTCAGGCGCCCGGAGTGCACGTGGAGCACCGTCTTCGCAATCTCGCGGATGAAGTGCACGTCGTGGCTCACGAAGTAGAGCGTGCCTTCGTAGGTCTTCAGGGCGGCGATGAGCGCGTCGATCGACATGATGTCGAGGTGCGTCGTCGGCTCGTCCATGAGCAGGAAGTTCGGCGGGTTGATCAGCAGCTTGACCAGCGCGAGGCGGGATTTCTCGCCGCCGGAAAGGACGGAGACCTTCTTATGGACGTCGTCCTTGCGGAAGAGGAACGTGCCGAGCATGCCCCGGGCCTGCTGTTCGGTGAGGCCGTTCTCGGTGGTGCGGAGCTCCATCACGTTCTCGAGGACGGTCAGCTTCGGGTTGAGGTTATCGACGCGGTTCTGGGCGAAGTAGCCGGTGATGACGTTGCCGCCTTCCTCGCGCACGCCGCCGTTGATTGGGATCACGCCGGCGAGGATCTTGAGCAGGGTGGACTTGCCGGCGCCGTTGGGGCCGACGAGCACCGTGCGCTGGCCGCGTTCGCACTCGAAGTTGAGGTCCTGGTAGACGACGTGTTCGCCGTAGGCCTGCTGGACGTGCTCGAGCTTCATCACCTTCAGGCCGGAGCGCGGAGGCTGCGGGAAGCGGAACTGGATCTTCTTGAGGTCGTCCTCGGGCTCGTCGATGGCGACCTCCTCGAGGCGGGCGATCTGCTTCTCCTTGGATTTCGCGCGGGAGGCCATCGAGGCCTTGGCGCCGAAGCGGTCGACGAACGTCTGGAGGTGGGCGATCTCGCGCTGCTGGTTCTTGAACATCGCCTGCTGGCGTTCCTTGCGGGCCACGCGCTCGAGGAGGAAGTCGTCGTAGTTGCCGGTGTACTCGTGCAGGCGCTGGCCGCGCAGCTCGATCATGCCGGTGCAGAGCGCGTTGAGGAAGGCACGGTCGTGCGAGATGACGACGAGGCCGCCCGGGTAGCGGGTCAGGTAGTCCTGGAACCAGAGCAGGGCTTCGAGGTCGAGGTGATTGGTCGGTTCGTCGAGCAGCAGGAGCGTGGGCTCGCTGACGAGGAGGCGGGCGAGGTGCGCGCGCATGACCCAGCCGCCGGAGAACGTCTTGGCGAGCTTCTCGTGGTCGCTCTCGCGGAAGCCGAGGCCGGCGAGGATCTTCTTCGCGCGCGGCTCCAGGGTGTAGTCGATGTCCCAGTCGTCGTCGTTCTCGGGCTCAAGCTTGCCGCCGCTCGTCGCGATCTGGAGGATGGTCTCGTCGCCGACCGGCGCGCTTTCCTGGGGGAGGAAGCCGAAGTTCGCGCCGCGTTCCCATTCGATGAGGCCGTCGTCGGGCTTGTCCTTGCCGAGGATGATGTTGAAGAGGGTCGACTTGCCGGCGCCGTTCGCGCCGACGAGACCGAGGCGGTCCGAACGGGCGATGTTCAGCGAGACGTCCGCGAACAGGGTGCGGGGTCCGTAGGACTTGGAAACATTGGCAATCGTCAGCATCGAAGGGGCGATAAAGGGGAGGCGGACGCAGAGGTCAATGGGTTAGGGGTAGGGGTGGGGGTAGGCCGCCGCAGGGCGGCCGAGGGTAGGGGCGTGGCTTTGCCACGCCCTCCGCATAGGAGTGCACGATAAATCGTGCCCCTACCTTGGTTCGCCCTGCGGCGAACTACCCCGACCCCTATCCCTGTCCCTACCCCTGTGGAGTTGAGACGGGCTTCGCCCGCCTCAACTCCACTTCAGCTTGCTCCGCAGGACGTCGAAATGGGTGAGCGATTTCGGACGCAGGAGGGCGAGCTGGACCTTGGCGGTGCGGATGATGAGGGGCAGGCGGCGCTGGGCTTCGAGGGTCTCGCGACCGTCGACCGAAAGGCCGAGCAGGGCGCTGTCCTCGCTGCGGATCTCGAGCTCGGTCTCGCCGTCGAAGATCACCGAGCGGTTCGAGAGCGTGTGGGCGCAGATCGGGGTCAGGACGATGACCGCGGCGGCAGGGTCGACGAGCGGGCCGCCGGCGGCGAGGTTGTAGGCCGACGTGCCGGTCGGGGAAGCGAGGATGAGTCCGTCGGCGCGGTATTCGTTCACGCGGGCGCCATCGGCGAGCACGGAGAAGCGGCCCATGCGGAAGACGTCGCGGGTCTTGATGACGAGGTCGTTGAGCGCCAGGGCGAAGCTGCCGTCGGCGAAGCGGATCTCGAGGAGCGCGCGCTTCTCGACGCGGAAGTCGCCGGAGAGGATGGACTGGAGGGAGGCGCCGACGTCTTCGCTCGGGTAGGCGGCGAGGAAGCCGAGCTTGCCGCGGTTGATGCCGAATAGCGGGACGCCTTCGAGTGCGGCGGCCTCGGCCACGCCGAGGAAGGTGCCGTCGCCGCCGACCACGCCGCAGGCGTCGGCCCCCTTGAGGGTGGCGCGGCTGATCGGCCAGCCGTCGGCGACGGTGAGGGTCACGCCGGCTTTCTGCGCGGCCTCCTGGACCGAACGCACGATGTCATCCACCCCGGGCTTGGTGCGGTTGACGACGAGCGTGAGGCGGCGGATGGCCATGAATGACGACTAGGCACCCTTCAGGGAAGGGCAAGGACAAGCCGGGGCGGCTGGCCTGTAAAAGCCTTATTTCGTGGCCTTTTCCGGCTTCGGCGTGACGAAAGCCATCCGGTAGGCGAGGCTGACCTCATAGCGCTTGCCGCCGAGCGCCGTCACGCTGACCGGGCTCGCGAGGGCGGAGAGGTCGAGCGTCCACTGGCCTTCGGGCAGGTGCTTCTTGGCTTCTTCGAAATCGGCTTTGATCTGGTCGAGCAGTTCGTTGCGGTAGTCTTCAGGGTTCGTCAGCGCGTACTCCGGGTTGCCCACGACCTGCTTCTCGTCGTCGTTCTTCGCCTTCACGAGGCCGTCGGCCTTGCTGCGCAGGATTTCCAGGCCCTTCAGGCCTTTGTCGGCTTCGGTGTGCAGCTCCCAGCGCGCGTTGGCGACGTAGGTCACGTCGCCCTTGTCTTCGTCATCGCCGAAAAGCTTGCTGCCGTTGCCGGCGCGCGAGACGTAGGACTTCGCTTCCGCGCGGGCGAACTCGGACGAGATCTCGCGGAGTTCCCAGCCCGGCTGGTCGGCGAAGCGTTTCTCGAGGACCTTGCGGATCTCATCCACGCGCGCATCGACCGCGGCGCGGTCCTTGCCCTTGATCGAGATCGAGACCGGGAGGAAGAGGTGGTCGGCGTCGACCTGCATCTTCACGTGGGTCTTGGTACCGGTGGCGTGCTGGCCGTTGCTTTGGGCGGCGAGCATCAGCGGAAGCAGGAGGAAGGCGAAGAGGCGCATGGGGGGGAGGGCGTGAGGGAGGATGGGCGATGGACGATGAATGATAAAGGACGGATAGGGGGAGGGGGAGGGGGACATTGAGAGTATCGAGTATGGAGTATCGAGTATCGGTGGAGGGATTGTCTTGGGGTAGGGTCAGCACTGCGTGCTGACCTAGGTGTCTCGGGTAGGTTTGAGCGCGCTCGCTCAACCGCCTGGCCGCCGCAGGGCGGCCGAGGGTAGGGGCGTGGCTTCGCCGCGCCCTCCGCGGTGGAGTGCACGAAGAATCGTACCCCTACCTCGGTTCGCCCTGCGGCGAACGGCTGACAGCCCTACCTAAGGGAAGGATTACCTACCCCTACCCCAATCCCTGCCCCTACCCCTAATATCTCTTACGCCACGCTGCCCAAGGCCTCGGCGACCTTGGAGACGTCGGTGCCGCCGCCCATCGCGGCGTCGGGCTTGCCGCCACCCTTGCCGCCGAGCTTACCGCAGGCGTCGGTGACGATCTTGCCGGCGGCCTTGCCCGCCTTGACGGCGTCCGGACCGCAGTTGGCCACGAGGGAGACCTTGTCGCCGAAGACGGCGGCGAGTACGACGACCGCGGCAGGACCGACCTTGCCGGCCACCTTGGCGCCGAGGTCGCGGAGATCGTTCGGGGTCTCGGCGCTGACCTGGGAGATGACGTACTTCAGGCCGGCGCGGTCGCTCGCCTTGGCGGCGAGGGCGTCGGCGAGCTGGGAGGATTCCTTGTCGCGGTAGACCTTGAGTTTCTTCTCGAGCGAGGCGGACTGCTCCATGATCTGCTCGAGGCGCTTGGCGAGGTCGGTCACGGGCGTGTTGGTCGAGGAGGCGAGCGCCTTCAGCAGCTCGGCTTCGGACTTCGCGCGTTCGTAGGCGGCGAGGCCGGCGACGGCTTCGATGCGGCGGACGCCCGCGGCGATGGCGTTCTCGCCGACGATGCGGAAGAGGCCGATCTCGCCGGTGTGGCGGACGTGCGTGCCGGCGCAGAGTTCCATCGACCAGCCGTTGAGGGACGCGGCCTTGCCGCCGACCTGCACGACGCGCACGGAGTCGCCGTACTTGTCGCCGAAGAACTGCATGATGTCCGGGCGACCCTTGACGGAGGCGTAGGCGACTTCGCTCCACGTCACAGCGTCGTTGGTAAGGATGCGCTCGTTGACGAGCTTCTCGATGTCGGCCAACTGGACCGGCGTGAGCGCCGCGCCGTTGAAGTCAAAGGTCAGCTTCGTCGGGTCGACCGCGGAACCCTTCTGGGAGGCTTCCTTGGAGACGACCTCATGGAGCGCCCAGTGAAGGATGTGCGTGACCGTATGGTGGCGCTGGATGGCGTCGCGGCGGGCCTTGTCGACGGCGATCTCGATCGTCGCGCCGGTCTCGGGGGCGTCTTCGCCATCGAGGAAGTGGAGCCAAGTCTGTCCGGACTTCTGGGTGTCGGTGACGTGCCACTGGCGGCCTCCGAGGGTGATGATTGCGGCGTCGCCGACCTGGCCGCCCCTCTCGGCGTAGCAGGGGGACTTGTCCAGGATGACGGCAGAGCGGTCCTTGATCTTGGCGATCTGGGCGACCTTGGCCTGCGTGGCGAGGGCGTCGTAGCCGACGAAGGTCGTCGGGTGGTCGGAACCGATGTCGGAAAGGGTGATGATCTCCTTCTTCTGCGCGGCGCGGGCGCGGTTACGCTGCTCTTCCATTAGCTTCTCGAAGCCGGCGCCGTCGACCGTTAGGCCTCGTTCGCGGGCCATCAGCTGCGTGAGGTCGAGCGGGAAGCCCTGCTCGTCGTAGAGGCGGAAGGCGATGGCGCCCGAGATGACGCCGCCGGCCTTGAGCCTGCTGGCTTCGTCCTCGAAGAGGGCGATGCCCTTGTCGAGGGTGCGGTTGAAGGATTCTTCCTCGATGCGGATCACGTCGGCGACGACGGCGCGGCGGGTGCGGATCTCGGGGAAGACGTCGCCCATCGTGTCGGCGAGCACGCCGACGAGCTGGTGGAAGAAGCCGTTCTTCAGGCCGAGCGTACGGCCGTAGCGGACGGCGCGGCGCAGGATGCGGCGGAGGACGTAGTTGCGGTCGGAGTTGCCCGGCTGGATGCCGTCGGCGATCGCGAAAGAGAGCGTGCGGATGTGGTCGGCGATGACGCGGAAGGCCACGTCGTCCTTCTCCTGCTGCGTGTCGCCGATCGAGCCGGCGGCGGGCAGGGTGGAGCCGTATTTCTTGCCGGAGAGTTCCTCGAGGCGACGGAAGATCGGCGTGAAGACATCGCTCTCGTAGTTGGAGATTACGCCGGAGAAGTCCTTGAAGTTCTTCGTGCACTGCATGATGCCGCTGACGCGTTCGAAGCCCATGCCTGTGTCGACGTGGCGGGCCGGGAGCGGGCTGAAGGTGCCGTCGGGGTTGGCGTTGAACTGGATGAAGACTAGGTTCCAAATCTCCATGCAGCGGGCATCGCTGCCGTTGACGAGCGTGCCCTTCGTGTCGCCTTCCGGGGTGAGGTCGACGTGGAGTTCGGTGCAAGGACCGCAGGGGCCGGTCTCGCCCATCATCCAGAAGTTATCCTTCTTATTCCCGTTCACGATATGGACCTCGGGGTCGAGGCCGGCGGCGCGGAATTTCTCGGCCCAGACGTCCCAGGCTTCCTGGTCGAAGTCGGATGGGTCGCCCTTGGATTTGTCGGGCTTGTAGACGGTGGCGTAGAGGCGGTGCTTCGGGAATTTCCAGACCTCGGTGATGAGTTCCCAAGCGTAGTCGATGGCCTCGCGCTTGAAGTAGTCGCCGAAGGACCAGTTGCCCAGCATTTCGAAGAACGTGTGGTGGTAGGTGTCCAGGCCGACGTCTTCGAGGTCGTTGTGCTTGCCGCCCGCGCGGATGCACTTCTGGGTGTCGGCGGCGCGGCCGGGGGTGTAGGGGCACTTCGTCTGGCCGAGGAAGATCGGGACGAACTGGTTCATCCCGGCGTTGGTGAAGAGCAGGTTGGGGGAGTCCGGCATCAGGCTCGACGACTGGACGATCGAGTGCTGCTTCGATTTGAAGAAATCGAGGAAGGATTGGCGGACTTGGGCGGAGGTCATGGGACGGTAAAGGGGGACGAGGGAAGGGGTCTTTTTAAGCCCCTGTCGGGGGAAAAGGGAAGGGTGGATTTAGGGGGCACGTGTGCACGGGGACATGGGGACAAGGGGTGTCATGCCTGCTAGGGTAGGGCGGCCATTGCTATGGCCGCCGTTCGCAGAGGCACGTACGATGAGTTGGGCAAGTTAATCGACCGTTCCAAGCTCCGTCCGCCCACGGACGTGATGGCAATCACGTCCCTACCCGACGCAGTCGCGCCCCACCCTTAGCGTTTCCGCGCGAGGATCCAGGCTTCGAGTTCGGGTTCGGCGTAGGCTTTTTCCCAAGAGTTATGTGCTACGCCGGGATAGACGGTGAACTTCACGTCGGCGCCATTCTTCTTGGCGGCCTCGGCGGCGAGCTGACCGCGTTCGAGCGGGACGTTCTTGTCCTTATCGCCGTGGAATGCCCAGATCGGCATGCCTTTCAGCGTGACGGTCTTCTCCGGATCGATGCCTCCGCACACCGGGATTACAGCGGCAAAGCGCTCGGGGTGTTCACATGACCAAGCCCAGCTGCCATAGCCTCCGAGGCTGAGGCCGGTGATGACGACGCGTTTCTCGTCGATGCGATAGGTCTTCAGCAGGTCGGTTAGAAGGGCGTCGAGCACGACGACGTTCCAGCGTTCATTCGCCGGGCACTGCGGCGCGATCATCACGTAGGGTGTGTCGCCGCGTCGATCGAGTTCAAAGGGCAGGCCATTCTTACGGACGAGATTGAGCGGCGTGCCGCGTTCGCCGGAGCCGTGGAGGAAGATCACCAGCGGCCACTTCTTGGCGTTGTCCTTCTCATAGGACGAAGGCAGGTAGGCCAGGTAGTCCAGCGCATGCGGCAGGCCGGCTTTCTCGAAGTGCTTCGCGTCCGGCTTGAACTTCACATCAGGGGAGAGGGTGAATTCGGCGGCCGAAAGACCGAGCGAGAGGAGGCAGGCGAGGAGGGCGAGGCGCATGTAAGAGGAATGGAGGGCACGAGGGCCGGAGGCAAGAGAGGGAGGGGTGGGGGTTGGGGTAGGGGTAGGGGTAGGGCGGCCATTGCCATGGCCGCCGTTCGCAGGGGCACGTACAATGAGTCGGGCAGAATCTCCGACCGTTCCAAACTCCGTCCGCCCACGCACGCGACGCCGTCGCGTCCCTACCCATTGCACATCTTCGGGTGACAGGTGGCAGCCCCAGGTGGCGGGGCTCTTCAATTCAGCCAAAGGTAAACTAGGTCAGCACGCAGTGCTGACCCTACCCCAAGGCATGCACTACCCCGATACTCCATACTCGATACTCTAATCATTCCAGTCCTCTGCCCTCCGCCATCGACTCAGTCCTCTCCGGTCGCTTCGCGACCGTTCACTCTCCTGCCGTCATCAGCTCGATGTGGAGCTGGAAGAGGGCGTGGGCGCTGTCGGCGTAGAAGAGCGAGAGGCGCTCAATCAGCTTGGTGTCATGCCAAGAGACGACGTTGGCCTTGAAGGTTAGACGGGCCTCGCCGAGGCCGCCGGGGCGGCGATGCGAGAGCTCCTGGGAGAAGTGCAGCGTCGAGGGTAGCTTCTTTGCGTAACGCTTCTGGTTCGAGAGGAACGCCGCGATGGCCCCGATCTCGGACTGTCCGTCGAGCGTCAGGCTGATCGTCGCTTCGCCTGGGACGTCGCCTTCGCGCGGCTGGTAGAAAGCGCGGACGAGCGCCTTCGAGCCCTTGAGGATCACACGCGCGTTGAAGTCGTCGCGCGCGGTCAGGCGATAGGGCTGCTCGTGCTTCTTGAGGTGGTCGGCGACGGCCTTCCAGAGGGCGGGTCTCATCCCCCTACTCTTGCCGAAGTCGTGCCAGAGGCAAGCGGACCGCTCGTCATCGGCGGCCGAGTTATTGACAGGCATGAAAAAGGGCGTGCCGGATGGCACGCCCTTTGCGGGGAAGCGAAGCGGGAACTTACTTCTTCTTCGCCGGCTCGGCCTTGACGGGGGCGCCGAGCGGGTGGTCCTTGATGAGTTCGTCCGGCGTGTAGGGAGCCGTGCGGGCGGCGGTCGCGGCGCGGATCTTCTTCACCTGGGCGGACTTCACCACCGGGAGGTTGTTGCCGAAGGACTGGCGGACGTAGGTCAGAACGGCGGCGACCTCATCGTCGTTCAGCATCTGACCGAGCGGGGTCATCACCGGCTGGCCGGTGGTGTAGTCGCCGTATTCTTTGCCGTCGATCGTCACCTTGCCCATGAGGCCGTTGAGGACGAGCTTGATGGCGCGGTCGGTGTCGCCGTCGAGCCAGCCGTTGTAGGGATAGCCGGGCGTGCGACCGAGGGGCGGGTAGGCGCCGCGGATTTCCTTGCCGGCTTCCTTGGGCATTTCGGCGCCGCGGCCATCGGCCTGGTGGCACGTCACGCAGAGCGCTTCGCGGAAGTAGACTTCCTTGCCCTTGTCGTAGAGCTTCTTGTCGTCCTTCGAGAGCTTCTTGTCGGTCGGGCCGTACGAGGTCTCCTTCGGGTCGGCGTAGTCCTTCAGGTTCACCTTGCCGTTGCCTTCGGGCAGGGAAGCGAGCTGCTTCATCGTCTCGCGGAGACAGTAAGCGATGTTATGGTCCTTGCTGCCCTTGAGCGATGCGGCGGCGGCAATGGCGCGGTCGGTGTCCTTGCCGTTGAAGAAGCTCAGGCCGCGGATGCCTTCGAGCTGGACGCGGGGGTTGGCGTCCTTGACGGCGTTCTCCATGATGCTGATCGCATTCGGGATGCGGTCACGTTGGTAGATGGCGACGCGGACGGCCTGGGTGCGGGCGCGGGGCTCGGGCGACTTGAGCAACTGGCCGAGGAGCTCGAGGTTTACGGCATCGTGCCACTGGTGAACCCAGAGTGCTTCGAGGAGATGGTGCGCATCCTCGACCTTGGTCGGGTCGAACTGCTTGGCCCACTTCTGGGTGGCGGCGATGACCTGGGCCGTGTCGTGCTTATGCAGCTCGATCTTGGCTCGCTGGCGGACGTTGTCTTCGTGCTCAGTGAGGAGCGCGAGGAGGTTCTCGATGGACTCACCGTCGATCTTTTTCGGCGTGAGCAGCGGGCGGGATGGGTAGGTAATACGATAGAGGCGGCCGTGCTGGTGATCGCGGTTCGGGTCGCGCAGGTGGTGCTGGAGGTGGCCGATCAGCATCTGCGACCAGTCCATCACGTAGAGCGAACCGTCGGGGGCGACGGCGACGCCGGAGGGGCGGAAGTTGCCGGCCTTTTCCTTGTCGGTCTCGATTAGGTTCGGCAACAGGGTCTCACCCTTGAGTCCGGAGCCTTCTTCGGTGAACTTGGCACGGAAGATTCCCTGGACCGTGATCACGTTCGTGTTGAGGAACGTGCCCTGCCAGTCTTCGGGGAAGTGGCGGCTGCTGAGGATCGCTGTGCCGGGGCAGGGGCGGGAGGGGCGGTTCCAGATCGTACCCGGGTTGGTGTGGGCTCCGCTGTCCAGGTGGCCGGAGAAGACGGGTCCGAAGTAGTTGGCGTTGCCGGTGGCATCGGTGATGATGTCGTTGCCCCAGTAGTCGAAGACGCGGCCGTGCGGGTTGGCGAAGCCGAAGGGCACGTGGCGGTACAACTTGCTGGTCTGCGGTTCGAAGCGGTAGATCCCGCCGTTGGTGTTGCGGAGTACGCCGTTGAAGGTCTCGACCTGCGTACGATGGAACACGCCGTCGGAGAGGTAGATCGCGCCTCCCGGTTCATAGCAAATGGAGTTCGTCTCGTGGTGCGAGTCGGCCGCGTCCATGCCCGTGAGCAGGCGTTCCTTCCAGTCGGCCTTCTCCATTTTGCCGGAGGTGTCTCGAGCGAACCAGATGTCGGGCGACTGGATCAGGATGACGCCGTCTTTATAGAACTGGAAGCCGGTCGGGCAATTGAGGCCATCGAGGAAGACGTGCGACTTGGCTACCTTGCCGGTCTTCTGGTCGAGGTCGAGGACGAGGAGTTTGTCGAAGACCTTGGTGGTCGGGTTGGTCTCAGGGTAGTTCGGCCAGCAGGACACCCAGAGGCGGCCCTTGGTGTCGAAGTTCATCTGCACCGGGTTGATGAGCTCAGGGATGGTGGTCTCGTCGGCGATGAACTCGACCTTGCAGCCTTCGGGCAGCGTCAGGTACTTCAGCTGCTCTTCGCCGCTGAGGTAAGGGACGGGTTCTTTGCGATTCGGGGGAACGGGGATTTCGGCCTTGAGGTTGTCGTGCTTCACTTCGACGGCCTTGCCCTGGGCGGCGGCCCAGATGCCCTTGTCATGATTGGCGGTCTTGAGGTCGCGGTTGGCGAGCTCGGCGCCGAGCACCGTGGCATTGTCGATGCCTTCATATTTGATGCGGGAGCGCTGGCCGAAGATGTTGAACTGGTCGACCGTGCGGTAGCGGTGGTGCCACTGGGTGCTCTTCTCATTCACCTCGGCGCGGACCTTCTCGTTCACGGCGCCGGCGGCCTTGCCGAAGACGGCCTGGAACTGGAGGGGAGCCAGGGCTGCGTCGCCGGAGGCGTTGAGGTGGATGCCATTGATGGTGAGGGGGGCTTTGGCCGCGGCGAAGAGCTGCTGCGAGGCCGCGAAGAGGTCGACGAACTGAACGCCGTTGGCCTTGGCGACGGTGGCCATGGCTCCGACGTAGAGCGCGAGGTTCTTATTGTTCTCGGCGGCGATCTTGGCGTCGAAGAAGGCGGACTTCAGGTCTTCGTGGGCAATCGGAGAGAAGAGGACGACGCGGACCTTGCCCTTGCCGTAATCGGCGGCGAGGGTCTTCTTGAGCCAGCCGTCGAGGTTGGACTTGAAGGTGTCGAGGCCGGCCTGTCCTGCAAAGGACTCATTGAATCCCCAATAAGCGAAGATCACGTTGGCGTGAAAGTGTGCGCCAGCGTGGTAGGTGACCTCGGTCTTGCCGACCGTAGTGGTCAGGGCGCCGGGCTTCATATTTAGGAAGTAGTCCAGCTCGGCGACTTCATCGGAGCGGTGGGGCTTCACGCCGACTTCGTCGCCGGAGAAACCGAGGTTGCGGACCACGAGGTTGTGGGTCGGGAACGCCTGGTGGATCAGGCTCTCGAAATTGCCCTGGTGCTGCTGCCGGTCGGCGAGGCCGCTGCCGACGAAGGCGATGTTGTCACCCTTCTCGAGGGTGAGGTTCTGGGCCGAGACGGAGGCGAATCCGAGCAGGGCCAGGAGGAGGGTGGACAGCTTGCGCATGGGTTTCTGGTTTTGGTTAAAAAATGAGGAAGGCCATGCGGGAGGGCATGGTCGGTAACGGGGAGGGAAAACCTGTCGCTCTTTCAACAACCTGCCAAGGGGAATGTTCCTCGGGCGGCCGGCATTTGACCTTCAAATACGGTCAAATGCGGCTGCCTGGGGTAGGGGTAGGGGTGGCACGAGAGTATCGAGTATCGGGGGCGTGATGGCCTTAAGGTGGGGCCGAGCATCCCTGCTTGGCCGTGGCCGGCCAAGGATGGCCAGCCCTACCCGTTGCAATGGGTAGGGACGTGATTGCTATCACGTCCGTGGGCGGACGAAGGTTGGAGGGTCGAGCAGGCTGCCCGGTGATGCGCACGCAACTTGGCGAACGGACGCGACGCAGTCGCGCCCCTGCCCGCTACCCTTACTTCGCGAGCGCCGCGTTGATCGACTTCACGACGGCCTTGCCGAGGACAGCATAACCTTCGGGGTTGTAGTGCACGTCATGCGGATTCTGGAGCTTGGCGATATCCGGGGCGACGGCGGCGTTGAGGTCGTCGATCGCGACACCGTTCTCTTTCATCACCTTGAGGGCGATGTCGTTGTAGGTGGCGACGTCGCCGAAGGTGCGCGGAGGCGTGAGCTTGCCTTCAGGCACGGGCGTCGTGGTGCCGAAGATAAGTTTTGCACCGGTCTTCTTTAGGTCGGCCACGAGGGAGCGCAGGTTGGTCTCGTAGTCCGCCGGCTCTACCTGGCGCTTGCCGTCTTCCATGTGGCGGAGGTCATGCAGGCCGAAGTTGAAATGGATCACGTCCCACTTGCCTTCGCCGAGCCACTTGGCGAGGTTCGCCGTGCCGTTCTTGGTCGGGCCGCCGTTGGTCGGGATGCGGTGCAAGTTGGCCTTGCCGGCGAGTTCCTGGCGGACGGGCAGGGTGTAGCCGATCGAGATCGAATCCCCGATAAGCAGCACACGCGGGAGGCCAGCGACATCCTCGATTGGAGTCATCGCTGGGTTCGGCGCCTTTGCCTTCGCCTTTGCTTTCACGGCGACTTTCTCAGCCGGGGCGGCCTTGGGGGCGTCGGCGGCGAAAAGGGAAAGGGAGGCCAGGGCCAGCAGCAGGGGAAGCGTCTTCATGGGGGTGGGGGTATTGAGTCAGGAGAGAGGACTGAGTCGAGGGCAGATGACTGCATCGATGACAGAGGACTGAATTGAGGACAGAGTGGAGGGCTGAATGGAAAAGCCCTGATGCCTGCCACCCGCCACCGGAGACGTGCAATGGGTAGGGGCGCCACTGCGTGGCGTCCGTGGGAGGACGGATGATTAAATAGTCGATTAACTTGCCCGGTAAGTCCGACGTGCCAAGGCGAACGGACGCGACGCAGTCGCGCCCCTACCCAAGACAGGGTTTAGCGGTTAGGAAAAATTTAAGGGAGACCGGAGACCGGATGATTAGCTGGGGTCCTCAATAATGCCCGCAGTATCTTTCCCGGTTTCCGCTCCCCTTGGCTCGTTGGCATCTCCCAACCGCCAACCGCTATCCGCCAACCGCTAATACCTTTCTCATCACTGCCCCAACGGCTTCGATAGGTCGAACTCGGACTTGGTCGTCCATCGCTGCTTGTAACCGGCCGGGGCTTCGACCTTGGTGCGGAAGAGGACGGTGTTGTCGAGGTCGAGGTCCTCGGACCAGATGAACTTCGCGCCGGCGAAGTTCTCCTTGGCCTTGGTGAAAGACTCTTTCGGGTTCACGCGTTCCTCGGTGTATTCGGTGGCGTTGGCCCACTTGCTGTCGTCGAAGTCGACGGCGAACCAGTTGGCTGGGACGGGGGTGTGCTCGACTTTAGGGTTCTTTACGTCGCCGTTGAGCGGGCCCTTGAAGTAGTTTTTCGCCTTCCACTTCGCGTTCGTGACGGTGCCGTCAGAGAACTTCAGGATCAGGCCGGCGTCGCCGATATGGTCGCCGTATTCCAGGCCGGTCTTCGGGTCGGCGTTGTCGCGGCCCATGATGGCGATCGTCATCGGGTACTCTGGGAGAATGTCGACGGAGACGACGTTGTGCGGCATGTAGTCAATCGGGTCGACGACGCGGAGCTTACCGTTGATGTAGAGGATGAACCAGTTATCGGCGTAGACGTTGAGTTTGATGGTATCTTCCATCGAGGGCTTCACCATGCCTGGCTTGTCGCCCTTCTTGCCGCCCTTGCCTTTACCTTTTCCTTTTTCGCCCCCTTTACCTTCGCCTGCGGGAGGCGCGGATTGGTCGCCAGCAGTCTCGTCGATTGTGGCTTCGACATCTTCGCCCTTCGGCTTGGGATCTCCGCTTTCTTCAGGCGGGCGCTTTCCCTTCTCCGCACCCTTGCCTTTGCCTTTCTCGCCGCCCTTGCCCTTTTCGCCGGCTTTGCCTTTGCCGCCGCCGGGACCGCGTTCGCTCGGTGTGTAGGTTTCCGTGGCCGTGGAGCCATCGGGGTTGGAGTAGACAAAGGTCCATGTCTTGTCCTCGTTCAGCTTGTATTTCACGCTGAGGGCTTTGCCATTGAGCGTGTAGTTCAAGGCGTATTTGTTGCCATCGACCGTGAAGTCCTTGATCACCGCACCGCGGAGCGGACTCTGCGTATAACTCGAGCCCGTGCGGCGCACGTGGCTGGCAGAGGGCTGAGGGTCGACTTGACCGTCGACTTCCTTCACCTCGCCGTGGAAGCCGCCGTTGATGTAAGGATACTTTTTCTGGGCGTGGTAGTGGTAGCCGAGCGGCTTGGTCTCATGGCCGCCGAAGGCGTCGAGTTTGCCTGGCGTCGCGCCATCGGGTTCGTTGTAGCCGTAGATCGCGTAGCCATCGAGGGCGACCGCGATGGGCTTGCCCTTGCCGAGTTCCTTTTCGAGGAAGACCGGGGCGTCATGGTAATGGTAGTCGTCGGCTTTGCCGCAGTGGCCGCCCCAGCTGTCGAGTTCGCCGAAAGCCTTGGCATCATCGCCGCGGTTGTTCAGTGCGTTGAAGATCGGCACCCCGTTGGCGGCGAGGGCGATGGCGCCGCGCATGAAGTGCGTCTTGGCGGACATCGGTTCCTTAGCGGGCACGGGCTTGAGCGGGATACGCCAGGCGGTGGCGCCCGCATAGGTCTGCGGGATCGGCACCTGCTGCTGCCAGGACTTGATGCCGGCCATGAGCGGGTGGTCGGGCAGGCCCTTGGCCTCGACGTAGAGATACGTGTCATCCCAGCGTACGCTGACGTTCTTAGAGAAGGCCTGGAAAGGGGTGGCGATCAGCGGAGCGCTTCCCGAGGCGGCGGCGAGATAAGTGCTGGTTATCACGTATTTCACCGTCGGCTGGACGATCGCAGGGGCCTCGGACGGCGTGCGATACTGGTTGTCGATTGGCGGGATGTGCGCGTGCGCGGCGGCGGCGAAGCCGAGCGTAGCGAGCAAGAGGGCGGTGGACTGGGGGCGCATGACTTTGGGTTAGGCTACTATCATACCCGAAGCGACCTTAAGGGCAGGTTAAGTCCCCGCCTTCCCCTCGTTATCAGCCCCGGACGGCCAAGGCTTCCTCGATCTTCGCGATATCGTCCGGCTTGATCGTGAAATTGCCCCCGAAAACGGTCTCCTTGATCTGGCCTGGCTTGCGGGCTCCGACGATCGCCGCGGTCACGCGCGGCTGACGCAGTACCCAAGCGATGGCGAGCTCGGCGGAGTTGCGACCATAGCGGTGCGCAATTTCGGCGAGGGCCTTGGTGAGGGCGATATTCTTGGAGAGGAGCGGCTCGTTGAACTGCGGGTCCGCGCGGCGGTGGTCGTCGGTCGGAAGGGCGTCGGCCCATTCCTTGGTGACCTTGCCGCTGAGCAGGCCCTTCTGCATCGGGCTGTAGGAGACAATCCCGATGTCGTTGGCTTCGCAGTAGGGTAGGAGTGCCGTCTCGATACTCCGGTTCAGCATGCTGTAGGGCGGCTGGAGGAAGGTGACGCGGTGGATGGGCTGGATGCGCTCGAGCTGGGCGACGCTGAAGTTGCTGACGCCAGCGTAGCGGACCTTGCCTTCCTTCACGAGCTCGGCGACGGCGGACCAGCCTTCCTCAATGTCTTCGTCCGGCTGCGGCCAGTGGATCTGGTACATGTCGATGACGTCGATCTGGAGGCGGCGGAGGCTGTCTTCGCATTCTTGCTTCACGCTCGCGCGCTTGAGGCGCGGCACGATGGAACCGTCCGGATCCCAGCAGCGCTCGCACTTCGTGGAGATGATCGGTTTTTCTTTCATCTCCTTCAGGGCGCGACCGACGACTTCTTCGGAGCGGCCGAGGCCGTAGACTGCTGCGGTGTCGATCCAGTTGATGCCCACGGCCATTGCTTCGTGAATCGTTCGGATCGAAAGGGCGTCGTCCTGGGCGCCCCAGCCGAATTTCCAATCGCCGCCGCCGATGGCCCAGGTGCCCAGCCCGACAGGCGTGAGATGCAGCGGAGAGTGGCCGAGCTTACGGGTCTTCATGGCGATGCGGGAATTTCGGCCAGAGAATGAGGGATGTCGAGACTCGGCCGGCGTAGGCTGATAGCGGTTGGCGGTTAGACGATCTAGGGTGACGGGTGACGGCCGCAGGTATCAGGGATTCGGGCTCCAGCATTTCGGCCATCAGCCGCAGGAGCCTGGAGCCGGCTGCCGAGGGCCGATCGGCCGAACCCTGAAAGGCCGATGCCCTGAGGGCCGTCACCCGTCACCCGAAACAAAGGCATTGAACTCAAGGGGAAACCGGAGGCCGGATGATTAGCTGGGGGGTCTTATGTCCGCAGCATGCTATCCGGTTTCCGGTCTCCCTTTGCTGTTACCCTCGGCTGCCTTGGGTAGGGGCGCCACTGCGTGGCGTCCGTTCGCCGAAGCGAGTTGGATTTACCGGGCAAGTCTTTCGACTGTTCCGATGTCCGTCCGCCCACGGACGCGACGCAGTCGCGCCCCTACCCAAATAAAAAAGGGGCCTGGCGGCCCCTTTGGTCGTGCGCGCGTGCGCGCTCACTGCACGTCCTTGAGGAACTGCTGATACTGGGCTTCGGTCTGCTCTGCGGTGAGCTTGCCGGAGTGGATCAGGATGCGGAAGCGGAAGGTCTCGGACTTGCCGGCCTTGATGGTGAAGTTGAGCGTGGTCTTGCCCTTGGTGAATTCCTTGGCGCCGAACGGATTGGCGGCGAAGAGGCCATAGCCGCGGTTATGCCAGTACGTCGGGTAGGTGCTGTTCTTCGGGTGGTCGAAGATGCCGATGCACACGTCTTCGCCCTTCACGTTACCGGAGAGGGTCATCCACTTGGCACGCGTGCTCCAGGCTTCCTTCTCGCCGACCTTGCCTTCGCTGCTGAGGTAGACGCCGTTGACGCCGGTGTTGTCGAGCTTGGCGACGGCGGTGGGCTTGCCGGCGGCGTCGGTGAAGATCTCGGCCTTGGTGGAGGGTTCTTCGAGCGAACGGGTCAGGCGGATGGCGATGGCGCCTTCCTTGGAGTCCTTGAAGACGGCGTCCTTCTCCTGTGCGGTCAGGGTGATGATACGGTCGATGATACGCAGGTCCTTGGAGGCGCGGAAGACGAGCTGTTCATCCTGCTGTAGCACCTTGGAGCCGTCGTTCATAATCCAGTCGGACGAGACCTCGAGGGTGGCGGAACCGTTGCCGCTGTTAATCGACTTGATGCTCTTATGACGGACGGCGCCATAGGGGATCTTGCTGTCGCGGTCGAAGCCTTCGGGCGGGGAGTTCCAGAAATCGCAGTCGTTGACGTTACCGTAGTTGAACCACGAAGAGATGTGGTGGGGGTGGTCAGTGCGCTCACCGGCGACCTTTTCGAGCGGGAAGCCGCGAGTGAAGATGTTGCCCTGCGAGGTGCGCAGCGGGGAGAGTAAGGGCTTCTTCTGGTTGGACCAGTAGACGTAGGAGGTGAAGGGCTGGCCGTCGACGACGACGTCGATCTGCTGCTTGTCCTTCTGTTCGACGAGCTTCACTTCTTCGGCGACGGCGGCTTGGCCGAACGCGGCGAGGAGGGCGAGGAGGGCGAGGGGGTGCTTCATGGGTAGGAGTTAGGACATACCCCCGCCCCAAAGGTTGCCAATCTGAAAGGGGTCAACTTACCCGACAATAGGCACGAACGTATCGGAATTTCGGCTAAGGGTCTGTGGATGTCTGTGGGTGGGGCGCGACGGCGTCGCGTCCGTGGGCGGACGGAACTGCGTCCTTCGTTCGGCTCAACGGCCCCTGGTAGGGACGGCTCTCCGAGCCGTCCGGTCGCGGACAGAGTTGCGACCCTCGTTCGGCTCAACGGCGGGCTCGGAGAGCCCGCCCTACCCGAGACAGAAGACTATCGCTCAAAGGGAAACCGGAGACCGGATGATTGGCTGGGGTCTTAAGGTAGGGGCGCGACGGCGTCGCGTCCGTGGGCGGGCTTTGGTAGGGCGGGTTCTCCGAACCCGCCGAAGTGCGGACGGCTCGGAGAGCCGTCCCTACCTAAGTCAGCGCGCGGTCAGAATCCCGCGCCCTTGACCTTCGTCTTTACGCGCAGGAGTCGATCTTTGGACGTGATATAAAGAGAGTGGCCATCATCGCCCCAGGCAAGGTTTGCCGTTGGCTGGCCACAGAGGATCGAGCCGAGGTGCTTACCCTCCGGCGTGACAATCAGGATGCCGCCAGGACCGCTCGTCCAGATATTGCCGTTCATGTCGAGCTTCATGCCGTCGCAACCGCCTTGGCGTTCCTTGCTCTTCAGCTTGGCGGCGACGAACACGTCGCGCAGGCCGGAACCATCGAGGCCGCAGACTGCGACGCGGGTGTTCTTGCTGTCCGAGATGGCGAGGTAGAGGGACTTCTGGTCGAGGCTCAGGGCGATACCGTTGGGCCACTGCACTTCCTTGGTCACGAGCGATACCTTGCCGTCGGTCGTGAGCTTATAGACGCCGTGATAAGGAGTCTCGGTCTTCTCGCCTTTCGGTACGCCATAGGGCGGGTCGGTAAAGAAGATGGTGCCGTCCTTGGTCACACAGAGATCGTTAGGACTGTTGAAGCGGGCGCCGTCTTGGTTCTTCGCCGCGAGCACCTGGAACTTGCCGTCTGGGCCGAGGCGCGCGATGCGACGGGTGCCGTGCTGGCAGAGGAGCATATTGCCTTGGGCGTCGACGCTCAGGCCGTTGGAGCCTTGGTTGGCCGAAGCCTCGTCCGTTCCGCTGGGCTTGAGGAAGACGGAGGCCATCGCATCGCCTTCGACCCACTGATAAGCGACGTTGTTCGGGACGTCGGAGAAGACGATGCGTCCTTTGTACCACACTGGGCCCTCGGCCCAGGTGAAGCCCGTCGCGAGCGTCTCGATCTTGGTGCTGCTGTCCAAGAGCGCATCCAGGGCGGGGTCGAGCTTCTCGATGGATTGTTTCGGGCCTTCGGCGGCGAAGGCGCATAGCACGGAAAGCAAGAAGGCGGGGAGGAACTTCATGCGGAATGGGTAGGGTGGTGTCCGGAGAGAGGCAAACCAAAGGGTGGTATTAGCGGTTGGCGGTTAGCGGTTGGGAACACAGTCGAGCAAGGGGAGACCGGAAACCGGATGATTGGCTGGGGTATTCATTTTTCAGGTCTCGGGTCTCAGTAATCAGGAGCCGGGTACGGGTAATCAGGTTCAGGTTCGGGTAGCGGGTGATAAGAAATCGATTCAGTCATCTCCCCGCTTCGGGTGGCAGGTGGCTGGACTTCTCCATTCAGCCGTCCACTCAGCCCTCAACGCAGTCCTCCATTCAGTCCTCCGTGATGAGTTCTGCCCTCCGTCATCTGTCATCGACTCAGCCATCGCTCCATTTCGGGTGGCGGGTGGCAGCCCCGGGTGGCCGGTGGCGGGTGGTACAAAATCAATTCAGCCCTCCATTCAGTCCTCTACGCAGTCCTCAATTCAGCCCTCCGTGCACTGTTCGGTCATCTGCCATCGACTCGGCCCTCCCTAGTCTTGCTCCTCTCGCCAAAACCCGCCTTCCTCAGCTCTGTGAAAGCCCTGCTCCTCACCGAATATAAGAAGATGTCTTACGTGGACGTGGCCGATCCGGTCTGCGGTCCGGACGACGTCCTCATCCAAGTCCGCGCCTGCGGGATCTGCGGTTCCGACATCCATGGCTACGATGGTTCCACGGGCCGCCGCATCCCGCCCCTGGTCATGGGCCATGAAGCCGCGGGGGTCATCACCGGCGTCGGCGCCAAGGTAAAGGGCTTCGCCCCGGGCGATCGCGTGACCTTCGACTCCACCGTCTTCTGCGGCGACTGCGTCCACTGCCAGCGTGGCGACGTTAATCTCTGCGACAACCGCCAAGTCCTCGGCGTCTCCTGTGGTGACTACCGCCGTCACGGCGCGTTCGCCGAATTCGTCACCGTCCCCGCCCGTATCCTCCATAAACTTCCCGCTGAACTCGGCTTCGCCGAAGCCGCCATGATCGAGGCCGTCTCGGTCGGCGTGCACGCCGTCCGTCTCACGCCCGTCGCCCCCGGCGACACCGCCATCGTCGTCGGCACCGGCATGATCGGCCTCCTAACGCTCCAAGCCGCCAAGATCGCGGGGTTCGCTCAGGTCATCGCCGTCGACACCGAGGACTCGCGCCTCGCCGTCGCCAAGGAACTCGGCGCTACGCACAGCTTCAATCCCAAGACTGGCGGCGACCTCACGGAGTTCGTCAAATCGCTCACCAAAGGCCAAGGTGCCGACGCCGCGTTCGAGTGCGTCGGCCTTAATGCGACGGTGCTTTCCGCAATCCACGCCGTGCGCAAGGGCGGCACGGTGACGCTCGTTGGCAACCTCACGCCGAAGACCGAACTCCCGCTCCAGGTCGTCGTTACCCGTCAGCTTCGCCTGCAGGGTTCCTGCGCCTCCGCGGGCGAGATCCCGCGCTGCATTGAGCTCCTCGCTACCAAGCAGATCAAGGTCGATAAGATCATCTCGGCGGTCGCCCCGCTTGCGCAAGGTGCCGACTGGTTCGCGAAGCTCTACGCCGGCGCTCCGGGCGTGATGAAGGTCATCCTCGCTCCTCAAGTCTGACCCCTAGAATCCATGGCTTTCTTCGATCTCACCGGCAAGGTCGCCTTCATCACTGGCACCAGCCGCGGCCTCGGACAATACTTCGCCCGCGCCCTTGCGCAGGCCGGCGCCGACATCGCGATGTCGAGCCGCGACGCCTCCAAGCTCGCCCCGTTCCGCAAGGAGATCGAGGCCCTCGGCCGCCGCACGTGCGGTGTTGATCTCGATGTCCGCGATCACGCCAGCATTCAAGCTGCCGTGGCTTCGGTGGAGAAGCAGATGGGTCGCATCGACATCCTCGTGAACAATGCCGGATGCAACGCGCGCAAGCCCGCCCTCGAGGTCACCTGGGAGGATTGGAACATGGTCCTCGATACCAATCTCCGCGGCACGTTCTTCACGTCGCAGGCCGTCGCGCCGGGTATGATTGCGCGCGGCTACGGACGCATCGTCAACATCGGCTCCGTCACCTGCGTCGCGGGTTACGCCGGCCTTGCGCCCTATGGCGCCAGCCGCGGTGGCGTGAAGCAGCTCACCATGAGCCTCGCCGATGACTGGGGTCGCCATGGTGTCACCGTTAATTGCCTCGCGCCAGGTTGGTTCAAGACCGCCCAGAATGCCGTCCTTTACGAGAACCGCGAGTGGGTCGAATACCTCTGCGACCGCATCCCGCTCAAGCGCCCCGGTGCGCCCGACGACCTCGCTGGGCCAGTGGTCTTCCTCGCTTCCGAAGAGAGCCGCTACGTGACTGGACAGACCTTGTTGGTTGACGGGGGCATCAGCACGGGTGCTACTCGTGCCACGGTCGCCCCGCCGAAACCCTGATTCCTTCGCGCCATGCTTTACGCCCTGCTCGCCATCGCCGTCCTGGTCCTGTTGGTGACCTGGCTGAAGCTTAACCCGTTCATTGCGCTACTCATCAGCTCGCTGACGCTCGGCGCGATGGTCGTCGCCACGCAGGGAGCCCTCACGATGGCGGAGGTCTTGAAGGCCTTCCAGACGGGCTTCGGAAACACCTTGGCCAGCACCGGTTCGATTATCGTGCTCGGCGTTGTGTTTGGGAAACTCCTCGCCGAATCCGGCGGGGCAGGGGTGCTTGCCAAGCAGTTCATCCGCACGCTCGGGCCCTCGCGGATTGGCCTTTGCATCATCCTGCTCGCGCTCTGCGTCGGCATGACGACCTGGTTCGCCGTGGGCCTACTGCTGATTCTTCCGATCGTCATCACCCTCGCCAAGGAGACCGGCCAGCCGTTCCTGCGCTTGGTGCTGCCGCTGCTCTCGTTCCTCTCCGTGATGCACGGCCTGATGCCGCCGCACCCCGGCCCCGTCATCGCAATCGATGCGCTCCATGCCGACATGGGTAAGGTCATCCTGTGGGCTTTGGTGCTCGGCATTCCGGTTGCCGCCATCGCGGGTCCGTTCTTCGCGAAACTCGCCGTTAAGCGGGTCGAAGTCGCCACGCCGGAGTTCACGCCTTCGGTCTCGGCCGGGCAGACCCTGCCGACGTTCGGGCTCACGATTTTCACCGTCTTGCTGCCCGTCATCCTGCTTCTGATGGGTACATTGGTGGAGCTGCTTCAGGCCAAGGAAGCCCTCTGGGGGAAGGTCGGGCTCTTCGTCGGCAACCCCGTCATCGCCCTGCTTTTATCGGTACTTTTCGCCATGTGGGCTTTTGGGAAACGCTGCGGAAGATCCGCTGGCGAGCTCCTGAAATTCTCCGAACAAAGTGTCTCCGGCATCGGTATGACGCTCATCCTCGTCGGTGCCGGCGGCGGCTTCGCGCTCGTAATGCGTACGGCTGGCGTGGACAAGCAGCTCGCCGAAATCGCGGCCACTGCGGGCTTGCCGTTATTGGTCTATGGGTGGCTTGTCTCGGCCTTCATCCGCGTCGCCACAGGTTCTGCGACCGTCGCCATCACCGTCGCTTCGGGTTTCATCGCGCCGGTCTTGGCGACGCATCCCGGCACGAGTCCCGAGCTGATGGTCATCTCGATTGGCTGCGGCTCGCTCTTCCTTTCGCACCTCAACGACAGCGGTTTCTGGATGGTCAAGGAATGCCTCGGCCTGACTGTCGGACAGACCCTGCGCACGTGGACGATCACCGAGACCCTTATCGGCATCTCCGGTCTCGGTATGGCGTTGTTGGCTGAGCAGGTGTTGAAGTTGATCGGGTAGGGCAGGGACCGCGTCACGACAGTGCCTGTCTTGGGTAGGGCTGGCCATCCTTGGCCGGCCGCGGCCGAGCAGGGATGCTCGGCCCTACCCGATGCAGGCGTCAGGACTTTTCCATTCAGCCCTCTCCGCTTTTCCCATCGATTCAGCACTCGATTCAGTCCTCAATGCAGTCATCGACTCAGTCCTCTGTTCTTCCTTATCTCATCCCACCCAATGAAATCAGCCATTTTATCCTCCCTCCTTTATCTCTCATCTTTCATCTTCTCGGCCTCCGCCGAGCCCATCCGCATCCTTGCCGTCGGTGATTCGATCACCCAGGGCGGCAAGACGTTCGTGACGTATCGGTTGCCGCTTGATCAGAAGCTCCGCGCCACTGGATTGAATTACGTGTTCGTCGGTTCGCAGCAGAGCGATGGGCCGAATGGCCCCCTTTGGCACGAGGGCTACGGAGGTAGGAACGCTGAGTTTCTGGCTGGCATCATGCCTCAGAAATTAAAGCAGGCGAAGCCCGACATCATCCTGCTTCACTGCGGTCACAATCACTCGGCCGAGGAGAAGCCCGTCCCTGGCATCATCGCCGCCGAGCGTACAATCATCGAAGCGGCCCGGAAGCAGAACCCCAAGGTCGTCATCCTGCTCGCGCTCGTGATCCCCAGCGGCAAGCTGCCCAAGTACGGCTATATCCCGGAGCTCAACCAGTCCGAGGTCCTGCTGGCTCGCGAGTTGCACCGCCCGGATGCCCCGGTCATGATTGTGGATCAGTTCACCGGCTTCGATCCGCAGAAGGACACTATCTTGGACAAGGTCCACCCGAATGCCCAAGGAGCCGAGAAGATGGCGACCAAGTGGTTCACGGCCCTTAAGGGCGTCGTGAGGTAAGGCCCCGTGGTGAGGGTAGGGGCTCCCCTGCGTGGCAACCGTACGTTACCTGCGAAACTGGGGAGGCTTCCTTTTCCCTCGATTAATGGGGCTGTGAATAAGTTTTTAATGCGTATAAAGTCATATAAATGACTAATTTATGATTTTAACGTAATTTAATGCTTAATTTAACGTAATTTTAACAAATAAAAGCAAATCCCTACCCCAAAACCCATACACCCCCTAGTTGGGCCTAAAAACGGCCAAAAACGGTTGTGCGAGTGGGGTTAACGCCTCAATATTCTTGGTACCCCCAATTGATGTCACCACCCGGTGGCCTCTCCCTATTTATTCTCATGAAACTTTCGAAGCGTCGAACCCTCTTGCCTCGTGCCACCCTCATGGTGGCCGCAGCCCTGATCGGCATCGGCAATTCCACGGCCCCGAAGGCCATGGCCGCCAATCTCTACTGGGATAGCGATGCCGCCGCGTCCGGAAATGACAGCACGCTTGGGACGAATCTTGGTGGAGCGGGAAATTGGAACAATTCTGCGTCGGGCTCCCCTCTGCTGAATTGGTATAACGGCTCGGCTGACGTCGCCTGGACGAACGCGAATTATGACGTCGCCAATTTCATCGGCCCGACCGCGGGAACAGTCACCCTGACGGATAATGTGACGGTTGGCGGGCTCTATTTTGGCACTACGGGTTATGCAATTGCAGGCTCTAATACGCTCACGTTGGCGAGCGCCAGTGGCGCACCCACCATCACCGTCGCCCCGGGTCAGCAGGCGACGATCAATACCGTTGTCGCGGGAAGCGCGGGCCTCACCAAGACTGGTTTGGGGGCCGTTCTGCTGACCAACTCCGGCAATAGCTACACGGGCACCACCACGATTTCGGGCGGCACGCTGGCCATCACTAGCGCAGGTGCGCTGGGCGCTTCCACGTCGCAGATCGTCATTGCATCGGGTGGCAGTAAGGGCGGCCTCGGGGGGCAGCTTTTACTCCAGGGCACGATCGGCGCGGCGGGCATTACGATTTCCCGTGATATCTCGGCCCCAGGTTATGGTCCGAACAACCTCGGTGGCGGAAGCATCGCGAGCTTCGGAAATAACACGCTCTCGGGCGCCGTCACCCTTTCGGCCGCCGCCGAATCCGAATTCACCTCTGTCGGCGGCCTGCTGACGATTTCGGGCACGCTCACGTTCGGCACTTCGACCTTCATCGTCGGTTCCAATAACGGTTACGGCATCGGCAGCACCTTGATCAGCGGCGTCATGACGGGCGGAAGCACCGCGACGCAGATCAAAAAGTATGCCAGCACCAGCACGTTGATCATCGCGCCAAGTTCCGCGTCGGGCTTCAGCGGCACGTTCCGCTCCGAGACGGGCACGATCCGGTTCGTGGATCCCACCATGACGGGGACCAACGCCGGCACGGGGTCTTCAGGCACTTTCAATCTCTACGGTGGCGCCATGGAATTCCGCTCCGGTACCACCAGCGGCGCTACCTTGAACTGGGGTAAGAACGTGTACCAAGCCAACAGCAGCAGTAGTGTTTACGCTCAGGGTACGCCAGGCCAGTCGGTGATCAACCAGATCAACGCGTTCGGTGATCTATCAATCTACGGCGGTTACCAGACGAGCCTTACGGGTCGTAACGGAACCGGCTTCAGCTTTACCAGCACCAGCCTCGCTTCTGCCAATAGCGGAAGCAACTCCGTCACCATCGTCAATTCCTTGGGCACCGGCACCACTACGTTCAGCGGTGATGTCTTCAATAACACCTACACCGGCAGCAATATCACCGCCGCTCGCGTCATCACCTTCACCGTCAGCGGAGGAGACGTAGTCGTCGGAGGAAGCATCGCCATCACGGCGGACGCGACCTATACCAAAGGACTTACCAAGAGCGGCATCGGCACCCTGACGATCCAGGGGACCGGATCCAATATCGATGGGCCCGTGACGATCTCCGGCGTTACGCCGAGCTCGATCACCGGCCCGAGCGGAGCTGTCGCGATCACCGATTTCCGTTCCCTCAACAACGCCTCGACCCAAGCGATTATTCTCGGCAACGCCACGACGACTCCGGGGATGCTCACCATCGGCACGTCGACGACGCCGACGGCACTGGGCCTGACGACGAGCCGCGTCATCAACATCAATACGACGACGGTTAACGCCTACATTAACGCCAGCCAGCCGGGCGCCAACCCGGTCGTTATCAGTTCTAACTTCACGGGCATCGGCAACGCCGCCGCCCGCGCCCTCGTCCTCGGCGGGACCAATACCACCGACAATCTCCTCTCCGGTATCCTGCCCGACTTCACGGGCACGATGGGCATCACGAAGAACGACACGGGAACTTGGGCCCTTTCCGGCGCGAACACTTACACCGGTGCGACCACCATCACCGGAGGCACGCTGAAGATCAAGGCTGTCCTGGCTGCGTCGGATGTCATCAAGTCCACCGGCGCGGTTATCTTCAACCAGAATGCCAATAATTACTGGGCTGGCGGCACCCTCGAGCTCGTCGCCGTCTCCAATACGGCGACCACCGAATCTCTTGGCGCGCTTACGCCTACCAACGGCGCCGGCACCATCAAGCTGACGGCCAACGGCACCGGTACGGCCGGACTGATCTTCGCCTCCTTGGGTACTGTAGCGAAGACCTCTGGTATCAATATCGACCTCTCCTCTTCGCCCGCGGGGAGTGTCACCTTCACCGCTGCGGCCGCCTCTTCGGCGACCGCCCTCTTCGGCAACGGACATATCTACGTCAACGGCTCGAACTTCGCCTACTCCAGCGGCACGACCGCGGTGGTTATCGCGGCGCCTACCTACGGCACGACCACGGGCTTCGTCGATGCCATCGCGGGCGCGGCGACGCTCACCGCCGCGAAGCATAATCGCATCACCGGTGACATCACCGCGCAGACGGCAATGACGGTGTCTTCGCTGAAACTCTCGGCTAACACCCTCACGCTCGCGGCGTCCAACTTGCTGACCATCCAGCTCGGAGCTAACGGCGAGGCGCCAATCCTGGTTGACGGTGGCAGCTCGACCATCAAAGGCGGTTCCGGTATCACGTCAGGCGGCACGGGTGCGGTGGTTATCCGCGTCAATCAGGCGAACGACCTGCTCACGTTGCAGACGCCGATCACCAGCACGTCGACCGGAGGATGGACTAAGAACGGCCTCGGCACCCTGCTGATCGACACAGTCCTCGTCGGTTCCGCTTCGGCCACGAATACCATCAACGAGGGCAAGGTGAAACTCAACACCGGCGCGGTGATTGGTCCGGGAACTTATGGTAGTTCCAGCGGCGCGCCCAGTCTGGTCGTTCGCCAGGGTGCCACCCTGGATCTCAACGGCACGACCCAGCCAATCGGCCCCCTGGATGGCGCCGGTACGATCACCAACTCTAGCACGACTTCTCAGGCTTATGTGAGCTCCGTAGCCGGCACGGTTTTCTCCGGCATCTTCCAGGAAGAAGCCGGTGCCCAGAAGCTCAACGTGATGACGTTGGGCGCCAATACCGTCTGGTCCGGCCTGAGCACGTTCACCGGCGTCTTCACCTTTGCGGCGACCAACGGCATCTCGGGTACCTTCACCCGTACTTCGGTGATGAACCTCGCGAACATCGGCGCCGCTTCCGCCATCGGGAAGGGGGATGCCACTTCCACCGCGACGAACGCCGCATCCTGGGTCTTCACGGGCAACCAGTATTCTGGCATCCGTTACACTGGACTGAGCTCCGTCAGTACTGACCGCCTCTTCACGCTCAACTCGGCCGCCAGCAATCCGGGCGGACTGATCGAGAACCAGTCGGCCTTCAATTCGTCGCTCGTCTTCAGCAACACGAATCCGATCGTATTCGGTTCCGCCGCCAATGCCAACGCCGCCGCCCAGGGTCTCACCTTGGCCGGCAGCTCGTTGGGAGACAGCACCTTCTTCCCGCAGCTGACAAACAACACGAACGCAACGGGCGTCGCACAGTACACCTCCTTGACCAAGTCCGGCGCCGGCATCTGGGTGCTTGGCAATTCGTCGAACAGCTACACGGGACTCACTACGATTTCCGCCGGTACGCTGGTCGGAACCTATGGCCCCGCGGGCTCGATCGTTTCCACAATCCCGGCGAACAGCCCGATCGTCATCAACGCCGGCATCCTGCAAATGTCCGGCAGCCTGACCCGTTCACTTACGGCTTCAGCCGCGGCTGGCACCGGTACGATCACGCTCCAGGCGACGGCCAGCGGTTTCGCTTCCGACACCGAAAAGCTGACCGTCAACATCGGCGGGCAGTCCACGCCCTCGACGCTGACCTTTAACAGCGGAGGCTTCTACACTGCAGCGAACGCCAATCTCAACCTGAACAGCGCCACCGCGTTGGCCGAGGTCGAGATCAGGAACAACATCGACCTCGCCGGGAACGCGCACACGATCACGGTGACCGATAATCCGTCGACGGGCACCGACTACGCGACGATTTCGGGCGTGCTCAGTAACAGCGGTAGCGGTGCCCTGACTATTGCGGCGTCCAATACGGTGCTTCAGTTGCTTGGAGCCAACACCTACACTGGTGTCACTGCGATTGCGTCCGGTACGCTGACCGTCAATTCACTCGGCAACAGTTCCGGTTCGGCCGGCAGTAGCGTCGGCACGAGCACCGGCGCAAACCTAGTCGCCAACGCCGTCACCCTCGTCTCATCCGTGCTCAACTATGTGGGCCCTGGCGAGACGAGCGACCGTTACATCGAGATCGGCGCCGGCGCCGTCAATCCGCAGATCCATGCCAACGGCACCGGCGCCTTAGTGCTCACCAATGTCCAGAACACCGGGGCGGCTGGACTCAGGTCCCTTTACCTGCGCGGAAGCAGCACCTTTGCCAACCGGATCGACTCCATCTTGGCCAATGATAGCAGCAATAATGCACTCACCGTCATCGTCGACGGCGGCGCCACGTGGGTACTGACGGGTAACAACACTTACACCTCAGACACTCAGGTGACCAAGGGTACGTTAGGGGCGGGCAGCGACACCGCCTTCGGCAGCGGCACCCTGAAGTTCAACGACGGCCAGGTCTTCGCTTATGGCGCGGACCGCACCCTGAGCAATCCGATCGCTTCCAACGTCACGACAACCAGTTATAACACCGGTTTCATAGGGGATTATTCGCTGACGTTCACCGGCGCATGGACCTTCGGGAATACCACGGCGAACAACACCTTCATCAACAACATCGCCAGCGGCAAGACGCTCACGTTCTCCAACGCCAACGCCGCCACGTGGAACGCGATGCAGTCCAGTCGTACCCTTACCTTCAACGGTACCGGCGCGACCCTCTGGAATGTCCCGAGCACCACCACCGCCACGGGCTTTTTCGCCAACATCACCTTCGCCGGCTCCGGCTCCTTGGGTGTCGGCGCCGACCAGCAGGCGTCCAACGCCATCACGAACAGCGGCACCGGCACGTTGATCGTCAACGCCGCCCAGACGACGATCGCGACGCTCACGCACAGTGGAACCGGCATCACCAACCTCGGTCAGGGCATGTCCGCCCTGGCGACCGTGACTCTGAGCGGCTCCGGTACGTTGAATATCACCGCTGCCCAGCCTGCCTTGGCTACGTTCACCTACGCCGGCGCGGCCACCGCGAATATCAACGCTGCCTTGGCATCGTTGACCACCTTGACCCTGAGCGGTGCCGGTACGGCGAACCTCAATGCGACGCAGGCCGCCTTGACGACCTTGACCCTGAGCGGTGCCGGTACGGCGAACCTCAATGCGACGCAGGCCGCCTTGACGTCCTTGACCCTGAGTGGTGCGGGTACGGCGAACGTCAATGCGACGCAGGCCGCACTCACGTCCTTGACGCTTACTAGCACCACGGGCGCTGGTACGGCTAATCTGAACGCGTCGTTGCCCGCGGTCACCACCCTGAGTTCCACGGGCACGATCAAGTTGGGCGTTAATAATCCTCTGACGACCGGGGCCTCTGGCGCCAGCGTCACGATGAACCCGGCCGTGGGAATCACGTCCACGTTCAACCTCAACGGGTACACGCAGAACTTCAACGGCCTCACGGCCACTTCGGCTGGCAACTCGATCCTCGATGCCAATTCCTCGACGGCGCGTACCGTGACCTTCGGTCTCAATGATGCGAACGTCAGCCTTGGTAATCTTACGGTCAGCACCCCCGTCTTCGGAACCTTCACGTTCAAGAATAGCTCCACTGGCACATTGTCGCTGACCAAGGCCGGCAACGGCACGATGACGGTCAATAATGGCGCGGCGTTGGAGCATGGCGGCTTGACGACCGTCAGCGCCGGCACCCTGAATCTGCAGGCTCCGCTGACCTTCAAGAACTCCGCGAACTTCGTGGTCGCCGGCGGTGCCACCCTCAATTTGTTCAACGCCGCAGGTCAGACGTGGAGGCTTTCCGGACTCGACCTCGGCGCCGGCAGCGGCACCTCGACCCTGGGCATGGAACTTGGCTCCGTCGCCAGCTCGGACAAGTTCGTCCTGAACGGTGCCGCCACCCTCGCGAACACCGTCAATTTCCAGCTCCGCCCGATTGGTAACTTCGGCGCTGGCACCTACGACCTGATCACCGCCGCTTCCGGCCTCAGCGGAGGAACCAAGACGATGGCCCTCTCAGCGATCACTTCGCAGGCAGGGCAGGGCAGCACCTATGCGCTGTCTGCCACCGACACGGCCGTGACACTGACGGTCGCCGCCCTTTCGGGTGACGCCTATTGGAAGGGCGGGGTGAATAACAATTGGTTCGGTTTCAATGGCAGCGGCAGCAACTTCACGTCCGACTCGGCCGGCCTGAACGTCATCTCCGGCCTTCCCGGCATCGCGAACAAGGTCATCTTCAACGCCGCGGGCATCGCGGGCCCCTCGCAAGCGGTCTTCGTCGACGGACCTGTCTTCTCGGGCGGTTTGGTGTTCAACAATGTCTTCGGCACTCCTGCCATTGCTTCGGTGGCCCTGAACACGTCCGCTAGCGTTACCACCGGACAGTTCGGCACGCTTACGCTCGCCCCAGCCTCTTCCGCTGACGGTATCGACGTGCAGTCCGGGGCGCCTGCGTCGGTTGCTACCACGGCCTCCGTATTCCTCGGGTCCGATCAGTCCTGGACCGTCGCGGATTCCGGGACTACGCTCACCGCCTACGGTCTTGTGCAGGGCAGTTACGGCCTCACTAAGAAAGGTCTGGGCACCCTGGTGCTGGGCGGAGTCATCCTCAATCCGACGACCGGGATAGCCACCACGAGTTCTACTAGCTTCACCGTCGCTGACGCGACCGGCGTCTTGCCCGGCATGGTCGTCATGACGTCGGCAGCCGGCCTGACCGCGGGGGACGCCGTCACCTCCGTCACCGGCAATACCATCACGATCAACAACGCTCGTTCGGTCACCGCGACGACCTCGATCGCCTTCGGTTATAGTCGTCCCAGCGCGTACACGGGGGCAATGGTGATCGCCGCTGGCACCGTCAAGGCGGGCTGGACCTCGGCGACATCACAGTTCTCCTCGCTGGAGGTCCAGTCCGGCGCGACATTCTCGACCAACGGCTTCAGCACCCAGTATTTCGCCTCCCTGACTGGCTCCGGCACGGTGAATAATACCCACGCCAGCACTGCCACGAACGTGCAGGTCGGCATGAACCAAGCCAGCACCACCTTCAGCGGCGTGTTCGCCAACGGCGGCGTCGGCACCCTCGGCCTGTACAAGCTAGGATCCGGCGTGCTGACCTTAGATGGTGCCTCCGGCGCCCATATCGCGACCGGCGGCATCACGGTCTACGCCGGCTCGATCCTCTTCGACCATTCCGCCTCTTCGCTCGCCAGCATGTGGTCCGCGACTGGTAGCATCACGCTATACGGCGGCAGCGGCCTGACCTGGAAGGCCAGCACGACCACCGCGCTCAATGCGACGCTCGGTGCGATTACCACTTCATCGGGCGCCAATTTCCTGACCATCGACCCGAATGGTTCCGCGAACCTGCCCACCGTGGCTTTCGGTGCGGTTACAGCGACGTCAGCGGGCATGTCCCTGCTCGTGACTGCTCCCGTGACGTCCGTGCTCAAGCTTGGTACGGATTACAGCGCCGTATCCGGCAGCGCACCGCGTGGAAAGATCGTGTTTACGACCGGCGATGGGAACATCGACTTCATCAAGAATACCGGTGTCAACACGGCGAGCACTGCGTTCACGGATTACGCGCTTAATCCTGTGACGACTACCGGCTCGACTACGCTGACTCCGTGGATCACGCAGAACCTTAGCCTGACTGGCAATTGGACGGTAGATAAGATGAAGCTGCAGCCAAACGGTTCGGGCCAAGCCCTGACCATCGGCACCGGAAATACGCTGACGCTGACGGCTGGTGGCTTCATCTTCCAAGGTAGCGACGCGTTCACGATCACCGGCGGCAATATCCAAGGCAACACGGCGACCAACTCCGACCTGGTCGCCCATGTCTATGGTTCCGGGGTCTTGACCCTCGCCTCGAATATTTCCAACGGCCAAGGCGCAAGCGTCTTCACGAAGACGGGCACCGGCACGCTCAATCTCACTGGCTTGATCAATTCGACCGGTGCGACCTTCGTCAGCCAAGGAACCCTCAACATTAATGCCGCCCAGAGTATCACTGGCAGCCTGACCGTTCTTGGCGGCATCCTTAACGTCAATGCGGCCATCATCGGGAACCCGGCTTCCACCAAGCTGGACATGGCCGCGACCGGGTCGGGCGGCAAGACGGTGACTAACGTTTCCGCCAACATGACGCTTTATGCCACGACGCAAGGAAGCGTCGCGGGTTCAGCCAATGCCTATAACCAGACCGCCGGCGTCGTGACCGTCACCCCGGGGACCGGTGGATCCCAATGGGTCGCGCAAGGTTACGGCTACGGCTATTTCAACCTCACCGGCGGCACTTATAACGATTCCGGTAGCGGCAGCCGTTTCATGGCTTCATCGAGCGGCAACGGCGTCTCCGTGGTCAATGTCGGTATCGCGGGGGCCGCGGGCAATGCCGGTACCGCGGGTTTCCTGGACAATACCAACGGCGACTGGCTCCTCAACTACGGCAACGCGTCCTTCAACGTCTTGGACGGCGGCCTGATCGACCATACGGGAGCGGCCAATCCTTTCGGCCTTCTCATCAACACCACTGTTCCTAACGTGCTTGCGTCGCTGAACATGGCGGGTGGCGAGTTCAGGACGGGCAATCAGACGCTTCGTATCGGGAATTCGACCACCGCCGGCAACAATCCCGGCAACCAGGTCTTCGTCAACCTGGCCAAGGGTGTTTTCAGCACCGGTGCCAATATCTCGACCAGCCTTCCGACCTCCGGCGACGTCGTCATCAATTTCGCCGGTTCCGGCGGCACGCTCAAGGCCAGCAATAACCTGACGAGCTTCCTGCCGGCGACCGTCCAAGGCGCGACGATCAATGCCGTGCTTTACGGGGCCGTCGACAACCAGACGGGCGACAACAGCCGAGGCACGACGGCGGGCTTCCGTTCGGTCGCCCCGAACTTCGTCGGCGGTCTGACCGTCGATACCGCCGGCTTCGACGTCGCCTTCCATGCGCCGCTCCGTGCGGCCGCTGGGGTGGGCATCACCCAGGCGGACATGACACTTAACGGTGGCATCGGTTACATCGGCGCCCCCCTAGTCCGGTTCAGCACCACCGGCATGATCCCCGGCGGCACGCCCGCCCAAGGCTATGCCATCATCGACCCCGTCTTGGCTAAGGTCACCGGCATCGTCATCACCAATCCTGGAACCTACGTCGCCGGCACCGTTCCCAAGCTTGACCTGATTGGCGGCGGCGGCACGGGCGCATCGGTTGCCTTTACCGGACTTTCGACGACCAATGCCGCGGCCGGACTCACCAAGGTCGGTAACGGTAAGCTCACCCTTGGCGCCAGTAACACCTACGCGGGAGGGACCAACATCACCGGCGGCACCCTTGCCCTAGGCGGCAATGAAGTGCTCGCCGACACGGGAGCTGTGACGGTCGGCGGCGGCACACTCGACCTCGCCACCTTCGCCGAGACGGTCGGTGTGGTCACTCTGGATTCCGGTACCATCACCGGCACTACTGGTACGCTCTCTTCTTCCTCTGACTTCCGCCTGCGCTCCGGCACGGTCTCTGGCATCCTCACGGGAAGCAGCGGCATCACTAAGACCACAGCTGGCACCGTCACCCTGTCTGCGTCTAACACGTTCAGCGGCACGGTCTCGGTCACCGAGGGTAAGCTGCAGTTCTCTGCCGACGCTAATCTTGGCGACGCCAGCGCCACCAATATCATCTCGGTCAACGGCGGCACGTTGGCCTACACGCCGGCAAGCTCGCTGACTCTTTCGACCAACCACGCTGTCGAGTTCGGACTGGGCGGCGCGACCATCGAGGTCGCTGATGCGGCTGGCGTACTTACTCTGCCTAGTGTGCGCGCTAGCAGCACCGGCAACCTGACCAAGTCGGGCGTAGGTAAGCTTGTCCTCACGGGTTCCACCGCGTGGAACTCCGGACTGAACGCCGTGACCGTCAATGCCGGCACCCTGCAGGCCGGTTTCGGCACGAGCGGCGTGTCCGCCATCAACGTAGGTTCCGCTGGCACCCTGCATCTCGTCAATTCCGCCGCCGAAGTACTGACCTTGGGTGGAACGACCGGGGCCCTGACTTTGGCCAGTGGCGCGACCCTTGGCTTCGAGCTCGGCTCTACCGGCATCAGTGATAAGATTGTTGTCGGCACGGGCGGAACCGCTGTAACCGCCGGCACAGTCACCATCAATCTTCTGACTATCTCTGGTTTCGGCTCGGGCAGTTTCGAGCTGCTCTCCGCTCCGAGCGGCCTGAGCGGGGCCTCGTACGGTCTCGGTACTGCCCCTTCCGGCTACAACTTCACGATCACTACGACGGATACGCTCGTTAGCTTGGACGTCCTCGCTTACACGCCCCGTTACTGGAATAACGCTCAGGCCACTGGTTCGTGGGCGACGCTGGTTCCTGGTTCCAATTGGTCTACCCAAGCGGACGGATCAATCGACTATGCGGCGACTCCCGTCGCGACGGACACCGTCATCTTCAGTGCCAGCAGTCTCGTCGGCGGGGCGCTGACCTCCACCCTGGACGGCAGCTACACCATCGAAGGCCTGCAGTTTATCGGGGGGACTTCGACGGCCACGACCTCCATCCTTCTCTCGCAGGGTGCCGGCAGCGGTACGTTGACCATCGCCCCCATCAGCACTTCCGGCGGCATCGTCGTCGCCGCGAATGCCGGCGCCGTTACGATCTCCGCTCCGCTCATCACTTCTACTTCCGGCGCCACGAGTCAGACCTGGTCGGTCGACGGCACCGGTACTTCCTCGCTGAACGTCAGCGGGAACATCACCTTCACCGCTCCGGTGCGCAAGACGGGAGCCGGCGTGCTCACCCTTTCCGGAACGAACACCGGCAGCGGCGGCCTGACGATCGCCGCCGGCACGCTGCGTCTCGGTTCGTCGACGGCTCTGGGTTCCGGCGCCCTCACCGTGGGCGCCCTGACCACGTTCGATAACTCCTCGGGCTCGTCGCTGACCTTGGCGAACAATGCCACGAACTGGAACGGCGCCTTCACCTTCACGGGGACCAATGACCTGAGTTTCGGCACGGGTGCGGCGACCATGGGTCAGTCGCTGACCGCGACCGTTACGACCGCTTCACGCGTCCTCACGGTCGGCTCGCTCACGGACGGCGCCGGTAGCTACGGCTTCACCAAGGCGGGCGCCGGCACGTTGACCATCACCGGTGCTGTCACCATCGACGGAACCCTGGCCTTGACCGCGGGCGCCCTGAATATCGGCACCGGCGGTACCATGGGCGACGTCACGGCCGCCTCGGGTACAACCTTGACGGTGACCGGTACCAATACCCTCACCTCGCTCACCGGCACTTCGGCCACAATTAATCTGTCCGGAGCGAATACCCTCAGCGGCGGCGTGACGCTCACCGGCGGCACCCTGACGGCTTCCGGCAACAATCCGTCGATCGGCGGTGCGGTCACGATTAATTCTGGTACGGCCAGCTTCAGCGGCAACAACGGCTTCGCCTCGGCTTCCTTGGTCACCGGCACGCTGACCCTCTCCGGCACCAACACCTTCGCGACCGGCCTGGCGATGAGCGGCGGCACGTTGAACCTCAATTCCGCCGGCGCTCTGGGCGGCGGCACGCTGGCGATCTCTGGCGGCACGCTGAATAATTCCTCCGGTAGTGCCAAGGTGCTGACTGGTGCGGGCATCGGCTCGGTCACGGGCTCTTTCACCTTTACCGGTTCAAGCAGCCTCAGCATCGGTACGTCCTCCCTCGCCGTCTCGGGCAATCCGACTATCACCGTCTCGGCCAACACGCTCACCTTCGGGGGCAACGTGACTGGAAGTTCTACGCTCACCAAGGCTGGAACCGGTATCCTTTCCGTGGGTGCGTTGACGCACTTGGGAGGCGTCACCGTCACGGCCGGCACCTTGACGGTCGGGTCTGCCTCCACCTACACCGGTGCTACTTCTATCCAGGGGGCTGGTATCCTCATTCTTACCGGCACCAACACCCTTACCAGCCTTACGATGGGCGCTCTAGCGAGCACGGGCGGATCGAAACTCGACCTGAGTAACGCCAGTGCGAGCTTCAATTCGTTGACCGTCCAGACCAACAGCGCGACCGTCAACACCATCGTCATCGGAAGTGGACGGGAGCTTAATATCGACGGCGGCGTTGTCGTGGGTGTCAATAATACCACGGCGAGTACGACCCTGCTTACCGTCTCAGGCGCTGGCACCTTCTCGATCGGTGCTCCGGGCAACGGGACCAACGCTAATTTCCAGCTAGGTGCCCATACCACGGATGCCTACAGCAACGCCGCCACCCTGACGATGTCGGGACTGACGACCTTCTATGCCAACCTCGGTCTCGGCACGTTCAGGGTCGGCGATCCGACCAACTCTAGCGGGACGGCCACCACGGCTTCCAAGGCTTATCTAGCCAAGACGTCGACGATTATCGCCGCGGACATCACGTTGGATACACCTAACGGTAGCGTCACCAACTACGTTTATCTCGGTGATACGGCCAACGTCTTCAACGCGAACAACCTTTATCTCTCCGGTGTCGCCAACCGTGCCAACGGGCAGCTCTCCTGGGATACCGGTGTCGCGACGGGGACCTTCAAACTGCGCGGTCTTGATGGAGCGGATGCGACGGCGGCCACGAGCATCGCGGTCGCGTCCGGTGCCTCGACCACCGGTTTTGCTTCGACCGGCCTGATGAACCTCGCCGGGCATAACAGCGACATCCTGGTCACCACCCTGAGCATCGGCGGTAATTCCGGCGGTTCGGGGACTCCGGGTAGCAAGACCGGAACTTTCACCTTCGATACCGGGACGCTCGTCGCCACGAATGTCAACTTGGGTACCCGTACGGGGGCCTACCAGTTCGGCAACACGAACACCGGCACGCTCAACCTGATGGCTTCCGGTGGAACCGGCACGGTCACCATCAGCGGCACCTTGCTGATGGGCCAGAATACCAGCACGGCGGCGACGACCAATGGCGCAGCAATCGCGGCCCTCAATATCGGCGGCGGCACGGTCACCATCGGCACTGTGACGATGGGTAGTGATTCCATTGGCGGCACCACTACTGCCCAGACGATCGCTCCGGTCCAGGCGACCACCAGCATCAGCGGAGGTACGGTCACGATCTCCACGCTGAACATGAATACGAACAGCTCGGCCAATACCGGCTCGGGTAATGCCAGTCTCGCGACCCTTAATATCACAGGTGGTACGGTCAATGTCACGACCCTCAAACTGGCGGCTGCTTCTAATGCCGCCGCTACCGCCACGAGCATCCTTTCGATCACGAACGGTACCCTCAATCTTGGCGCGACTCTTGCCTATACGAAGACCGCCGGAACGGTGAATAGCACCCTGACGCTCGATGGCGGCACGCTCAGCATGGGCACCAGTGTCACCCAATACGCCATCGGCAGTTCCGCTCTCCCTGTGGGCTCCGGTACCGGAGCGCTCAACCTGCAGTCCGGCACGCTCAAGAATGTCCTGCAGATCAATGGTGGTACCGGCTTCACCAAGTCCGCTGGCGCCGGCTCCGACACCCTCATCATCGACGGAACCAATTCCTTCTCGGGCGTCTTCACGATTTCCTCCGGCACGGTCCAGGTCGGCGCCGGTGCGACCTCGGGTACGCTCGGCACGGTCTCGGTCACCAATAACGCCGCGCTGACGTTCAATCGCAGCGATTCGGCCACCTTCTCAAACGTCATCACGGGTTCGGGTACGCTTGCCCAGAACGGCACCGGCACCATCACGCTTGCGGGCGCCAACGGCTACGACGGAACGACGTCGGTCAACGCCGGCATCCTATCCATCTCCCATAATACGGCGCTGGGCTCCCTCGTGGCCGGCACTACGGTCGGTGCGAATGCCTCACTCGAGCTCCAGAACACTATCACCGTCGGCGCCGAAGCCCTCGGTATCTCCGGCACGGGTTCGGCTTCCAATGGCGCCCTGCGCAACCTTTCCGGCAACAATTCCTTTGGCGGCACGGTAACCTTGAACGGCGCCGCGACGATCCAGTCGGATCTCGGCACGCTCACCCTCGGCAACGCCACGGCGATTGCCGCCGGCACGCGGGCGCTGACCGTCACGGGCTCGGGAGACGTCTCCGTCACGGGTGCCATGACCGGCACCTCCGCCTCTTTGACCAAGACCGGGAACGGCACGCTCATCCTGTCGGGCGACAGCTCTTCCTTTGACGGCGCGATCGCCGTCAACGGCGGCACGCTCCGGGTAAGCCATGCCTCGGCCCTTGGTTCCACCGTCGGTGGCACCACCGTCGCCTCAGGCGCTTCCGTGGAGTTCGCGGGCGGCACCACCGTCGCCGCAGAGCCGATTTCGGTCAGCGGTACAGGCTTTGGCGGCGCAGGCGCAATCCGTAATCTTTCGAATACCAACGCGATGAACGGGACGGTCACGCTTCTCGCGGACGCCTTGATTCAGTCCGATTCCGGCACGCTCAGTTTCGGTGGAACGACCGCGATCGCCGCCGGCACGCGTGCGCTCACGTTCGGTGGCGCCAGCAATATCGCGGTGTCCGGAGCCATCACCGGTACCGGGGCGAGCGTCACAAAGGTAGGTCCTGGCTCCCTGACAATTTCCGGCACGGTCAATATCGGCAGCAGCGGAGCCATTACGGTCTCTGAAGGCACCCTGACGAAGGGCTTCACCTCCGGTGACGTCGTCGGCACGGTCAACGTTGCCAACGCGGCGACGCTCAGCTTGGCAAACGGCTCCACCGTTTCGCTGGCCTCCAAGGTCTTCAATCTTGCCGATGGTTCCACACTCGGCCTCGACATCGGCACGCTCGGCGTCAACGACTCGCTTGCTTTGGCGGCTGGGTCGACGTTGGGAGCTTCGGTCACCGTCAACCTGAGCGCTCTCAGCAGTATCGCCACGGGTAATCACGGCTACACGCTGATGACTGCCGTCGGCGGATTGGATCTCGCCAGCACCGATTGGCTGGTTGGCACCGCCCCGGCCGGCCTGAATTACCAGCTCGACGCCGTCACCTCGGGCGGCACTTCCACGCTTTACCTGACTGCCTCCCTTTACGTCCCCCGTTATTTCCGGGGCGCGACCGGTGCTTCCTGGAATGTCGCCGGTAATTGGGCCGAAAACTCGGCGGGTACCACGATCGCCACGGCCGTTCCTTCGGCGTCCGAAAGCCTCATCTTCAGCGCCAGCAACACCTCCGGCCCGACCATCGCCACGACCCTCGACGCCGCGTTCACTGTCGATAGCCTGACTTTCACTTCCACGCCGAGCGGCGTGACGGCTTTCTCCATCGCGCCTGGTTCGGGTGGTAGCCTGACCCTTTCGCCTGGTAATTCGAACAACGGGATCTCCGTCCAGGCGAACGCCGGGGTGGTGACGATTTCCGCGCCCTTGATCGCCGATTCGACGCAGACGTGGTCGGTGGTAGGCACCGGGGCCAACGGCTCCGCGCTCACGGTCTCCGGCGCCACGACTTTCAACGCCCGGGTATTCAAGTCCGGCGCTGGCGTGCTGACCCTCAATGGTGCCGGCACCGGTTCCGGTGGCCTCAGCCTCAATGCGGGTACGGTCAATATCGGCAATGCCTCCGCCTTCGGCACGGGTGTGCTGAAGTTCGCTTCCGGAGTCACCTTCAACAACACCACCGGCGCGGCCCTGGTCAATTCCGGCGGCAACGCCCAGGAGTGGAACAGCTTCACCTTCACCGGTACCAACGCCTATGACCTCGGCGCCGGCGCGGTGACCCTCAAGTCCAACTCCTCGCTTACCGTCTCCGGCAGTTCGCTCACCGTGGGCGGGAATATCGACGACGTCTCCGCCGGCTATACGCTGACCAAGCTCGGTTCCGGCGAACTGGTACTCAATGGCAGCAACAGCTTTGGCGGGGCAGGGAAGACCATTACGGTCTCAGCTGGTCGCCTCACCTTCGGTTCCGACGCGGCGCTTGGTGATACCCTTAACTCGCTGACCAATGCGTCCAGTGGTGCCACGACGGCCACCGGCCTCGGCGTCACCGGCACCTTTGCTACGTCGCGCACCATCAACCTCAACGCTGCCATCAATTCCATCGATGTGCTTGCTGGAGCTACGTTAACCCTGAACAGCGCCTTTGGCTTCTCTGCGCTGTCCAACTCCCTGGTCAAGAACGGCTCCGGCAGGCTCACCCTCTCTGCCGCGAATATTGGCTGGACCGGCGGTATCACCTTCAACAGCGGCATCGTTCGCCTCGGCATAACCGGCGCGGCAGGGAGCGGCGCCATCGCCATCTCTCCTTCCACGGCGGCCGTGGGCACCGCCCTGGAGCTCGCAGGGGGCTCCACCTTCTCGAACGCGCTCTCCCTTCAGGGCACCGGCAATGTGTTCTTCGGCGGCATCGATTTTGGCGGTCAGCTGGCCAACGTTTCTGGAACCAACACCTATGCCGGCCGGATTACGCAGGACTACGACGCGTCCATCGGGGCGGTTGCTAGCACTACCTTGAACCTCACCGGAGGCATCAATGCCACGGCGAACCGTCAGCTGAGCTTCAATGCCGCTGGTAATATCAACCTGTCCAGCCCCTTGACCTATTCGGGTACGGCCACTGGTTTCTACGCCATCAACAAGTACGGAACCGGTACGCTCACCATCAGCACCCCGCAGGCATTCGCACTCACCGCCGCCCAATACTTCAGCATCCGCGAAGGAACCGTCGTACTGAACGGCGGCACCAAGGTCAGTTCGACGACCACCACGCCTACCGATCCTTCCGGCAGTACGACCATCAATCTCCGTGGCTCGGATACCGTCGCCAGCCTAGGCCTGAAGGAAGGCCTCTTTGTCGTCACTTCGGCTTACCCGTCGACGATTCCGTTGCGCGCCGTGATCACCTCCGTGGGAACGAACAGCTTCACGATTTCTTCCGCTACGACTGGTGTGCTCGGATCGCTGAGCTTCCTTTCCGCCGGCACGTTGCCGGCGCAGGTCTCGCTTGAGGTCGGTGCAACCTTATGGCTCGACGACTCCAACGTGACCCTGAGCGGCACAGACCACATCTCGGCCAACGGTCGCCTGGGTGCCAGCGCGAACAGTGACAATAATTTCCGTTTCCGCGGCGGCGAATTGATCTTCAGCGGAAGCAATTTCGTCAACGACTCCATTCTCGAGTATATCGCCAAGCCGGAGTTCCGTCGCGGTGCTTCGATCATCACCCTCGATAAGAATTTCGCGGGTAAGATGACCTTGGTCTTCAATAACGCCCCGGATAATATTGCTCCGGCCCAGAGTTCGTCCCCGCAGGGAGCCTCGGTCCTCTTCCGTGGCGACGACTTATTCGCCCTAACCAACGATCCTGGCCGCAGTAACGTCGTCTTTGCCGGTGGCGTGACCCTCAACGGCGCGAACGGCGGCATCGGCGTCCCGTCTAAGGGTATTCTTCCGTGGGCCGTCATCGGCCGCTCTGGCGTCACCAACCAGCCGGATGGATTCTCCTTCGCGACCGTCGATAACGCCGGCAGCGGCGGCACGTCGCTTTCGGCCGATCGCATCATCCGCGACCTCAGTCCTTCCGAGTATTTGGAACTGCCTGATTTCGGTCTCGGTGTCACCGACAAGAACCTGCTCTTTACCTCGAGCGCCACGACGACTTTCTCGGCCGATGTGGCCCCGAACTCTCTCACGATTGAAGCCGGTGCCGATCTCAGCCTGGCCTCGGGCGTACGCCTTAGCCTAGCCTCGGGCGGTGTCTTAATCCGTAATGGTAGCGACACTACCTTCGCCGGTGGCACGCTCAACCAGCCTAGCAACCTTCCGCCGCTCAATATCTGGACGATCGGAACGGCCCAGTTGACCATCACTTCCGCGATGAGCGGGGGCAACGGTGTCGGCAACGCTGCGATCTCCTTCGTCAAGGCTGGCGCCGGCACGCTCGTCATCGCTCCCCCGACCTCGCAGGTCAAGGGGCTCGCTGGCATTGGCATGAACTCCCTGAGCGGCCAGTTCGTGCTCAACCAAGGCACGGTCAAGCTCGGCACGGGTATTAAGAATGCAATCCAGGCGGGCAATCAGTTTGCCCTGATCTCCGGAACCCTCGATCTCAACGGCAATACCCAGCAGCTCGGCGCCTTGTTCTCCGACCAGAACTACGCCACAGCCACTGTCAGCAGCACGGTCACTACGACCGGAGGCATCGCCGGACTCGTCGTCAACCAGGATAACAGCGCACGCGATTGGGCGGGTGCGATCACGGGAGACGTCCGCTTTACGAAGCAGGGCGCAAACATCCTCACCCTTTACAGCGCGCAGACCTACGCGCAGGACACCCTTGTCAATGGAGGCACCCTGACGCTCACCGACCAGGCTGCGTTGACGGCCACGACTCAACTGACGCTCGGCTTCGGCGCCCTAATTCTCGACAGCGCTAACGCGGCGAAGAACAGCAATGACCGTCTCCGCGACGCCACGGCAATCACCTTGGCTGGTGGCACTTTCACGTTGAAGGGAAGGGCGCAGACCAATACTTCGGAAACCATCGGCGCGGTGACGGTTTCCGGCGGCGCCAGCTCGTTCGTCGTCACGGTCGGCGGCACCGGAATCAACTCTGCGGTCCTGAGTGCAGCCTCGCTCGTCCGGCAGACCGGCGGCACCTTGCTCTTCTCTGGTCCTAACGGACAGGCTGGCAATACCGCCCGGATGACCTTCGGGTCAATCGGCGGCGTCTCGACGGCTTCTGTCGGAGGCGGCCTGCAGAACAACATCATCGGCGGCTGGGCCGTCACGAGCACCGGCGACTTCGCCTCTTACCTGCCCGGCCTCGGCGTCGGCGGCCTCGGCCAGATCGGCTTCCAGGCCTATTCGTCCACCGTCCTTTCCAACAGCAGCACTTCGTCGCAGAACATCAAGATCACGACCGCGGCTTCGACCGTCAGCACCGACGTTACCGTCAATGCGCTGGCGACCTCCGCCGTCGCGGTGGGGACGGTTAGCATCTCCACCGGAAAGACCCTCACGGTGGGCTCCGGCGGCATCTTGAGCAACGCCACGAGCGGTTGGTACATCGGCTCGTCGGTGGTTGGCACGGGTACGATTACCTCCGGCGGGTCTGAGTTGTTCCTCTACTCCGGCGGCGCAGGTTCTATGACAATCCGTTCGGTCATTGCTGACGGCATTTCGCGTGTTGGCCTCGTGAAGTTCGGTACCGGTACGGTCGCTCTGTCCGCCGTCAATACCTACACGGGTGGGACGACGATCAACGAAGGCACGCTTACGGTGAATGCCGGCTCCTTGATCCCGGCGGCGAACGACCCTGCCAAGGGACTCGTCCTTAATAACGCTGCCTTCACCCAGATTTTCGCGGGTGCGGTCGCTTCGGCCAACGTCGTGACGCTCAACGGTGGGGCCGTCATCACCTATTCCGGCGACAACACGCAGGCGGGCTTGGTCTTTAATAACCTGGGTGGCACGACCACTCCGACGGTGCGGACCTTTAACACCGCCATTACCGGGGGCACGGCCAGCAAGCTGACTATCGGTTCGTCGGGCATCGTGGTGACCTCGGCTAACGTGGGCACGACCAGCCTGATCGAAGGTCGCGTCGACTTCGGTGCCAGCATGAAGACGGTATCGGTCGGCACCATCGACATCAACGGTTCCACTGACGTCGCTCCTTTGCAGGCCTCCTTGGTCCTGCAGGCGGTCGTCGGCACGGCCGGTGGTATCAGCAAGACCGGCGACGGTGTCCTGCAGTTCAACGCCCAATCTGGCTTCAGCGGTCAGGTCGACGTCGTCGGCGGCGGCCTCAAGACAGGTTACACGAATGCTGGTTCCCGCTTTGCGAATCTGAACCTCGGAGCGAACACCAGCTTCGACCTCAACGGCTATTCCACCTCGTGGGGCTCCCTGTCCGGTGCCGGCGACGTCTTCAGCTCTTCGGGAACGCCGACGCTCACTGTCGGCTTCGATGGAAAGTCGACCGCCTTCTCTGGACGACTCATCCGCTTCAATGACGCGGCCTATGGCCTGCTGACCAAGGTTGGCGTCGGCACGATGACCTTCACCACTGCGCAGGACGCACTCGGCTCCTTCGGTGCCATCACCGTGAGCGGCGGTTCTCTCCAGTACTCCGTCGCTGGCAAGGCCTTGGTTTCCTCGTCCGCCGAGAACACTGTCTTCAACGTCCAGTCTGGGGCCAAACTCGCATTGGATAACGTCGGCACTAACGTCGTTAACCGTCTGGGTGCAGCTATCGGTGGTACGGTCAATATTCTCGGAGGCACGCTCTCGCTCAATGGCAACTCTGGTGCGAACTCCGCTGAAAGTGTCGCCAATCTCGGTCTCGCGACCGGATCTGGCCGCATCGAGCTGACGCCGGATACTGGTCGTCAGCTTACCCTGACCGTCGCGAACTTTGCCGCGCCTAGTGCTGGCTCCCTCGTCATCTCGGGTCTGGCTGGCACCGCCCAGCTGGTCGTGACCAACGCCAATCTGGTCGCAGGACAGGGTTCTTCCGGCACGGCTAATGCTGTCCGCGGCGACGTGCTGGTTGCCTCTGCCCTCAACGGACTTGGTGACGGCTTCCTCGTCAAGGCTGCCGGTACCTGGCGCGCCTTGGCCTCGGGCGATCTCAATTTCGATGCCTCCACCTGGGAGTCTCAGCAGAATGCGGGTCTTTCGGGTACTGCGTCGATCGGCGTTTCCTCGTCGGTCAATACGCTGACCATCGGTTCCGCCTCCTCGCTCAGTTCGAGCCTGCCGAGCGCCTTCGGTAGCTATGGCGTAGACGGTGCGGCCATGACCCTGACGCTGGCCAACGCCTCCGCCTTGCTTGTCAAGAGCGGCACCGCTGAGTTCAACGTAGCCCTGCGCGGTTCTTCCGCCCAGGCTCCGCAGTTCCACGTTCTCACTGGCGCGATTCTTAACCTTAATTCTGCTTTCGGCCTGGGTAGCTCCGTCGGGTTTGTGAAATCCGGCGGCGGCACGATGAACCTGAACGCACTCGCCGGATTCAACGGCGTCGTCACGGTCAATGATGGTTTCCTTAATCTCGCCTCGGGCTTGGATAATACCATCAGCGTCGGCGAGTCCGTCGGTGCAGCCCGCGTGAGCGATCTCCAGCTCAACGGCCTGAATGCGATTATCGACCTGCTCGGCCATTCGCAGGCCTTTGGTGCCCTCACGAGCGTTAATTCGACCACCGGCAACGGTGGTACTATCGCGAACTCCGCCCTCTCGACGGTTACCCTCACCTCGACCGGTGGCGGCGCCTTCGGCGGTTCGATCTCCGGCAATCTCAACTTCGTTCGTTCGGGCAATAACACCACGACGTTTACCGATATCTCCGACTACGTCGGCGAAACGGTCATCCGTGGCGGCACCCTGCGGCTCGTCGACGCCGGTGCACTGTCCGCCACCACGGCGGTCAAGGTTAACTATGGTGCCTTGGTCTGGGATAACTTCGGACAGAATGTAGATCCGGTCACCGTGCCGACCCGCTTTGCCCAGACGGTCCCTGTCTCGTTGCTCGGTGGTACCGTCCGTATTATCGGTGCCGGTTCCGTGGACACCGTCGCGGCCTTCGACACGGTGTCCCTGCTCGGCGGTGCCAATGTGCTGGAGACCCAGCCGATCATCGGTTCGGCCTCCTCGGTGCGAGTGAACATCGGTAACCTTGCCCGCACGGGAGCGCCTCAGACGACTATGCTCTTCTCCGGTCGGAGTACCCTCAACTCCACCGGTACGAACACGCTGGGGCAGATCAGCCCATCGGGTTCGAGTCTCGTCTTCCTTTCGAATCTCAACGGCTCCGCCTTCGGCCAGTCCAGCACGGTGGCGACGAATGGCATCATCGGGGGTTGGGCGGTTGCTTCTGGTGACACCTACGCCTTCGCGACCTACTCCGACACCACCGGTGTCGGCCAGATGTCCTCGTTCACAGCGACCTCCATCCCCACGACGGCCGCCAGCAGCGTCGCGAGTGGTAACTATGATAATTCGGCGACCCGGACCATCGCGACCGGCTCCAATGTTGCCAACACCTGGCGCCTCAGCGCCAACGCCCATACCGTCACCTTCGCCGATGGGGCCACCCTGACGCTTGGCGCCGGCCTGGTCACGAGCGGCAACGTCGCGTTCACGTTGGCGGCCGCCAAGGCCAATAACACCATCGCCGGCTCCGGCGCAGACGGGAACCTGTACCTCTTCGCTTCCCAGAATACCACCACGATCCAGCCCAGGATCACCGGTTCCACGGCCATCGTCTCCTTCGGCAACGGCACCCTCCAGCTCGCGCCCCAGTTCGCCAACAACGACTTCAGCGGCGGTACATTCGTAAACGCCGGCACCTTGAGCCTGAGCTCGCGAGGACAGGTTTCGTTCGCGTTGGCCTCGATTGCGCCGACAACCAACACCATTACAATGTCGGACACGACCGGCTTCACGGCGGGCATGGTGATTTACAACGCCAATTTCCCGGGTGGAACCAAGATCCTCACGGTCACCCCCAACGTCTCCTTGGTCGTCGATACGACCAGCACGAACACATCGCTGCAAGGCACCCAGACTATCAGTTCCCGCGACTCGTGGGCTGCGCTTCCCACCGGTGGCGCTCTCACGATCGGCAATGCGACCGTCACCATGTCGTCCACGCAGGCGGGTCAGGTCGGCGCCGGCACTTCCGTCACGATCAACGGCGGCGGACGACTGCTCTTCGGTAATTACGCCTCTCGGGCGGGTGCAGACCTGAGCCAGTCGCTCACGAGCGTCTCCTTCGTCAACGAAGGCGGCGCAGTGAACCCCGAGTTCAATCTCGGTACTCCGACCGGAACCGGTTTCGTTAGCCGTTTCATCCTCACTTCGGCTAACCCCGTCACGTCGCGGAACGAATCCCTGTCCACGGTTCCGACCATTGGTACGGGTTCGAGCACGCTGACTTCGCTCGAATTCTCCTCCGCCAGCCCCACCATCACGGTCAACGCTGGTAAGGGAGTCGTCGGGCTCAATATCTCTGCTCCGATCGGCCAGAATGTTAGCATGACTGGCTCGCTCCAGAAGTCAGGACTCGGCACCTTGGCTCTCACGAGCTCGGAAAGCGTGTTCACGACAGGCGTCAGCCTGAATGCTGGCAGTCTCATGATCGGTGCCAACTCGGACGGTCTTTCTCTGACCAAGGGTCCGCTCGGTACGGGTACTCTGACCATCGCTGGCGGAACTTCCCTGTTCGCCGACAACGCCGCTCGCACGCTGCATAATGCGGTCGTCGTGAACGGTGACTTCACCATCGGTGGCAGCGGCAACGCCGCGCTCACTCTGGCGGGCTCCATTGGTCTTGGCTCTGCTGCACGCACAATCACCTTCGCCACCGCGGGTCTCACTACGACCTTCAACGGTACCCTTACCACCGGTCTCACCTCTGGTACGGGTCTGACAAAAGCGGGCAACGGCATCCTGCAGTTGGGTAGCTCCTCGATGCTCAACCTGGGCGACGCGGGCCTCACGGTTGCCGCTGGCGTCATCAAGGCCGGAACGACCGACAACCTCTCGGCTAATTCGCTGCTCACGGTGGCTTCGGGCGCCGGCTACGACCTGAACGGCAACAACCAGCGCAGCAAATCAATCGCTGGAAGTGGTTTCATTACCAACTCCGCCAACGCGACATCCACCCTGACCTTGGATATCGCGCCGAGCACGACGCTGACCTTCGATGGTCTTCTGGCCGATAATAACAGCGCCGCCATGCCGCTCAGCCTCCTGGCGCTTGAAAAGCAGGGCAACGGCACCTTGGAGCTTACCCGCAGGAATACTTTCGCGGGGGGCACCACGGTTTACTCTGGCACCTTGCTTATCACCGGAGACGGGGCCATCGGGCCTGGGCTAGTCAATGTCTACGGCACTCTTGAGTATGCCGTCGCCGGAACATCCACGACCACGAAGGCTTACACGCTCGCGAACACCTTCGCCGGCAGCGGTGACCTGAAGTTCACGGGCGATTATGCGGTCGCGAAGATTGTCGGCGATACCACCAACGCCTTTGGCCTCAACGTCAGTATCTTGGCCGGCACTCTCCAGATCGGCGACGGCGGCCTCACCGGCTCGCTCGAGGGCCTGACATCTCTGACGATCGGCACGGGCGCGACCCTGAGCTTCAATCGTTCGAATACCTATGAGTTCGGAGGCTCAATCTCGAGTCTGGCTACGAATGACGGTCTGCTGCTGCAGTCCGGAACCGGTACCACCAAATTGACTGGCTATAACTTCGGCTTCTCGGGCGACGTCCGGGTGGATGCAGGTATCCTCGAGGCAGCGGGTACGTCGACCCTGGAGTCTGTCCGACAAATTGTCATCAACTCGAGTGGGGCGCTCAATGTCTCGGTCGACGATGCCATGGGGTTCACCGGCTTGGGTCCGGATGTCGAAATTCATGGTGGCATCCTCCGCTTCATCAATGCCGCCGGTACTGATGCAACCTTCGGTCTCATTCACGACCTCACGCTCGACGGCGGTACCATCGCCAGCGGTAACGTTGCTTCAAGTAACTTAAACTCCCTGCTTCTCACGGGGTCGTTGAACGTCACAGATAATGCCGTGATCTCGGCCAAGAACGTCGGATTCGTCAACGGCGCTCCGGGTGCTCCTACTACCGTGGCCACCGACGTTATTGTCTCGGCCAACAAGACCTTGGATTTCTCGGGCACCATCTCCGATGATGCCTACTCGAGCGTCTCTTCGTTCAACAAGAAGGGTTTGGGGACGATGATCCTGAGAGGTGATAACTCCGCGATGAGCGGTTCCGTGACCGTTTCCGACGGCGCATTGGTGGTGAACCATGAGAATGCCTTGGGCACGGGCGTTGTCACCGTCTCTACCGGTGGCCACATCTACAGCAACCAGGGCGACTTCGTCACTCCAGCCGCGATCGCTAACAACATCACAGTTGAGTCCGGGGCCACCCTTGGCGTCGGCGCGGCAATCGGGAATTTCAGCTCGACCAGCCTCACGCTCAACGGCGGCAGCAAAATCGAGTTCAAGATCTACGATGCTGGCCTAGCCGCCGGCATTGGTTTCGATAACTTCGACTTTGGCGCAGTTAATTTCTCGGGCGCTAACCCCTCCAGTCGCATCACGATCATGATTAAGTCCATCGATCTCGCTGGCGGGTTTGCGAACGCCCTCAATCTAGCCAAGCCCCTGCCCGGCGGTCATGTCGACTTCGCCATCGGTACCTATTCTTCCGCTTACGTCGGTAATATCAGCGACCTGTTTACCTTCGATACATCGCAGTTCCGCTACACCGGTGGAGACAGCTCCAGCGCGGGTCTTTGGTCGATCGATTTCAATGCGGGCGCGATCACCTTGAGCACCTTCACTACCGCCGTGCCGGAGCCCTCGACCTACGGCTTCGGCCTCGGCGCGCTGGCCCTCGCGGCCGCCGCGATCCGTCGCCGCAAGCGCCAGGAGAAGAAGGCCTGAGCAGTCAGGTGACTCGACAGGGAAGGGCGGCTTCGGCCGCCCTTTTTTTGTGCCTGTTGTTAGAGTATGGAGTATCGAGTTTGGAGTATCGGGAGAGTGCTTGCCTTGGGTAGGGTCGCCACCCTTGGTCAGCCGCTCTTGCGTCTGGTAGGGCGTGGCTCTCCGAGCCCGCCGTGCGGACGGCTCGGAGAGCCGTCCCTACCCAAGACAGGTGGCAGCGGTTGGGAACACAGACGAAACTCAAAGGGAAACCGGAGACCGGATAATTGGCGGGGGCTCGCATTTTTCAGGTCTCGGTGATCGGGAACCGGGTACGGGTGAGCAGATGCAGGTTCGGGGCCCGGGACTGATTCCCGAACCTGATCCTGTCCCCGTACCTGCAGCCGAGACCTGAGACCCGAAAATACCATCCGGTCTCCGGTCCCCCTTTGGCGCGCTGTCTTTCTCCAACCGCCGACCGCTAACCGCCAACCGCCGATACCTAATTAAATCAGTCCTCACTTACCGCTTCGCCACACCTTCTTGTCCGGGGTGACGAGGATGACGTCAAGCTGTTCGCGCTGGGCGATGATTTTGGCCTGCGTGAATCCAGCCGCCATCAGCGCGGTCGACCAACCGTCCGCCTGGAAGCAGCTTTCGTGATATACCACGGCCATCTCGAGCGTGGGCTCCACGGGTCGTCCGGTCTTGGGCGAGAGGATGTGCGAGACGGGCTTGCCGGCGGCCAGCTTTTTGGCGCGGTAAAGTCCAGAGGTGCTGAGCGCTCGGTCCGACAGTAGCATTGTCTGCAGCATCAGCCGCGGATTGAAAGGGTCTTCGATGCCCACGCGCCACGACCCGGCCGCGAGGATCTCGCCTCCGACCTCGATCAGGAAGTCGTTCTGTCCTTGGGCGCGGAGGATTGCCGCGGCACGGTCGGCGGCGTAGCCCTGCAGCACGGAGCCGAGGTCGAGGTTCACCCCTTCGTGACTCTTGGCCAGAGAGAGGTTCTCCTTATCGAGCTTGAGCTTCTGCCACCCGACTTTCACGAGCGCAGCCTTGATCTGTTCCGGCGTGGGGTCGGGTTGCTTGCCCGATGGGCCATAGCCCCAGAGGTTCGTCAACGGAGCGACCGTGATATCGTACATGCCATCGGAGGCGGCGCTGAGTTTCAGGGCGAATTCGACGGTGTCAGCGAGTTCTCCCGAGATGCCGAAGGGCTGCGTGGACTCAAGGTGGTTGAAGTCAGCGGTCACGGAAGATTCGCGCCAATGCGAGAGCGAGAACTCGACGCGGTTGATCTCGGCTTCGAGCTCGCGCTTGAGGATCTCGGCATCGACGTCGCTACCACGCACCTTCACCGTCCAAGTCGTGCCGAAAGCCGCTCCGTGTAGTTCGGTGATGGCCTGGCGCGCCGAGGTCTCCGCAGGTCCTTCTTCGGCTAACTCCGAGCGGGGTAGGAATGTTACGACGGCTCCCAGCGCAAGGATGAGACCTGCCCAGATGTCACGGCGCCCCCAAGACTCGGCCTGGTTCGCGGAGCGGACGAATTTGAAGAGGGCGCCAGTCGGGCAGCCATATTTACAGTAGGCTTGCGGAACGAAAACTGCGGCGACCAACCCTACCACGGCCAAGGTTAGCGGAATGGCCACCCCGACTCCTAGAATCCAGGCGTCAAAGGGTTCGGCTTGGCCCAGGCTCCAACGCGGCCAGGCCAAGGCGGCCAGAAAGGCCCCGGCAAGGGCGATGGCAGGCACTTTGCCCAGCCAGGCATGCCAGTGAGCGGGGACGGTAAGATGGAGCCTCTTAAAGCCGCCGAGGAGCTCCTGGGCGGCCCCATGGGGGCAGGCATGGTGGCAGTAGAGTTGACGTCGGGAACCCCAGGGGACGAGTAGGGCGACGGCTCCGAGTATGAGCAGGGCGGGCGCTTGGCTCCAAGGGATGCCGTGACGGGCCCAGCCGGCGAAGAGGGAGAGGGAAAGCAGTTGGCCGAGCCAGAGGCCAAGGCCACCGACAAGCAGGACTTGCCAGATGGTCCGGACGACAGGCCGGCCATGCAGCGGCGTGAAGGTCATCAGCAAGGCGCCGACGAGGAAGCACCAGAGTGCCGCGGTCTGGAGGCGCTGCCGGGAGTCCTGCTTCTCGCGATGTCCGCCATGCGCGTCATCGGCGAAGCGCGTCTGGAGTCCCTTGGCGATGGCGTAACTGGTGAGCGTTGCGCCGGCGACGGTATCGAGCTCGCCTTTGCGGAAGTCGAATTCGGCCCACTCGCGCGTGTTCCACTTCGTCAGCTCCTTGAAGAAGGTCCGACCCTGGGGGTCGGGTTCCTGGTCCTTGATGCGGCTGACATATTCCGAGGTATCGTAGGTCGAGCGCAACATGACCTTGCGGAGGCGGAGGCCGTCGGGTTCCACCGCGATGAGCGTCTCGCTCGGGCCGGCGTAGCCGATGACTTCGTCCGCCGAAGGCGAGGAGCGCACGACATAGCCGAGCAGCGCGCGATTGGGCCCGCGCACGAGGTTCCAGCCGAGGCGAGGGACGTTGGGTTCGAAGCTGGTGGCGTCAGCAAAGCCCGCGCCTTGGACTTCCTTCAGCGAGAGCGCGGTGGGGAAGCGCAGTGAGACGTAATTCCCAGACAGGCGCTTCTGGATCGATTCGGTAATCGCATAGGCCGTGAGCGTCGAGCCCGCGTAGGCCTCGAGCTTCGGCGCCGGTTGCGTTGTGGGGCGCCAATCTTTGAATGACTTCTCGAACGCCGGTCGGCCTCGCAGTTCGTCGACGTGTTCCGGGGTGTCGTCGCTGGAAATGATACGGGTGCCGACGATCTTCTCCTGGTTGTCCAGTGCGACGAGCACGTTGCTTGGGCCGGAGTAGCCGAGGATGCTGTCGGCGTCGGGCGAAGTTGTGACCAGCCGTCCGAGGCGGTTGCCGTATTGGTCCTGGACCAGCAGTGTCTGGTTAGGGCCGGACTTCAGGCGCTTGGCGCCAGGGAAGAACGCCTTGGCGTCGTCGAGCCCCAGACGTGTCAGCGCCGATTCCGTGAGCGGCGTCGTGCGTTGCAGGAGCAGGGCGGCCAGTACCAGCGCCGTGAGACGCCAGCCTTTGACCAGCCAGGCGCTGACGCGGGGCGACGGCATCCGTTAGTCGGCGAGGACCAGCTGGAAGGCGTCGGCCTGCACGCTGCCCTTGGCGCCTTCGGTAGAAAGCACGAGCGTGTGAGTGCCGGCGGCGAACTGGAACTTGCCGAGCTTATTGGCCTGTTCGATTTCGCCGACCTTCTGGTTGAGGCGGAGGGTGACGGGCTTCTCGCCAGCTCGGTTAATCGTCAGCAAGGAGTTGCCCGAGCGGTTCTCGTGGCCCTGCCAGTAGCCGCGGAGCTCGTACTTACCGGCGTCCTTGACCTCGAAAGTGTAGGTGGCGCGATTGCCGGAGCCGGAGGCATAGTGGTAGCCCGCGCCGAGGTGGGCGAGGCCGTGGCCTTCGGTCCACTTGCCTTCGTACTTCGCCTGCGCGTCGTCGACGACGATACCCCCGAGTTTGGCGAGTTCTTTGACATCGTCCTCGCTGAGCTTCGACGGAGTTCCCTTGGTGAGATCAAGGTTCATGCGGCCGACGGGGAGTTCCTTATAGTCGGCAATCGAGGTATCGAGGAAGAGGTCCGAGCGCAGGTCGCTGCGACGCATGCGGCCAGGCTGTTCCAGGAGCTTGAGGAGGTCAGGGAGGTGCTTCTGGTAGACGCCGCGCGGATCGCTGTTCTCACGTACGGCGAGGTAGGCCGCTTTGCCGACGACCTCGCCCATCATGCCGATGGTGCGCATCACGCGGACGGTGCCGAGGGCCTCATGTGTGACGGAGATATGTCGGCCGGCCATGAAGAGGTTGCCGATGTTCTCGGAGTAGAACAGGCGGTAGGGCAGCGGGTAGCCGTTGCGACGGTCCACGGCGGCGATGCCTTTGCCGTCCGCGCCGACGTAGCCGAAGGCAGCGCGTGAGATGAACGGGTTTTCCGGGAATTTCTTGGCGTACTGTTCGCGGGCGTAGTGGAGGTCGATGTCCCAGGTGGTCGGCACGCAGCCGTCGTCGAACTCCTTGCGCGTGATGATGTCCTGCTTGTTCAGCACGATATCACCCGTGAGCAGGCGGGATTCGCGCGGGCCGCCGACGTGGGAGGCCCACTTGAGGTCGGCGTGGGCGTACTTATCCTTTTCCGCCCCGTTCTTGAGCGCGGAGAAGGCGCCGTAGATCGCACGGAAATTCCAGTCACGGATATACTCGAGGCCATTGATCGGGTCCTGGTCGAATCCAGATTCCCAGAACCATTCGGCCTTCATGAAGGGCTTATCATCAATCTTTGCCTTGGACTTATTGAGGGGAGGGAAGTCGCCGAGCTCGAGCGGTAACGCCCATGGGGTGGCAGGCCAGGAGACGGCCTGCGCTTCGTCCTGATAGAACCACATGTTGGACATGCCCATGCGCTTGTCCTTTTCGATCTGATACTTCGCGCCAGCGTAGGCGCCGACCCAGCCGTGTCCGGTGGTATCTGCCACGAACTTCGCGCGGAAGACCTTCTCGAGGCCGGTCTTGACGTCGATGGCCTTCACGGCGGCGATGCGATTGCCTTCCATGATGACGCCGGTGGCGAAGTGGCCGAGGAAGAGGGTGATGTTCTTCTCGTTCCGAACAACCTTTTCCTTGAGGTCGTCGCCGAAGCTGTCGACGCGGCCAGGGCTATCGGTCGAACGATCACCGATCTCCTCGATGATCTCGCCGAGGTGAGGGTACTTGCCGCGGGTGGTGCCGCCCATCGCCCAGACGCCGATTTCGGAGCTGCCGTTACCGCCGAGCACGAAACGATCTTGGATGAAGGCTACCTTGAGAGACTGACGAGAGGCGGAGAGCGCCGCGCCCATGCCGCCGTAACCACCGCCGACGACGACGAGATCGAACTCACCTTGGTCTTCAGGGCCCTTGGGGTTGTTCCACTTCGAACGGGCGGCGACGAGCGCTTCGCCTTCGGGCGGGGTAAAGGAGGTGTCCTTGCTGAAAAGGATGGCGTCGGCACGGCCTGCAAAACCGGTCAGGTCATGGAGCGCGAGCTTCACATCGCCCGCGGGTAGGGTGACCTTGCCGCCTTCTTGCCAATTCCACTCGGCGCCCTTGGTGCCGAACTCGGCGGCGACGGGCTGTCCGTTGACGATGAGTTGGAATCGTCCGGGCGTACCAGGGGCGTTCCAGTGGGCAACCCAATCCTTGGTGCGCACCCAGACGCGGTATTCGCCGGCAGACTCGATATGGACCGAGCCCGTGGCGTCGGCGACGGGCTTACCCAGACCGTGGGCCAGAAGGTAAGGCGAACCGACAATGTTTGTGAAGGAAGTGTCGAGTTTCCAGCCGCCATGCGAGGCAAGGGACTCGGCTTCGATGAAGACCGTGTCGGCGGACTGGGCACGGCCGGAGACGGTGGCCAGCAGGGACAATCCGAGGAGGGAAAGGACGCGAGGGGACATGGGGGTATTAGATGCCATTCGGTCGGGGGAGTTCCAGACTGAATGGGGTTAGGTCGGAAAAATGGAATCCATGGGCGGAATCGGACAGGGGAGGTGGTATGCAAGAGGGCTGAATCGATGGCGGATGACAGAGGGAAACGACCCCCTCCAGCTAACCATCCAGTCTCCGGTCCCCCTTTTGGTGGGTATCTTTTGTCTTGGGTAGGGGCGCCACTGCGTGGCGTCCGTGGGTTGAGGATGTCGGCTGGGCCCAAGGATTATGCCCGGTGATTCGCACGTTCCCCGGCGAACGGACGCGACGCAGTCGCGCCCCTACCTAAAGACACGGCTGACCAAGGGTGGTCAGCCCTACCCCTTGTATTCAGTCAGCCCACCCCTCTGTTTTTCGATTACTTCTTCTTACCGTTTTGCATGCGCTGCTTCAGGCGCTCTTCGACGGCGTCCAAGACCTTGTCGGCAGCGTCGTCGGTGATATCGGCGTCGGCTGCCATCATGGCGACCTTGGTCGCCTTGCGGACTTCCAGCATGGCATCTTCGAATTGCGTGCGCAGGTTCTTCTTCTCGTCGTCGGAAGCATATTCGGCTTCCTTGCGGAGTTCGGTTAGCTTTTCGCGGGCGGCTTTGACGCCTTCGTCCTGGAAGGTCTTAAACATGGCCGTCTTGCACTTGTTGAGCTGCTCAGGCGTGACGCCGTCGATCTCTTCGGGAAGGAAGCTTCCTTTGCCGGCGAACTTTGAGCCACCGGATTTGCGCGGGCTGTCTGAGGCTGGAGTCTCGGCACTGGGGGTCGCGGACTTTCCGGCGAACTTGGGGGTGGGGGTCTTCTCGACGGCGATAGTCGCGGCGGGAACAGCGGCGGAATGCCGAGCGTCCATCACGAAGTAGGTCGCGGCGGAACCGATGGCGGCGGCAAAGAGCAGGGGGAAGAGCTTATTCATAGGGGTAGGGGAGGGTTATAAAGTTAACCCCAACAACGGGGGGAAGTTGATACTAAACAAGAGGGCTGAATGGATGTTTGATGAGAGGTAGGGGTAGGGACACGGACAGGTTTCGATACCTAGGGGCAGATCCAGACGCAGGGCAGAGTAGCCTGTAGCTGTCCCCGAGACTTGCCTCATGCTTGGCTCCTGTCCGTGTCCCTACCCCTACCCCTACCCCTCGCGGCGTCCTTGGCGCCGCGTCTCACTTCTTATCCCCGAACGGGAAGGGCTTGAGCGGGGTCTTGGTGGACTTGGTCGTCGCCTTTTTTGAGGCCGCAGTCTTGGTGCGCTCTTCGATGGCTTCCATGATCTTTTCAAGGGTTTCCTTGGCGAGGGAAGGGGCTGCCTTACCGATGGCAGCGATGTTGGCCTTACGCATGTCCGCCGTTAGGACTTCGAAGTCGCTGCGCATATTCTTCTTCTCGTCGACAGAGGCGAACTCAGCCTGCTTACGCATTTCGTTCTGCTTGGCTTTCAGTTCTTTAACCTGAGGGTCCTTCTGGGCGGCGAGGGCGGCAACGCGGAATTTCTTCATGTCTTCGGGCGAGACGCCTTCAACGTCGGCTAGTAGCTGGGCCGTCGTCATTGGCTTCGATTCATCTGCTTTGGCGCCGGGCGTGTCGGGTTTGGCTTCTGGAGCAGACTTCTTTCGCTCCTTTGCCTCCTCGGCTTCTTTCTCGCGGGCCCGTTGCGTCGCTTCCTGGCCGCGCTTCTTGGTGGCCTCTTCGACGGCGTTAAGCGTGAACACCACGGAATCCTTGTTGATCGACGGGTCGATCTTCAGCACGGAATCGAGCGTCGCTTTTACCATCTCATCGCGGGCTTTCTCGAAATCCAGACGGAGGTCTTCGGCTTCGTTTCGACCAGTGGTGAAACGGGTACGTTCCTTGAGCTCGGCGAGGCGCTTGCGGGCGGCCGAGATGGTTTCGTTGCCGTAAGACATCATCAGCGCTCGGCGGATTTTGGCGTACTCCTCGTCAGGAACCCCGACGACGCTGTCGGGAAGTTGGTTCTGGCTTTTGGCCTGGCGGGCAGGCTTCTTAGCCGCCGGGGTGTCGGCCGGAGTGTCGGCGGCAAAGCCACTCAGGGCGAACAGGGCGGCGAAAAGAAGGAGGACGAAGCGCATGAGTGATTAAGGATTGAAGGCTGAATCGAGGACGGAGTCGATGACAGAGGGCAGACTGATGAACGAGCGAAACGGGGCTTAGCCGAGTGGTGTTTTGTCTATTCTGTCCTCGATGCAGTCCTCTGTCATCGACTCAGTCTTCGATTCTGCGGCTCTCTTACTTCTTCTTACCTTTCGTCGGGTCTTTCGCCTTCTGGTGCGAGGCTTCGAGGTACGTGCGGACGAGTTCGGGCTTAAGGGAGGGGTCGGCCTTCATCATCGCCTTGGTAAGGGCTTCGTCGGCGGCAGCACGGGGGCTGACTTTCTTCTTCTTTCCGTCCGCTTCGCCCTTCGGCTTCTCTTCGCCGGCCTTGAGGGAGGGGTCCTCCTGGGCCTTGACCCACGCGTTTTGCAGTTTCACGCCGTCCTCGATGGAGACGCCCTCGGGAATTTCTGGGATGCCCATTAGCTTCTTCGCCTTAGGGGCGGCTTTCGCGGCCGGCTTGGCGACGGCCGTTTCGGCTTTGGGGGCATCGGCCTTGGGCTCATCGGCAGCGAAGATCGAGGTCGTGGCAAAAAGGGCGAGGAGGAGGGCAGGGGTGCGCATGCATAGGTAACACCAGAAATGGCCCAAGGTTTTGGCGGTTAGCGGTTGGGAAGGCATTCTCATCCAAGGGAACCGGAGACCAGATGTCATCCTCAGGTCTCGGCTGCTGGTGCGGGTGCAGGATCAGGTTCGGGAATCGGGCCTGTAACCTGTACCTGAACCTGAGCACCTGGACCAGGTTCCCGACGGCCGAGACCCGGGACCTGGAGTGTCTTACCCAACCGCTAACCGCCATCACCTCGTTTTCGTCCCCAAACAAAAGACCCCGGCGAACCGGGGTCTTGTTTAGGCCTGTAATCCGAAGATTACTTGGCAGCAGGCTCTTCGCCCTTCTTCTTCTTGCCGCCCTTGTCGCCCTTACCCTTACCGTGGGCTTCTTCGAGGGCCTTGAAGACGGACTCGAGGGAGGCGTCGGCCTTCAGCACGGCAGCCTTGCGGGCTTCCATGAGAGCCTTGCGAGCGTCGGCGTCCTTAGGATCGGCCTTAGCCTTTTCTTCGGCGGACTTCACGGCAGCGTCGTTAGAGGCGGCCTTGGAAGCGTCCAGGAACTTCTTCCAGGTGGCTTCGTCGACGGACTCAGGCTTCTGCGGGGCGCCCTTCTTGCCCTTTTCGCCCTTCTTGGCGTCGCCCTTAGGGGCGTCGGCCGGAGCGTCGGCAGCGATGAGGCCGGCCGAGGAGATCAGGGCCAGGAGGAATGCGAGTTTCAGTTTCATGTGTGTATTGGATTAGGGGTTCGCATTTAAAACCCCACATTCCCGCAACAGTTGCAAGATTTGAAATCAAGTTATGACATTATTCATCAATGCTTTAACGCTTAATCTGGGCTTAATGTTGGGATAAATTCCCTAATGACCCCCCTATTTATCCATATTCCCCACGATTCCGTGGTGATTCCCGCCCATGAGCGCATGGAATTCCTGATTTCCAATGATGACCTGGACCGAGAAATCCTTCGGCTCACGGACTGGCATACCGGCGCATTGTACGCCGAAGGCGTCGCCGCGGACGATGTCCTGAGGGCGGAAGTCTCCCGTCTCGTCGTCGACGTCGAGCGATTCGCCGAAGATCGCCTCGAACGTTGTGCCGCCGTGGGTATGGGCGCGACGTATGTAAATACTTGTGACGGCAGGCCGCTGCGGTGGCTTTCGTCGGCGCGTCGCGCGGAACTGCTCGATCTTTATTACTGGCCGCACCATCGCCGGCTCGACGAAGCCGCGGCGGAGCGACTCGCACGCTTCGGCCGATGCGTGTTCCTCGACGCACATTCGTTTCCGACGGGCGTGCTGCCGACGCAGGTCGATTTCTCCGCGCCGCCTGAGATCGGTGTCGGCACGCAGCCCGGACATACGCCCCCGGCGCTGCGGGATCTGGCCACCGATTTCTTCCGCGCTCATGGATACGATGTCGGCGTCGACGTACCGTTCAGCGGCGCGATGGTCCCGAACCGTTTTTTCGGCAAAGACCCCCGCGTCAAATCGCTGATGATCGAAGTGCGCCGTGACCTTTACATGGACGAAGCCACGGGCGAGCCGCACGCGGGCTTCGCGCGGACACAGGCGGTGCTAACGGAATTCCGCGCCGAGCTGGCGCGCTTCGCGACTACTTGACGCCCGTATCGGCTTCGCGGGCGGCCTTCTCGACTTCTTCACGGAGCAAGCCGAGCGCTTCCTTCCACATCGAATCCATGCGGGGCACGACGACCTCCTTGGCCTCGTCTTCCTGCGTCTTCCATGCTTCTTCCAGTTCTTTCCACTGGGCGATAAGTTCCTTCACGCGAGGCTGGGCATTCCAGCGTTTGGCCGCGTCGTCGAAGACCGCCTTGTTCATCTGCTGCATCTCTTGGATCTCGCCTAGGCCCGTCCGGATGATGCCTTCCCGGCGTGCATTGGGCGGACGTCCGTCGGCGGAGATGTTATGCTTATCGTCTACCGTGAGTCCTTGGATCCCGCGGGGCGCAACGACGGCAGGGCGGGGTCCAACTGAGGGCTTATTGTTACCGCTGACCGCTGGATTTCGGCCGGTCGCTTTGCCTTCGGACCTGACTGACATGATCCAGGTTGACGCCACCCATGCCAAGACGAACAGGAGTAGGCCTATGAGCAGGGGTCGGCGGACGAGGAAATCTTTCATGAGGTGCGGACGGCGTTCAGGCCGTCGTCGACCTTACTGGAAGACGATGGGCGGAGCCGGAGCGGGGGCCGGAGCGGCGGCGGGCGTCGTCACGACGCCAGGTGCGTTGACGGACCCGCCGGTGATTGTGACGGTCGGTGCGGCTGTGGAGGGCGCACCAGCGCCGGACTGCTTGAGCATACCGAGGCCACGATTACGGACTTCGGCGAGTTCATCCATGATGGCCTGCTTCTTGTCGTCAGTAGCTGTACGATATTGCGCTTCGAGTTCACGCATGTGTCCATAGTTGGCCTTGAATTCGTCGTTCTGCATCGCGGCGCGGAAGGCGTCCCCGATTTTCTGGCGATCTCCGCCGAACATCTCTTCGACAGCCTTCTTCCCGTCGTCGCGCCAAGTGGCGAACTTGGCATCGAGTTCGGCGACGGGCTTGGACTGCTTCGCGAGATCTTTTTCTTCCACGTCCGTGCCGACGTCGTCCTTGCGACTGAGGTGGAGGGGCTTCGCGGTGCGGATCTGGCTTTTCTCCATCGTCAGTTTGGAGACCGGTGAGCCAGTCTTCTTGGCCGTGTTCTTCATCAGCGGGGCGGTTTCTGGCTGGACCCACTGGTAGATAGCGTAACTGACGCCAGCTAGGATAATGAGGCTGAAGATCGCGAAGAGTCGGTTCGAGTTCATGGGGTCTTTATATGGATTATAACTCCGCGACCAAGGCGAAGTTTCCGCCCAGCCCCTCCATGGGCCTTTTTCAGGCCTTGGGTCCGCTTTCCGCCCTGGTCTTGACGTGTTCCATCACCCGGCGGTGGACGCTATGGACGATTTCCTTGGTCCAGAGATTCCAATAGGCGGCCGGGGCGATGTTCAGGAGGTAACGGCTTTCGCCGACGAGGCGGGTGCGGCCATCGGGCAGGGTGGTCAGCTTGAAGCCTCCGTCGAGGCTGGCGTAGGCGCTATGGAGGTGGGTCGTATCGATGGTCTTCCCAAAGAAACCGGTTTCACGCATCGAAGGCGGCGTCGAGAGTACCTTGAAGCGCAGCTCCTGTCCAGGTTTCCAGACGGTGATGATCTCCGGCATATCGCCAGTGCTGAGCTGGCAGAGGCGCGCGGCCCCGACGCCTTGTCCGTCCGTCACCGTGCCTATCGGGTGAGCGACGCCGAACTGGAAGAGGAGGTTTTTCGTCTTCGGCAGGTCGCGGATGTCGTGCAGCTCAGCCCAGACGCGCGCCGCCGGGGCGTCGATCACGATCTCGGTCGTGGTGCTATCTTCGAGCGCTGCCGGCGGATTCCAGCCTTCGAGCGCGACGAGCGCGACGATGGCCAGCCAAGCGGCCGACTGCAGGGTGCCGTCGGCGGCCTTGGTGCGCGCGAGAAAGAAGCCCGCGGTCGCGCCGAGGAAGGCGAGGGTCGCCCCGATCGGCGCGGCCATGAAGACGCAGACGATGCCTTCCATCAAGCAGGCGCAAAGGATGAGGACGACCGTACCGATAAGCGTCATGGAAGCGCCGATCGCCTGGCCGAAAGTGCCGCCGGCTCGGCGGAGGGTCACGCCGCTGCTCACGCCCGTCGCGAAGGGGAGGCCGGCGAAGATCGCCAAGCCAAAGTAGCCGCCGGTCTGTTTTAGGCCGAGGGGAATCCGGCTGGTTTTCTCAAGGGTGTCGAACCCCCAGGTGAGGGCGAGGCAGGCAAGGAATCCTAGGATAAATGGTACCACGAGACGTCCCGCGACGCTCGTAGGCGAGGCGGGCTCGCTTTCTTGTTCGTCTCCCGTCGCGGTAATCCAGAGCGCCAGTCCCGCTCCCACGAATGGCAAGTGGATGAGTAGCCCAAGAAGCTGCGGCTTCTTCCAGCCGAGGGCGGATGCCCGTCGAGCGGTGATGAATGTGGCGATGGCCGCGGCGATTGCCGTCAGGATTAAAAGAGGAATGAAGGGCGCGACGGCGTCAGGATTCAGTGCTCCCCTCGCCGGAGTCGGGAGTATCTTGAAAATCAGTACCGCGTGGGCGAATCCCCATGTCGGGAGCATCAGGAGGGCGGTCTGAAGGCGGCTGGGCTTGGAGAGCATGACGTCTGGCCTGATGTTGGTTAGAGATGTAAGGCTGGGAAGCCGTAAACCGCTGCTCACGTCGGCATTAGGCCCGCCGTAGGGCGCCTGTAGCCGTCCTGCTCAGGAAAAAAGCAGCCTTAGCCACGTTTTTGAATAGGGCAGGGCCATATGGTCCAATCGCGCGGCCAAGAAAGCCGCGTCGACTTCTTCGTCGGGGTGTCCGTCGAGCAGTTTGGCTCCGTCTAGTTCGCGTCGACCGCGGCGGGCGGCGTCCTGGACGTGCGTGTGCTTCAGAAGGTGGCAGATGGCGAGGAAGACCGCGATGGCCGAAAAGCCTGCGGCGGCGATCATGAAGCGGCCTTCGCCGGTGAAGAGCAGCATGACCATGAGGATCGGCCAGGCGTTGCCCCAGAGGATCATGAACGAATCCCATGAGGCGAGCCCGCCGAGTTTGCGATCACGGTGCTGCAGCGCGTGACCGGCGAGGCGGGCCGCGCGCGCGACGTCGAAGAGCCGCTTGCCGGAATAGACGCCGCTGGAGAGTTTGATCGCGGGTTCGTGCGCCGAGTAGAAGTCCGTCACGGCGATGGTGCTTTCGTCGACGTCGACCATCGGGATCTCGCCGCGGAGGAGCACGATGCGCGCAGCCTGCGCGCCGGTCACGCCGCGGACCAGCAGGATGCGGCCATACTTCTTCTCGAGGCTCTTCACGCGCCGCCAAGCCCACCATGGCAGCCCCAGGGCGCATACGCCTGCCAGGCAGAAGAGCAGGTAGAGCTTGAATTCCGGGTTCATGACGTGGTCTGAACCTGCCGATTTGCGGGTTCCCATCAAGGTATACCTAGAAGTTGCCGCATAAGGCCGATAAGAGGACGTGGAATCGTGCCGGTCGGATGAGGCTTCGTTGACCCGCCCCGCAGGCTCGTATTGGATACCGTCACCATGAACCCCGATCTCGTCAGAAACTACCTGACCGGCCTGCAGGATCGCCTTTGCGCGACGCTCGAGGAAGTCGATGGGAAGGCCAGGTTCATCACCGATGACTGGAAGCGTGCCGAAGGCGGCGGCGGTCGTACCCGCGTCATTTCCGGTGGGTCGGTGATCGAAAAGGGCGGGGTGGCTTTCTCGGACGTCCGCGGGCACGCACTCCCTCCGTCCGCCACCATCGCCCGTCCGGATCTCGCCGGCAAGGGCTTCCGCGCGATGGGTGTTTCGGTCGTCCAGCATCCGCTCAACCCTTATTGCCCGACGTCGCACATGAACGTGCGCTTCTTCTGCACCGATGGCCCCGATCCGGTCTGGTGGTTCGGCGGTGGCTTCGACCTGACGCCTTATTACGGTTTCGATGAGGATGCGGTCTCTTGGCATCGCGCTGCGGAGAAAGCTACGGGCGCTCATTTTCCGAAGTTTAAGACCTGGTGCGACGACTACTTCCTGCTGAAGCACCGCCAGGAGCAACGTGGCATCGGCGGCGTGTTCTTTGACGACTTCACCGAGGGCGGTTTCGAATCGGCCTTTGCGATGATGCAGAAGGTGGGCGACGCCTACGGCCCGGCCTACGCCGAGATCCTGCGCCGCCGCAAGGACACCCCCTATGGCGAGCGCGAGCGCAACTGGCAGGAGGTCCGCCGCGGACGCTACGTCGAATTCAACCTGGTCTTCGACCGCGGGACGATCTTCGGCCTGCAGTCCGGCGGCCGGACGGAGTCGATCCTGATGTCCCTCCCGCCCCGCGTGCAGTGGCACTATGGACACCAACCCGTCGCCGGCACCCCGGAAGAACGTCTGCTCTCGCATTATCTGAAACCACAGGATTGGCTCAAGGGGTCCTGATGAACTCCCGCGACCGCTTCCTCGCCGCCCTCCGCCGACAGCCCCATGACCGGGCTCCGGTCTGGATCATGCGTCAGGCCGGTCGCTACCTGCCCGAATACCGCGCCCTCAAGGCGAAGTCGGACTTCGTCACGATGGTCCGTACGCCCGAACTCGCGGTCGAGGTCACGCTCCAGCCGCTCCGCCGCTTCCCGCAGCTCGATGCAGCCATCCTTTTCTCGGATATCTTGGTGATCCCCGAGGCCTTGGGCGTCGGTTATCGTTTCCGCGACGAAGGCGGCATCGCCATGGAGCGCGCGCTGGCCTCGCCGGCCGACGTAGCCACGCTGAAGCTCGAAGGCTCCGCCGACCGTCTGCAATATGTTTACGATGCCCTCGCAATCCTTCGCAAAGAGCTCGGCCTGAACAAGACCTTGCTCGGTTTTGCCGGTTCGCCCTGGACGCTCGCCTGTTACCTCGTCGAAGGCGGCGGTTCCGAGGATTTCCCCAAAACGAAGGCGCTGATCAAGGCCGACCCGAAGATGATGCACCGCATCCTCGAGATTCTGACCGACGCTGTCGCGCAATACCTCACTCGCCAGTTCGCCGCCGGCGCCGATGCGATCCAAATCTTTGACAGCTGGGCCGGCGCGCTCACCGGCGCCGACTACGAGGAGTTCTCGCTCCGCTATATCCGCGCGGTACTCGAACGCCTGCCCGCCGGCGCCCCGGTCATCCTTTACGCCAAGGGCAAGTCCCCGCAGGCCGCCGCGCTCGCCCAGACCGGCGTGCCGTGCCTCGGCGTCGATTGGACCATGCCCCTCTCACAGGTGCGTCAACTGGCCGGCCGTCCGATCTGCCTGCAGGGTAACCTCGATCCCGAGTTCATGACTGGTGAGCCCGCCGCGGCCTCTGCCGCGACCAAGGCCGTGCTGGCCGATAACGCCGGGGACCTCGGGCATATCTTTAATCTGGGCCACGGCATCACGCCCCAGGCCCGGATCGAGACCTTCCAGGCCGTCGTCGACGCCGTGGTTGCCTCTGGCGTTTGACATCGTCCGCCGTCCCGCCTCTTTTGCCCCTATGTCCCGTAAAGGTATCCTGCTGCTGAATCTTGGTTCGCCGAAGAGCACTTCCGTGCCCGACGTGCGGAACTATCTCCGTGAATTCCTGAACGACGACCGCGTCATCGATTATCCGGCCCCGCTCCGCTGGCTGCTCCTGGAAGGCATCATCCTTCGCACCCGTCCGAAGAAGAGCGCCGCCGCCTACGCCAGCGTCTGGACCCCCGAGGGTTCGCCTTTGGTGGTCACGACCGACAAGCTGCGCGCCAAGCTGGAGAAGGCCACGGGCCTGCCGGTGATCATGGGTATGCGTTACGGCACGCCCTCCTGTGCTGAAGCCGTCGAGAAGGTGATCGCCGCCGGCATCGATGACCTGTTCGTGATGCCCCAGTACCCGCACTACGCCATGTCCTCGTACGAGACCGTCGTCGTCAAGGTGCAGGAAGAACTCAAGCGTCTCGCCCCTGGTCTGAAGTATCACGTCCTGCAGCCGTTCTACAACGACCCGGCTTACATCGACGCCTTGGTCGAATCCGCCCAGCCTTGGCTGAGCAAGCCGTTCGACAAGCTTCTCTTCTCTTACCACGGCCTGCCGGAGCGCCACCTGCGCAAGGGCGACCCTTCGAAGGCCCATTGCATGAAGATGAAGGACTGCTGCTCCCATTACAGCCCCTGTCAGGCGACCTGCTATCGCCACCAGTGCGTCGAGATGACGCGCCTTTTCGTGGCCGCCGCCGGCCTCAAGGAGTCCCAGTACGAACTCTCCTTCCAGTCTCGTCTGGCCGGTGAGAAGTGGGTTTCGCCTTATACCGATAAACGCCTCGAAGCCCTGCCCGAAGAAGGCACCAAGAACCTCTTGGTCATGTGCCCCGCTTTCACGTCCGATTGCCTCGAGACCCTCGAGGAAATCCGCGAAGAAGGTAAGGAGACCTTCATCCATGCCGGCGGCGAGCACTTCGCGCAGATTCCTTGCCTCAACGATTCCGATATCTACGTGAAGTATCTCGTGAACCGCGTGAATCACTGGAAGCCAGACCACCGCTGAGGGGCTGAAGGTAGGGCGGGCTCTCCGAGCCCGCCGTTGAGCCTATTGACGTTCGTACCTCACCGGGCGAACGGACGGCTCGGAGAGCCGTCCCTACCCAGGGCCGAAGGTAACTCAAAGGGGAACCGGAGACCGGATGATTGGCTGGGGTGCCCATTTTCAGGTCTCGGGTCTCAGCCATCAGGAGCCAGGTACGGGTGATCAGGTTCAGGTACGGGTTCAGGAAATCTGCCCTCTGTCCTCAATTCAGTCCTCTGTCATCCACCCCAGCCAATCATCCGGTCTCCGGTTTCCCTTTGGTGCATCGTCTTTTCCAACCGCCAACCGCTAGCCGCCAGCTCCTTTTACTTTAAAACAGCCTCGCAATCGCCTTGCCGCCGTCGGTGATGGGCACTGGACGCGCGCCGGCCATGAGATCCTTGGAAGTATCGACCTGCATCGCGGCGAGGATTGTGGCGTGGAAATCTGGGATGCTGACGGGATCCTTGATCACGGTCTTGGCAAAGTCATCGGTCTGTCCGTAGGCACCGCAGTGCTTCAGCCCGCCGCCGGCGAGGATCATTGAGAAGGCCGTGCCTTGGTGGCCACGTCCGCCTTTGGCGTCAAACTCCGGCGGGCGGCCGAACTCCGTGCCGATGACCAGCAGGGTCTTCTCGAGCATGCCCGTGCGCTTAAGGTCTTCGATCAGGCCGGCGATCGCGTTGTCCAGCTCACGGATGAGGATGTGCTGGTTGTTGATGCCATCGTTATGCACGTCCCAGCCGGAGCCATTGATGAAGTTGAGGTTGTGGGAGACTTCGACGAAGCGCACGCCGCCCTGAATCAGGCGACGGGCAAGGAGGCAGCGCTGGCCGAACTCACCGCCGTACGACTGACGGGTGTCGGCCGATTCCTTCTTTAGGTCGAAGTGGCGCATGAACGAGGGGCCCGCGAGTCGGAACGCCTCGTGCTGCGCTTCGGCGTATTCGGCCAGGGCGGAACCGTCAGGGGCCTTGCCGCCGAGCGAGCCGAGGAGGTCCTGGCGGCGATCCTTCTGCGCCTGATCGATGTCGCTCGGCGTCGTGAAGCCGTTCGGGCCGGTCTCGGTGTCGACGAGGTAGATATAGCCATCCTTGATACCGAGGAAGCCCGGGCCGCGGCTGACGTTCGGGTAGCCAATGAGCATGTAGGCCGGGACGCTCGGGTCGGCGGCGCCACGGCGGTTCGCTACAATCGAGCCGATGGAGGGATAGGTCGCGTTGCCGCTGATCATGCGACCGGTGTGCACGAGGTTCGTCGCGAAGGCGTGCTCGTCGATGACCTTGTGGTTGACCGAGCGGACCGCGGTCACGTGCTCCATGAGCCTGGCCGTGCGCGGCAGGTGCTCGCAGAGGCGCACGCCCGGCACGGAGGTCTCGATGGAAGGATAGAGGGAACCGCGCTTCTTGGTCGTGGCTTTGTTGTCGCCAAGCGCCTTCGGGTCGAAGGTGTCGACCTGGCCCATGCCGCCTCCGAGCCAGATGAAGATGCAATGCTCGGCTTTGCCTTTGGGTCCCGCTGCTTCGGCGGAGGCCAGGAGCGGCGAAGCGGCGAAGGGGGCGAGACCGAGAGCGGTAAGAAAGGAGCGGCGGTCCATGGGATCAGTTGTAGATGAATTCGGGTGAGTTGACGAGGGCCCAGACGACGTCTTCGGCGCGGCGGCGCCATTCCGTCGTCAGGCGATCGGTCGCCGGGTCGCCCTTGCGGGCGGCGGCTTCCTGCTGCATGCGCACGGTGGTGGCCAAGTCGTTGAGATGATTGGACCAGGAGACGTAATATTCCGGTTTGCGCAGGTAGACGACGGGCTTGGCCGCAGGCGTCAGGACGCGGCCGGCGAAGCCTTCGGCCAGATAGGCGGAATATTTCGTCTGCTCCGTCGCGGTCGGATGGCGCGAGAGTAGGCGCAGGAATAGGGCGTCGGTCAGCGCCTCGGGCGACTTGGCTTCGAGGGCCATCGCCGTCACGCCATGGTCGTCGCTGAGGCGCGTGACCCAGGTGCCCATGGTGCCGTTGCTGAGGATCGCGGGCTGCAGGGAGTTCGCCGCGCTCTCGCGGTCGGTGATCGGGTCCGGGCGGCTGGCTCGCCAGCCGAAAGCCGCGAGGACGTCGCAGACGGCCTGGATGCGGGGCAGGGCGAGGGCGGGTCGGTCACGCTCATTGGACGTCGAGGTAAGCATCCAGGCGCGATGCGGATGGCCGAGCGTGACGGAGTTCGTCTGCTCGCGGATGCTGTCGATATCGAGGCTGGCCTCTTCCGTGTGGAAGGGCTTGCCAGTTGTGGAGAACATCGAGTCCACGACCTGTTCGGCGCTAAGCCGACGCGGGGCCGGCGAAGCGAAGAGCGGGCTGGTCTGCTTCTGTGAGGCATCCGTCGCACGCTGGTAGGCGTGCGAGTTGAGAATTAGTCGTAGGATGTGGTCGGCGTCATAGCCGCTGCGCACGAGCTCGCGCCCGAGCCAGCGTACCAGCTCCGGATGCGAGTTCTTGGAACGTTCCCAATCCCAGGGCTGGTCGACGAGGCCGCGGCCCATCAGGCGGGCCCAGAGGCGATTGGCCATCACCTGCGCAAAGCGTTCGTTCTGCGGGGCGGTGATGAGCGTCGCGAGGCGGTCGCGCGGGTCCTTCGGGTCGCGGGCGAGTTCGTCGGCGACGCTTTCTTGGGAGAGTTCCGGGAACGGCCAGTGCGGCTCAACGGACGCGCCTGGTTCGAGCGTGACTTCGATGAGGGGCTTGCGGCCTCCTTCGCGGAGCTTGGCCATCGAAACGCTGCTGGTGAGGGGGACCTTTACGGCCTTGGTCTCAAGGAGGGCCGCGAGGGCGAAGACCTGTTCCTGCTTGGCGGCGTGGGCCGGGGCATCGTGGCAACGGGCGCACTTGGTCTCCATGCCGAGGAAGGCCGTTGTGACGATGGTGGCCTTGGCCGCCATGGGTACGTCGTTCTGTGAGGCAATGCCGAAGCCGGCCGGGCCGCCGGAGGCGGATGTGCCCTTGAGGCGCAGGAGTTCGGTGACCATCAAGTCGAGTGGCTTCCGGTCGGCGAGGGATTCGTAAATCCACCAGCGGAACGGCCCTGAGTTATTCAATGTGGGATTCAGAATGTTGGGGTTCTCGGCGAGCACATCCTGCCAGTAGCCCATCCAATGATCGGCCGCGCGTGCGTCGCGTAGGAGGCGATCGATGGCCTTCGCGCGCTTGTCCGCGGAGGAATCCGTCGTGAAGGACTCGATCTCGGCGAGGCTGGGCGGTACGCCGACGGTGTCGAGGGTGACGCGGCGGAGGAAGACGAGGTCCTCGCTGAGCGGCATGAGCTGGGTCGGCAGGGTGCGGTAGTCGGGCCAGATGGCGCCTTCCTTGATCCACTGCTCGATGGCGGCGACATCAGTCGCGGCGAGTCGATGACCCTTTGGCGGCATGAATTCGTCGGGGTCCAGCGACTTGACGCGCAACAGCAACGGACTCTTAGCGGGGTCGCCGGGAATGATCGCTGCCCCGTCGGACTTGCCGCCTTTGAGTGCGCCAGCTCGCGTGTCGAGGTGCAGCTTGCCTTTGGCTTTGCCGCCTTGGTGGCATTCAAGGCAGCTCGCTTCGAAGATGGGAAAGACCTTGGCGTAGAAATCCACTCCGCCCGACTTCACCGACTTCATCTGCGCCTGATAGCCGACGAGTTTCTCGGCGATGAAATGGTCGATCGGGTTGTTCGCCGGGAAGCCGTCGGCCAGCGGAGGTACGGGGGTCTCCGGCGTCTGTGCCAGCCACTTCTGCGCGGCGTCTCGCCGTTTTTGCCAATATTCGCCTTCACGGGCGCGCGCGGCGGCACGCGCGGCGGCGTCAATCTTGCCTAGGCGCTCTTCCTCCTGAGCGGCGTAGGCGGTCCAGCCGGCGTCGTTATAGGGTGGCGTATCGGAGGAGGGCGTCAGCAGCTGCCAGTCCTTGCGTCCAGCGAGAGAGATGGCGGCGATGGTCTCGCCGAGTTCGGGCCGGCGGCGTGAGCCTTTATTATTAATCACGAAGCCGACGACGGTCTCAAGGATGACGCGGTGTTCGCCGCCCTTGGATTCGAATTCGACCCAGGCATCACGGTTGCCCGGAGGCGCGAAGCGGAATTCGCCGCCGAGGTCGAGATACCCGTCCTGATCCTTAATCGGCTTGTTGTCGGTCTGCGCGGGAGGGAAGGGCGTCTGCACTTGCAGCTTGCCGTCGATGAAGAGTGCCGAGGCACCGCGGCCGCGGAGGAGCAGGCGATGCTTGCCCTCCGGAATTTTTACGACGGCGAGGGCGCGCAGCAGGTAAGGATGGCCGCGTTCAGCACGTACGCCGGTGTCGACGTACTTCTCTGGTACGCGCGCGAAGCCGAAGGCCAGCGCCGCGTAACTGTCGGTGACGACGGGCGCCTTGTCGGGCCAGACGTTAGCTGTCGGCTTCCAGTCTTCGCAGAGCTCGACGCGCACCTGCCCGTTGGTGACGGCGGTCCAGTCAATCTTCGGCGCCTTGCGGACGACTTCCGCGGACTTGGCAGTCTTCACGCCGCTAGCGCTGTCGTTACCTGCGTTGGGGCTGGCGCTCACCTGGGCTATTTCAGCTTTCGTGACGGGCGGAAGGGTGGAGGCGAAGCGTCCGGCGATTTCTTCCGCAGGGACAAGGGTGCGATGCAGGCGGATGTCATCGATCGAGCCACGGAAGCTGCTGTTGGCGAGTCCGCCCATCGAGGAGCCAATCCAGACTGGGGCGTCGTCGACGACGGGTTCGTCGGTCGTCGCGCCGTCCATGTCCCAAGAGCCTTTGATCTCCTTGCCGTCGATCCAGCCGCGGATGCTCTCGGGTTTGCCGAATGCGTAAGAGACGGCGACGTGGTGCCAACGTCCGTCGTTTGCGAAACCGGTCGGCGTGGTCCAGCGATGCCACTTAATTCCGGCACCGGACGGCGTGGCGAACAGGAAGTTGAGGCACGCGGTCTCATAGAGCACGCGGAGGCGCAGTGCCCAGTTCTGGTTGCTGGGATTGGCTGCCTTGGGATTGGTGCGGCCCTTGCCGATGACATAGGCATTCTCGCCCTTGCGGAGCCCCTCGGGCTTCACCCACGCTTCGAGCGTGATCGCTTCGCCATTCTTGAAGTCGAAGAGGCTGCCAGCGCCAGAGTCCTTGATTTCGAGGTGTGCGCCTTTGCCGTCGAAGGCCGCGGCTGCATTTGTCTGCTCGAAACGAGGATAGTCCGGGCGACGAGGTCCGGGTTGCTTGAACTGCACGTTTCCGACCGAGGTCAGTTCTGGTCGGGCCGTTCCGTCAAACGTCCAGGTCGGGACCGATTGGGCTGAAGCCAATGCCGCGATACCGAGGAAAAGGGGGACGAGACGACGCATCTTCTGATAGGACAGGGGAGGGGCGGAATGGGTTCCGCTGAAGGGTGAGTTTGAGAGGTGGGAGGGCCTAGGGTCAATCGTGGCGGAGTATCCTTTTGGGGTGCCGTCACTGTCCGATTCCTCTCGGATTGCCTGCAAGGTGCCTGTTCGTAGCGTCCGGGCATGCCTTCGACCGCCCGCCGTCTCGCCGGTTTTACGGAATCTGTCATCCGCGGGATGACCCGCTTGGCCAATCAGCATGGCGCCATCAACCTGTCGCAGGGTTTCCCTGACTTCGATCCGCCCGAGGAACTGCTCGCCGCCTTGGAGCGTGCCACCCGCGGCCCGCATCACCAATATGCTGTCACATGGGGCGCACCGCGTTTCCGGAAAGCGCTGGCCGCGAAGATTAATCGTTTCAGCGGCCTCGAGATCGACCCGGACCAGCATCTCGTCGTGACCTGTGGCAGTACCGAAGCGATGATGGTCGCGATGATGACCGCCTGTAATCCGGGCGACAAGGTCATCGTCTTCTCGCCGTTCTACGAAAACTACGCCGCCGACGCCATACTCTCCGGCGCCGAGCCGATTTATGTGCCCTTACGCGCGCCCGACTTCGCCTTCGATCCAGACGAGCTCGCGAAGGCCTTCGCGCAGAAGCCCAAGGCGATCATCGTCTGCAATCCCTCCAATCCTTGTGGCAAGGTCTTTACGCGCGACGAGCTGATGACGATTCTCCGCCTCGCCGAGCAGTACGATGCTTTCGTGATTACCGACGAGCCGTACGAGCACATCGTCTACGCCCCGAATACCCATGTGCACTTCGCCGCCTTGCCTGGCGCCTTCGAACGCACGATCACCTGCAATTCGCTCTCGAAGACCTATTCGATTACCGGCTGGCGTCTCGGCTATGTCCAGGCCGCCCCGCACGTCATCGCCCAGGCCCGTAAGGTGCACGACTTCCTGACCGTTGGCGCGGCTGCTCCGCTGCAGGAAGCCGCGGTGGCCGGACTCGAGCTGCCGGATTCTTATTACGCCGGGCTCGGCGAGCTCTACGCCGCCAAGCGCACGCTGTTCACGTCGATCCTCGCGCAGACCGGGTTGAAGTTCACCGAGCCGCAGGGCGCGTATTATTCGCTGCTCGATATCTCGCCGCTCGGCTTCAAGACCGACACCGAAGCCGCCGAATGGCTGATCAAGGATATCGGCGTCGCCGGTGTGCCGGGATCCTCGTTCTTCCGTGAACCCGAGCACCGCTATATCCGTTTCCACTTCGCCAAGAAAGAGGATACGCTGCGGGCCGCAGGGGAGAAGTTGGGACGGATTAAACGGTAGGCGTCAGCGGTTGGCGGTTAGCGGCTGGCGGTTAGCGGCTGGCGGTTGGGAGGAATGCTGAGAGTATCGAGTATGGAGTATCGAGTATCGGGGGAGTGCATGCATTGGGATAGGGGCAGCGTGGATGGTTGAATCGATGACAGATGACGGATGACAGTGGCAAAATGGGAGGACAGAATTGAGGGCTGCGTTGAGGACTGCGTGGAGGACTGAATGGAACTACGCATGGCACGGTCTTTGGGTAGGGCTGACCACCCTTGGTCAGCCGCGGTTGAGCGAGGGCGCTCAACCCTACCGAAGGCAATGAGATCATCTGGGATGTCCGGCCTTGTTTGCATCGGGTAGGGTCGGCACTGCGTGCCGACCTAGCTGCATCTCCCAAGACAGACCCTAGGTCAGCACGCAGTGCTGACCCTACCATTATTAGCTACCCCTACCCCCATCCCTACCCCTACCCCTGATCGTCGGTGCAGGCGCAGCCTAACCGACGATCTTCTTATACGGCTCGCCTTCGTTCTGCGTGGGGCGTTCCGGGCGGCCTTTGTAGCGATAGGTCAGGCCCATGTTGTCGATGCCGAGCAGCCAGAGGATGGTCGCGTGCAGGTCATGGACATGGAGAGGATTCTCGACGGCACGCAGACCGAGGTCGTCGGTACTGCCGATGGTCTGGCCGCCTTTGACGCCGCCGCCGGCCATCCACATCGTGAAGCCGGTCGGGTTGTGGTCGCGACCATCTCCCTTTTCGGACATCGGGGTACGGCCGAATTCACCGCCCCAGACGACGAGCGTATCTTCGAGCAGGCCGCGGGCCTTGAGGTCCTTGATGAGGCCAGCGACAGGCTTGTCCATGGAGGCGCAAAGGCCGGAGTGGTTTGATTCGATCTTGGCGTGCGCATCCCACTTGGAACCGGCGCCATGATAGATCTGCACGAAGCGTACGCCTTGTTCGACCATGCGGCGCGCAAGGAGGCAGAGGCGGCCCATGCCTTCGGTGGTCTTGTCGTCGAGACCGTAGAGTTTGCGGGTGGCTTCGGTCTCGCCGGTCAGGTCGACCACGCCGGGGGCTTCCGCCTGCATGCGCGCGGCCATCTCGTAGCTGGCCAGGCGGGCGCCAAGTTCGGTGCGGTCGGGGTAGCGGGCAGCGAAGTCCTTGTTCACGCTATTGATCAGTTGGAGCTTTGATTTCTGCAGGTCGGCGCTGACGGCCTCAGGCGTATTGAGGTTTGGGATTGGTTCGGAGCCGCCGGAGATGCGCACGCCTTGGTAGACCGCCGGCATGAAGCCAGCGCCCCAGTTGCGCGGCCCGTTGATGACGGTGTTCTGGTTGTCCTGCATCACGATGAACGAGGGCAGGTTGTTATTCTCGGAGCCGATGCCGTAATTGATCCAGGAGCCGAGCGACGGTTTACCCGCCAGGATGGAGCCGGTGTTCATCTGGCAGACGCCGGCGGAGTGGTTGATGCCGTCGGCCTTACAGGAGCGGATGACCGCGAGGTCGTCGGAGCAGGAGGCGATGTGCGGAATCCAGTCGGAGAACCATTGGCCGGACTGGCCGTGCTGCTTCCATTCGCGCTTTGAGGCGAGCAGGGGCGACTTAGATTCGCCCATCGCGGTGATGACGGATCCGAAGCTGTCCGGGAGGCGTTGGCCGGCGAGCTTGTTGAGCAGCGGCTTCGGATCGTAGAGATCCATCTGTGATGGCCCGCCTTCCATGAAGAGGAAGATCACGCTCTTGGCGCGCGGCTTGATGTGCCCGACTCCGGGTTGGAGTGGGGTGCCGGCGGCGGGGACGACAATCTCCTTGGCGAGCAGGTCGCTGAAAGCCATGGCGCCGAGGCCGAGGCCGGCACTGAAGAGGAAGTCGCGACGCGAGGAGGTCGCTTCGACGCGATGGCAGCGTGGGTCGTTCATTCGACGTAGAGGAATTCGGAGGAGTTGAGCAAGGCGTGGCAGAGCGCAGCCAATGGCGCATGGGTGATCTTCGCTTCGGGGGCGACCGCCTTGGCTTCGCCGATGGCCAGGTCACGTCCTTTGCCGGAGGAGTCGCGCATCGTGCCGGTCTTGTTCTCGAAGCGCCAGAAGCCGAGGGCACTCGGCTTGACGTCTTCGTTGGCGTACAGGAGCGCTTGGTCGTCGAGCGAGCCGGCGCTCAGGCGGACGTCGTCGAGCACGCCGTGGAAGGAGCTTTCCCGGTCGGTGCCCTTGCCGCCGAGTTGAATCGGCTGGGTCGCGGAGCGCACGCCGGTGAGGTTCGTGGCGACGCGGTCATGCAGCAGGGGCTCGTCGTCGTTTGCGAGGTCTTTGAGGGTGAAGGTGACCTCACCGGGGCCGTTCTTGTCCGCATAACGCACGGCGGCAGCGACGTAATAAGGTTTGTTCATCTCGATCCGCAGGTTCGAGAATTGGACGGCTTCGCCGAACTTGCCGCCAAGGAGGGGGCCAAGGGCTTGGAGTACGAGTACGCGCGGGGCGCGGCGTGACTTCTGGCCGGTCACACCGAACTGCCAGTAGCCGTCGGTCTTCCCTTTGCCGACTTGGGCGGCGATCACGCGGACGGCGCCAGTGTCGCTCACGGTGCGGGGTACGATGACGCCCTCGATAGTGAAGCCTTGGGCGAAGTCGGCCTCAGAAGCGCCGCGGGCGATGAACGGCTTGCGGTGGGCTAGGTCCATGTGGGCGCCCTGTCCGTCACGGAACGGGACTTTCTCGGGCAGGAAGTCGTTGGCGACGGCGGCGTCCACCGCCGAGGAGTTTTTCTGGGAGCGGACCTCCTTTAGGAAGGCCGCGGAGCGTGCGGCCTCGTCCGCGGTAGGCGTGCGAGCGAATAGCACTTGATAGAGACGGCGGATCTGGGCGGCTTCATCGCTGGGCACTTCCTTGGCGATACGCCCTGCGAGGATCTCGCCGCGTTTGAGCATGAACGGGCTGTTGAGCAGGAGCAGCGACTGGATTGGGGTCGTGGTGACGTCGCGGGACGAGGCGCTGCTGAACCACTGCGGCGCGTCGAAGACGTCGGCCAGCGGGTCGCGATTATTGCGCATGATGCGCGTGAAGATGCTACGGACGGGTTCGCCGTAGACGACGCTCGGTCCGTCCTGCTTGTCGGTCTTTAGGTCGCCGCAGGCGCTGAAGACGGCGTCGCGGATCTGCTCGGCTTCGAGACGCTGAGGTTGGAAGCGCCAGAGCAGGACGTTTTGCGGATCCTTGAGCTGGCCATCCTTAGGAGCGGGGTGTTGCGAGGAGCGGCGATAGGCGGCGCTCGTCAGGATGAGCCGATGCATGGCCTTCTGGTCCCAGCCTTTCGCCATGAACTCGGCGGAAAGCCAGTCGAGTAGCTCGGGGTGGGAGGGCGGTTCGCCGAGGCGACCGAAATCGCTCGCGTAGGGCGCCAGGCCGCGCCGGAAGCAGAGCTGCCACAGGCGGTTCATTGCGAGACGGGCGGTGAAGGGGTTCGACTTCTCGGTCAGCCAGCGGGCGAGCACGGCACGGCGACCGGTGGAACTGCCGTCGGAGGTCGGCGTGATTGTGGCGGGTTCGGCGGGGTAGCTGGTGCTGAGGACGGTGAGAAAGGCGGGCGGAACGATGGTGTTCTTCTTGGGGATCACCGCGTCGACGCCTTGAACGCCGGTTTCGCGGACGCTGAGTACAAAGGGTGGGTCTTCCGGCTTCTGCTTGTCGTGCTCGGCCAGCTGGCGCTTCAAGTCGGCGTGTTTGACACTGTCGTCGCCCTTGATTGAGCGATCAAGGCGGGCGTATTCGTAGTCGACCTGCCTCCAGGCGAGCGCGGCGATTTGCTGCTCGTAGGGCGTGCGCTGCGCGTCCGGCTTGGCAATCATCTCTTGGATATCTTCCGGGAACATCTTCACGGCCTTCTTGGTCGCGGAGTCGCGGTATTTCTTTTCGAGCGCGGCGATTTCGTCTCGGATGTCCTTTGTCTCCTTCTCCCATGCCGCGAGTTTGCGGGCATGTTCGCCGGCTTCCTTCGTCGTCCACGCGACACGGCTCTCGACGGGCAGGGTGTTGGTGAAGAAGCTGCGGAGGGCGAAGTAATCGCGCTGGAGGATCGGATCGAACTTATGGTCGTGGCAGCGCGCGCACTGCATACCGGCGCCGAGGAAGACGTCGCCGGTGGTGTCGGTCAGGTCGTTGAGGATGTTCTCCCACTGGCCGCGGGCGTCTCGATTATTGTATTCGTAGATCCAGTGGCGAAGGTAGCCGAGAGCGGTGAGGGCCTGCGGGTCGCCCGGGAACAGTTCGTCACCCGCAATCTGTTCCTGGACGAAGCGATCGTAGGGCTTGTTGTCGTTGAAGGCCTTGATGACGTAATCTCGGTAGCGCCAGGCGGTGGGCCGGAAATCGTCGATGCGGAAGCCGTCGCTATCGGCATAGCGGACGAGGTCGAGCCACGCGCGGGCCATGCGTTGCCCGTAGGCGGGCGAAGCCAAGAGGCGGTCGACGAGCTTCTCGTAAGCCTGCGGGTCGGCGGACTTGACGAAGGCGTCGACGGCTTCCGGTGTCGGCGGGAGGCCGGTGGCGTCGAAGGTGACGCGACGGATCAGTGTGGCGCGATCGGCTTCGGCGGAGGGCGTCAGGCCTTCCTTGGCGAGAGGTGCGTCGATGAAGCGATCGATCGGGTGCGCGGACTTACCGGCGGGAAGTTCGGGGAGCTTGACGGCTTGGTAGGCCCACCAGCCTTTTTCCTTCACGCCGATGGTTCCCGGGAGGTAGCGGCCGGCGACGGGCGCCTTGGTACGGCTCTTCGGCCAAGTTGCTCCGGCCTTTACCCAGACTTGAAGAAGGGCGACCTCATCTTTCGTCAGACGATCGCCTTTGGGCGGCATCATCTTCTCCGGGTCGGTCTCGAGGATGTTCTGAAGGAAGAGGCTCTTTGCCGGGTCGCCCGGGATGAGCGCCGCGCCGCCGTCTCCGCCGGTGGTGAGTCCGGCGAGGGAATCCATGACCAAGCCGCCCTTATTCTTGCCCGCGGCATGGCTGTGGCACTTGAAGCAACGGGAGTCCAGGAGCGCGACGGCCTTATCGGCCTGGGCGTCATCCGCGGCCCAAGCGGTCGGGGAGCCGACGGCAAGGGCCGTGAGCACGAGGGCAAAGGGGGCGGACAGTCGCGAAGACATCGGGGACGGGTCTTTCATAAGACCAGCCCCTGCTATGACTGCAAGCCGATGCCGAAGGTTCCCCGAAATTCAGCGGACAGGCTTCATGTTCCAGACCCCGATCATGGCCTCGGCCGTGTTGGGGGCGGGCGTCAGGATCAGTTCGAAACGGCTACGGTCTCGGGAATAAACGACGTAGGTAATGGTGCTGAGTTCCTTCACTTCCGCCCCGGCCAGCTGGCGGGCCTGCGCCTTGAAGGCGTCCAGGTCGGCGGAAGGGAATCGGAATGTTCCTGAACTGGTATTGGTATCAAGGACATGGATCTCTTGGATGTCTTTGCTGCCGGCAGGTAGGATTTCGGGCACCCATCCTTGTTCGATCACGCCGGCTTTACGCACCGCTGCGAGGTTGGCGTGATACGAGACCTTGGTCTCGGGGAGTCCGAGGGCGGTTCCGAGCGTCTTGCGCGCGATGAAAGTACTGACTCCGAAGAGCAGGATCGTACCGGCGATGATGAGGAGTCGTTTGCGCGTCGCGTTCATCGGTGCTCTTGTTTCCACTTGGGATAGTCCTTCGCAAGCAGGTCGCGAGCGTATTCGCCGAACCAGCTGTAACCGTTGCGGCGCTCGGAGCCGATGTCCGCCAGCTGGGGCTTGGGGATGCCGTCGCGGTCGCAGACATAAGGGGCGCCAGTCTTGAGGTCGTAGAAGCGAGCCCAGAGGGCGGGGGCCTTGGCGTCAGCGACCATGACGAGGTTGGGCTTCCCGTCTTTATCCGTCACTTTGTCGATGCGCTGGCCGACGACCTTATGCGACTCGAACCAGGCTACGGCGCCTTCGATGGAAGCAGTGATCTCAGGTGTCGGCTTCTCGAGGCTCATGAGGAGGCGGACGACGCCGACGGATTCGAACCCACTGAAGGAAGGAAGTTCATAGGTGCGGGCCTTGGCCGGAGCGAACGTCTTCTCGTCGTGCTGCGCGCACCAGACGGTCGGCTTCCCTTCGACGAAGATCTGGCACTTGAGAACGCAGGCGATACCGAGGTCGAAGGACTGCTGGCATAACGCGCGCGTCTTGGCGTCGAGGAAGGCGTAGGTCTTCTCCGTGGCCACTTCGCGCACGAGACGCAGCACGCGCACCATGGCGTCGTCATTAAAAGTGATGTGGTCGAAGTAGCCTTTGCGCAATGGGAAGAACTGCGGCCACCCGCCGTTCGGGTATTGGGCTGAGAGTACGTAGGCCAGGCCGCGGTCGAACGATTTACGGTAGGTCTCGTCTTGGGTGGCGTTGAACATGCGCGCCATGAAGCGGAGTTCGTCGACGGTGCCCTTATTGTCGAAGGTGGGTTGGAGCTTCGACCGGTCGCCTTCATAGGCCTTGCTGATGGTGTCGGTGTTCTTCGGCCAGCCGCCGGCGTCGCATTGGAAGCTCAGGATGATGGTGGCGACCTTCTTCGCTTCGGCGGAGGCGAACCAGCTGTCGGGTTTGTTGAGGAAGCGTCGGGCACTCTCGTCCGCGGTGACCAGCGGGCTGAGCATGACGAATAGAAGCAGCATAAGAGGTAGGCGCATGGCGACGGGAGGGGTAGAGATAGGGGTAGGGGTGGGGCGGACGGAGTAAACGACAGAAAACGGCATCGGCTGTTGCGGTTGTCTTATCGGGATTATTCCGCTCTGCTCGCGGGGTGCCATCTCCGCTCACGCTTATCCTCGCTTCCGCTTCGCCCCGGCGGACGGAACTCTTGCGTGAAGCGGGCATTCCGCATCGCGTTGTGGTGGCCGCAGTGACGGAGCACGAGGATCCGACGACCGACCCTGCGCAGATGGTTTTGCACAACGCCCGCCTGAAGGCCGCGGCGGTTTCACGACTTCATCCCGAGGCAATCGTGCTCGGCTCCGATACCACGGTGGCCCTTGGCGACCGGGCTTTAAACAAGCCGGCCGATCTCGCCGAATCCCGCGCGATGCTCCGCAGCCTGTCTGGCCGTGAACACACGGTGCATACCGGCGTGTGCCTGCTTTGTCCTGCCCTCGGCCTCGACGAGTCGCATGACGTCACCGCTTGGGTGCGCTTTCGGACTCTCTCCGAAGGCGACATCACCCGATACCAATCCTTGGTGAACACTTTGGACAAGGCCGGCGCCTACGGTATCCAACAGGGTATGGAGATTATCATCGCCGACTTCCAGCAGCCGATCTCAACGATCATGGGCTTGCCCGTCGAATTCGTGAAAGCCCGCCTCGCCGCTCTCGGCCTCCTAGAAAGGCTCACCGCATGAAGGCCTGGTTGTTGCTTTTGCCTGCGCTGGTATTCGCGCAGGCGCCTACCGTCAGCGGAGATGCCGAGATCTCCGGCACGGTCGGTGGCAAGCCCCTCGTCATCCGCACCACGAGTCGCCTGGCTGGTGCCATCGATTCCTTGAAGTGGGCTGGCGTGGAATTCATCGATTCGCATGATCATGGCCGGCAGCTGCAGTCTGCAATCAACGCCGACGTCGACGGTGTCTTTCATATCGAATGCTATAATCCGACCGAGGCGGGTTCGGTCGTGGATGCGCTCGGTCCTAAATCGACGAGCCGTTTGGAATTTCTGTCCGCCAAGGATGGCGTCTTGACGACGCGGACGCGGATGGCCTATTGGCTCGCCCCGGGCATGAAGTCCCACGGCCACGTCGCGCAGAACACCGCGCTATTGTCGAATCATGTCCTCAATAAGCAGGTAAGTATTGGCCGTCCGGGCATGGATCACGTTTTGGACTACAAGGTGACGTTCGACTTGCCAGATGACCGACCGCATAAGGTGCTGCAGTTCGAGGCGCTGACCGGTTATATGCCTTGGTCCTTCAGCGAAGAACTCTGCTTCGATGCCAAGACCGAGACGCTCGTGCCGTTGCCCCGGCAGAACGGTGAGCAGCGTAATCCGGTCGTGCTTTCCACTCCGTCCGGTAATCATGCCATGGGCGTATTCACGCCGTCACGTCCGCCCGCGGGTCAGCCCGAGGTCGGTTACGGCCGTTTCAAGTTCGACCATGATAAGGTCGTGAAGTGGAACTGCGTCTTCCGGCTCCAGCAGACCGAGCCGATTCAGGCCCACCACAGTTTCCAGCTCTACGTGGTGATTGGTACGCGCGAAGACTGCCGCCGGACGCTGGCGGCGCTCACACAGGAATTCGCTGGCCGATAATCGGCCTCGCCTACGCTTGAAGTCGGGCGAGGTCTGTCTAACTTGGCTAAGTGCGGCCTGAAGAATCCATCGACCTGCGGTCAGCGGCTATTGCGGTCGTGGTGTCGCTCGGCCTGCACCTGCTTCTCCTCTGGGCCTTGCCAGATACCTTTCATAAGGTCGTCCTCCTTGTCCGTCCGGTGGAAGTCCTAACGGCTCCCGTCAAAATCGATGAAGCCCGTCTGCCGCCTAAACTGAGATTCGCCGAGACCAATCCCGCAGCGAATCAGGCGGTGCCTAAGACGGCTCCGTTTACCTCGTCTCGCAATCAGACCGCCGCCCAACCGGTTCCGGAGAAAAAGCCCACCCATTCAGCTTTGCCGAAGTCCGCTGGCACTTCCGAACAGATCAGATTGGCTCAAGGCAAACCGCGTTCGATCGACCAATCGGAGGCGCAGCCAATCTCCCAGCCGTCGGTTTCGATGGCGGCGCCGGTCAAGGCCGCCCCGCCTCCTGGACCAGGCAAGTCGGCCCCCAAGGCCTCGCCGGCTCCCGTTGCGGCCAATTCCGACCGTCCGCGCGCGTCCGTTCCTTCAGGTACCACCGGCCTTTTGTTGCGCCGCCCCGTAGGCGTCAGCCGCGCAGGTTCCATCGCTATCGACGCACGTTTCAGTAATTACGGCGACTACACCCAGCGCATGATGGAGGCTATCCAATCGAGCTGGTGGAGCATTATCGAACGTTCACGGTTCGAGAGTGTCTCCCGCGGTGGCGTGGTTGTTCGGTTCCGCCTGCATCGAGACGGCACAGTCACCAACACTGAGATTCTCGGTACCGAAGTCACTCGGGTGATGACCCTGGCCTGCAAAGACGCCGTGATGGCGCCCGCCCCTTATGACATCTGGCGTGCAGATATGGTCGCCATGTATGGCGAGAGTGACACGGTCACAATCAACTTCCATTACTACTAATGACCTTGGCCACTGATTGGATTCCGTTCGGACGCGGCGTGCGCGTCGTGGCGACGCATGAATGCGGGCTCATCGCGGTGGAGAAGCCTGACGGCATCCTGTCGCATCCTAACCCGGGCGAAGTGGCCGAAAAGGGCACAATCCTGATTACGGGAAACTACTCCCTCGAGGAGGAAGCCTTCCACGTGCGCGACGGCAAGGGTGGCATCCGACGGGTCTATCTCCTTAACCGGCTCGACTCCCCGACTAGCGGAACCTTGCTGCTTTCGCTCGACGAAGGCGTCGCCGATCTGGTGCGCAAGATGTTCGCCCGTTCGCAGGTCTCTAAGAAATATTTCGCTCTCATCCGTGGTCGAGGACTACGTACGCCCCGCGGCACCTGGCAGGATCAGATGGCCAAGTCGAAAGGCCCCGGCGGCGGCGTGCGTTCCGAGGCCGGCGCCGGAGTGCCCGCGGTGACGGTCTACGCCTGGCAACGTTCGGCCGGCGGGTCATTGCCCTTGTCACTTATCCAACTCGAGCCCCGCACGGGTCGCACCCACCAGCTGCGTGTGCAGACCGCCGCGCACGGCCATCCGATCCTCGGAGACCGTACCTACGGCGATTTCGAATTCAATAAAGCGGTCGGTACTGCCCGCGGCTTCAAGCGCCTCTTCCTGCACGCCGAGTCGACGCATCTGTCCTTCGATTGGCAGGGTGCAAAGGTCGATTTCAAGGCTGCCTCGCCCATGCCGAAAGAATTCGAGGAAGCCCTGGTCGCCGACGATGACGAGGCCTCTGGCAAAGGCCCGAAACGCCCACGCCGCGACGCCGGTACGCCGATCTCGCCTCGGCTCCGCATCCGGCTCTGAGGCCGTCGCGCTGTCGGTTTCGATCAAGCTGCGAAATCAGGACGAAGGTGGCCCCAACTTTTACCCTTTGTCGGGGTTATGAAGGTAACCTTTTCCGCCTTGCTCATGAGAAACGCTTTTCTGTCCTGCTTCTTCTATTGCTTCGCGGGCACGCTCGCCGCGGCCGAAGCCCCTCTGGCTGGCGTCGAGAAGCGCCCGGTGTCGATTTACTGCGACGGTGTGCGGATGGCCGCGGATCTCTTTTCTCCGAAAGGGCTCAAGCCTGACCAGAAGTTGCCGGCCCTCGTTCTCTGCAATGGCACCGGTGGCACGAAGGCGAAGGTCGGCAACCGGACCGCACCAGCCTTCGCCCGTGCCGGGTTCATTGTTCTTTCCTTTGATTACCGGGGATGGGGTGAGAGCGACAGTAAGCTGATCACGCTCGATGCCCAGCCCAGGCCTGATGCTAACGGCAACGTCAAGGTCGAGGCGCGCGCCGTGCGCTGGCAGATGAACTATGCGGACCAGACCGAGGATATTCGCGCAGTGATCAGTTTCCTCTCCGGAGAGAAATCGGTCGACGCCAAGCAGATCGGGCTCTGGGGTTCGAGCTATGGCGGCGGTCTCGTCACGTGGGTCGCCGGTAACGACGCCCGTGTCCGTTTCGCGATCGCCCAGGTCTCGGGCATGTCCGCCCGTGGTCCTGCGGCTGAGAAGGCCGCCCAAGATCTCTCCACGAAACAGGCGCGCGGTGAATCTGAACCAGTACCTTTCGAAACGGGTAAGCTCGGCGGAAAATTGGCTACCTATGAGATGATGCGAGCCAACCCGGCGCGCAGTGTCGGATTCAATTCGATCGAGGCCGCGGCGAAGATCAAGGTGCCGATGTTGCTTGTCGACGCCGAGAAGGATGAACTGGTCGACATCCGGCAGCACGGCGGCAAGGTCGCGGGTATCCTCAAGGCTAACGGTGTGCCGGTCGAATACCGCGTCATCCCCGACATCACCCATTACGGCGTGTACAAAGAGAAGTTCGCCGAGGTGACCGCAATCGAGGTCGAATGGCTGCGGACGACATTGAAATCATCGGGTAACTGAACTTCCGGGCCCGTCGGGTTGGGGCTAGCACGACATTTCTTGGATAAGTCGGAGAGGGTGAGTTATTCACATCGACGGGTCAGGCGCGCATCCCAGTCAAAGGGCGTTTGCACCCCGTCGAAACCAGTCCTAATTATCGGGCTTCCGACACTGCCCGTGTCGGCACCCCATGAACCCCGTGTCCGCCGCCCTCCTGGTGCTGCTACTCTCCGCTTTGGCGGAGGGCTTGCATGCCCGTCGGGTACGCGTCGCCGCCCGGTTGGCCTTCGGCCCGGAGGGCGCCTCTCGCGGTTGGACGATGCTAGCTCCTTTCCTGCGCTGCTTGGCCATCACGGCTTTCGCTTGGGGTTTGGCGGTGATGTGGCAACTCCATCAGGCGGCGAAGGACGGTAAGCCTGCCGAGACCAAGGAGCCGGTCCGTCTGGTCTTCGTGGCTGATCTTTCCCCGAGCATGTACCTCAAGGACGCCGGTCCGGAAGGGAAGCAGACCCGGCAGGAGCGGATGCGCGAAGAGGTTGAAGCGCTGCTGATGCGTGTTGGCGGCGATTTGCGCTATGGTGTCATCGGTTTCTATACCGAGGCACATTCGGTGGTGATGGATGCCCACGATCCGGAGCTCGTCCGCAATGTCTTCAACGGCCTGCCGGTCCAATATGTGATGAAGTCCGGCTCGACCGACCTCGGTACCGCCATCAACGCCGCCGTCAAGGTAGTCGATGGCATGCCTGCGCAGACGGTACGCCTCGTCGTCTTCACCGACGGCGACACGATTCCGCTCCAGCCGATTTTGCCGCGGCCAAAATCCGTCAAGGACGTGCTCGTGCTCGGCGTCGGAAATCCGCGCAAGGGCACCTTTATCGCCGGCCATCAGTCCCGACAGGACGTCGAAGTGCTCGCGACAGTCGCGCGCGCCCTGCGTGGTTCCTATTTCGACGTGAACGAGAAGCACCTGCCGACCGACGCCTTGGGCGACTTGGTCGTGCGTACACCGTTGCCGAAATCTGGCCTCGACCTCGCGCAGCTTGCCGTGCTGGCCATGGCCTTGGGCTCCGCGGTCCTCGCGTTGCTGCCCGTGGCCTTGCAGTATCTCGGCTCCCGTTGGCGCGTTGTCCGCCTCGAAGCCGAAGCAGGGGAGGGCTCCGTCCGATGAGGAAGTTCTTCACGCTGCTGTGGCTGCTCTTCCCGGTCGCGGTGGTCTATTACCATTTCAACGAAGGTCAGGCCCAGATGGCCCGTGAGAAGGCTCGCGACCATCTCGGGCGCATCCGCGAACTCGAGCGCGCCAAGGAGCCCGACTGGGCGACCGTGGTCGAAGAATATGACAAGCTCTCGGGCGAACTGCCTCAGGATGAACGCCCGTCCGTCCGCCATCAGATTCGCCTCGCGAAAGCCAAGGCCAAGATCGAGATGCTCGACGTCGCCGGCGCAATCGCCGACCTCGCGCAGCTGCTGAAGGAGTCGGCCGCGGTCGATGGCGAGGATGGCGCGACGACACGCGCGATCCGCGAGACGCTCGGCAAGGCCTACTTCTACGCGACCTCCTTGCTCAAGGCCAATGGGGCCACTGAAGACGAATGGCGTCCTTACGCCGAGCGCACCCGTCAGGTGTTTCGCTACCTCGCCGAACATCAGGATCCCGCGGCCCTCGCCGACTACGAGAAGCGCGTCGAAGCGGAATTCGCCCGCTCCGTCCGCCAGAATAACTTATGAAGCCCCGCCTCCTCCTCTGCGCCTTCTGCGCCCTCGCCTTAGCGGAGGAAGCCCCGGCTCCCTCCGCTGTCGAAGGCGTGCGCGGCGTCCGCCAGGAAGGTTCCGGCAAGGTCAAGGAGATCGATCCCGCCGCGAAGACTATCACGCCGACCAAGGTTCAAGGCGTCGACAAGGTCGATGGCGTGAAGGCACCGGGTGGTGCTAAGGCGGTGAAGCAGACGCCTCCGCCGGCCTCCGTCACCGAAGGCGCGAAGCCCGTCGAAGGCGCCGGCACAAAAGCCACGCCGCCTCCGCCTCCGTCCAAGGGCCTCGTCGGTGCCGAGGGCGTGAAGCCGCCCGAAGGCGTCAAGGGTGCGGGTACCAAAGGCACGCCGCCTCCGCCCGCTCCGAAGGGCGTCGAAGCGGTGAAGGGCGTTAAGCCTCCGGAAGCCGTCAAAGGCGCGGGCACAAAGGCCACGCCTCCTCCTCCCCCCGCCAAAGGACTCGAAGGCGTCAAGGGCGTGAAACCGCCCGAAGGCGTGAAGCCCGCCGCCGGCGGCATCAAGCCCGTCGAAGGGGTCACGGGCATCGGCGCTGGCAAGCAGAAGAATCTCGAGGCCGCACTCCAGATCAAGCCCGCCGGCAAGCCCGAGCCGAAGAAGGCCAAGGCCGCCGCGGCGCTCCTCGGCGGACCCGAGCCAAAGGGCAAGCCCGACAAGCAGGACGACCGCAAGCTCTTCGAGGAGATCAAGAAGATCCCCGACAACGGTTCCTGATCGCCCGTACTTTCTAAACATAAAACACCATGAGACTCCTCCGTCCGTTCCTCTGCGTCGCCCTCGTGCTCGCGGCGACGCTTTCCGCCCAGCAGGCCGCGCCGCTCGACGCCAAGACGCAGCAGCAGTATGAGCGTCTGCTCCGTCATCGCTACACACGCGACCTCACCGAGGTCTTCGCCGCGATGGAGAAATCAGCCAAGGCCGACGCACGCGCGACCGCCGACACCCGCTTCATCTCGGCCTTCCGCCTTGGCGATTGGGCTCAGGTGCGTTCCGACCTCGCCTCGTTGCCGCCCGAGCTTGGCCGCGGCATCTACGACAAGATGCTTTCCGACCTCGCCGAGCGTCCGAAGAGCGGCGTGCGTATCGAGGACGTCTTCGCCCTCGCCGATGCTGCGCCGGGTGACCTCACCGATCTCGAGCTCCGGAAGATCGGCCAGATGCTCGGGCAAGTCGTCTCGCCCAATGAAAGCTTCTGGATCGCCGACCGGATGTCCCGCGGTACCGAGAAGCTCGGTGGTAAGGATCCCGCCCGTCGCCTCGCCGCCGGACGCGTTCTCCTCGCGGGCGGCTTCCGTGACCTTGCCAAGGCATATCTGCCCGACGGTGCCGATCTCGATAATGTGGCCGACGAGGGCCTCCGTCAGGAAATCGCCGCCTTCCTCGCCGCCGAACAGGCGACCGAGCTCGCGCAGCGTGACCAGATCTCGCGCATTTGGAACGACAACGTGGCGATCCTACGCTCCGAGAAGAAGATTAACGAATGGGAGAAGAGCAAGGCCGCGGGCGAGATGCTCCGCGTGCTCACGCAGGTGTCGCCCGCCGTGCTCAGTGGCACGTTCGCTGACTTGATGAAGTCCCAGCCTGAGTCCGCTCTTAGGATCGTCGGCGGGCTTTCGCGCAAGATTCAGAACGAGACGCACGCCGCCGCCGGCCAGCGTATCGATAATCTCCGCGCCCAGGCAGTTCTCGCTAATCTCATCGCCGAGAATCCCGACGCTGGTTCTGAGCCTTGGAGCCAAATCCTCACCTTGATGGCCGAATCTTGGATGACGGAGGTGGAGAATTCCTTCAGTCGTCAGGCGGGCGTCCCTCGTCGTGGCGGTAATTCCCGCAACGGCTCGAGCGAAATCGATCCGGAGGAGATGCTGCTACTCGCCCCCGCTGGCAAGTGGCACGCGGCGCTGCCGTCAGACCTCCGCGACCGTTTTGACGCTAGCCTCGCCCGCGCCATAATCGTGAGCGCTAATTTTGAACTGGCTGCCGACCGCATCGTTGAGCTGGCCCGCCGTCACCCGGCCGCCGGCGTGGCCCTCGCCGAAGACTTCCTGCTCGCCTGGGGTCAGGCTCATAATCCGCAGCTCCCGCAGGAACTGCGCACCCGTTACGGCCTGCCCGAGGATGCCCGCATTCCGATCACCCCGGTGATGATGGAGCGCAATATCGACTCGCTCGCCCGCATGATGGAGGTCTTCCGCAAGGCCGGCGTCGCCCCGCGCGACGAGAGCAAGGTGGTCAACGCCTTCGATCTGGCCTACAGCAACGCCGAGGCCTACCGCGATTCGCATATCGCACTCGTCTTCGGTCCGACGGCTAAGATGGACGAGCCGCTATTCTTCCTCCTCGCCCAGAAGATGCACTCCAACCTCGGCGACCGATGGCGCCGCACCGACATCCAGCGTGGTGCGCTCACTCGTCGCAATGAAGCGCAGACTTACGCGATGGCCGAAGCCGGTTATGCTTCCTTGCTGAAGATGATCGACGAGTGGCAGGCGGGACGGCCCGATGCCTATAAGGCCATCTTGCTCGGCGCAGTCGTGCTCAGCGATTGGGCGGACTTCGAGAGCTTCCAGGACCTGACCCCGCTCGAGCCAGCCAAGCGACTCGTTGCGTCGAAGGAAAAAACACTGCAGTCGCAGGACTATTTCCAGCGCTCCGCCGAGGCCTATGGCCGTCAGGTCGTCCGCCTTCAGGCCAATGAACTCACCATCGACCCTTACCTGAGCTGGTTTAATTCCGTGCTTGGCATCGGTAGCACTGGTCAGGTCAACCTTGCCAAGCCGATGAATCGAGCCGCCCTTGGCCGCATTCGCGCCGCCATCCTCGCTCTGCCTGGGAAGTTGGCGCCCACCCACATGGGTCAGCTCGCGAAGACGCTCAACGGTCGTCTTAACGATACCAGCAACCCGATGCACGAGGACCTGAAATATCGCTACCTCGCTAGTACACTTGTCGTGACCAAAGACGACCCGTTCTCCCTCGGACTCAAGAAGCGCTCAGACTACCTTGACGAGCTGCTGGGCGAGATCCGCGTCCAGACGCGCGTTGATGGCCCCAATACCGTCGGCGTGAACCAGGAGTTCGGTATCATCGTAAGCGTTCTGCACACTGAAGCCATGGGCCGAGTGGCCCGCTTCGGACAGTATCTCAGCAACGACGCCATCGCCGTGGCCGCCAAGACGAAGCGCCGCGGCCCGCAGGTGGCCAAGGGCCCTGACCCGCAAGGTCCTCGCGACGAGTTCGAGCAGAAGCTCACCGAAGGGCTCTCGCCGTTCTTTGACATCCGTTCGATCACTTTCGCCGCGCCAGACGTGAAGCCGCGTCCGACCGCCCGTCCGGGCTGGGAGGAGACGCCGCTCGCCTATGTGCTTGTCCGTGCCAAGGACGCCAGCGTCGATAAAATTCCCCCGGTACAGATGGAGCTCCGCTTCATCGACCTCAGTGGCCCAGTGACGATCCCGGCCACTTCTGCCGAGACGATTCTCAAGGTCGCCTCTGGCAAGCCGGTGCCTCGTCCTGCTGACAAAGTCGAAGTCACGCAGACCCTCGATACGCGCCAGTTCGCGATCAACGGCTCGCTGAGCCTGGAAGTCGCGGCGAGTGCCTCCGGACTCGTGCCGGAACTCGATGACCTGCTTGACCTCGCTCCGCTCGCCGCGTTTGCGAAGGTCCGTCAGGTCACGCCGATTGATCCGTTGATGGTGAGGGAACTCAACACGTGGGGAGAGAAGGTCGCCCCTCGCACCGAGCGCCGCTGGTCAATCACCCTCGACGGTGATGCCATCCGGGCGTCCGATAAGGCGACGGACGTTCCGTTCCCAACGGTCAAGGCCGCGAATACGACCTCCGTCTGGCGCACCTACCAAGACATTGATCCAGTCGTGCTCTCGAAAGCTTCTGTCCTGCTGGACCGCGTCAAGGTCGCCCAAGGTGCCGGCTACGTCCCGCCCGTGGTCGAAGATTATTCGGGTTATCTCTACGCCGGCATCGCAGCCTTGGTGGTATTCGTTGCCTGGCTGGTCTTCCGTAAGCGTGACACTGGGCCGCGTCCTCCGCGCGCCCGCGAGGTCTTCAAACTGCCCGCGACGATCGACGGTTTTGCGGTGGTGGCCTTGTTGCGTAAGCTCGGCACGAGCCCGCTCGTGAAGTTCAATGCCGCGCAGAAGGCTGAACTGCAGCAGGACATCGAACGCGTGCAGACTGGCTGCTTCGGCGGTACGGCCACGCTGTCGCCCGCCGACTTGAAGACCGTCGCCGAAAAATGGCTCCGTCAACTCCGCTGAACCTTGCCTGATGTTCCCACCCCCACCCCTATCCCTACCCCTTAAAAAATGAGCAACCATCCCAATCCCGCGGCCGTTCAGGCCGCCCATCAGTTCGTCGCCGACGTCCGCACGCGCGTCGGCAAGGTCGTCGTCGGCCAAGACATCGTCGTCGAACGTGTCATGATCGCGCTCCTCACCGGCGGCCACCTGCTTCTGCAAGGGATGCCCGGCCTGGCGAAGACGCTCCTCGTGAACACGGTCGCGAAGGCCATCGCCTTGGACTTCCGTCGCATTCAGTTCACGGTCGACATGCTGCCGTCCGACATCGTCGGCTCCGAGGTCGTCGACCAGAAGACGGGCGACTTCCGCATCCACCGCGGCCCGGTCTTCACGAATCTCCTCCTCGCCGACGAAATCAACCGCGCCGCGCCGAAGGTGCAGGGCGCGATGCTCGAAGCCATGCAGGAGCGCAAGGTCACCCTCGGTGGCCAGACTATGCGCCTGCCGACGCCGTTCCTCGTCATCGCGACGCAGAATCCGGTCGAGCAGTCCGGTACCTTTGAACTGCCGGAAGCGCAGCTCGACCGTTTCATGCTCCTCCATCGCCTGGGCTACCCCGGTCGCGACGAAGAGCAGGACATCCTCCAGCGCCAGCTCGGTATGGGCCTACGCAAGGAAGAGGGCGGGGCGGTCCCGAAGACAGCCTTCGACATGATCGACGATTCTCCGGTCGGCACGAAGGCCGACCTCGTCGCCGCGATGGAGGCCGTCCAAGGCGTCCACGTGAGCGAGGTCTTCCTTCGCCACTCCGTTGAGCTCGTGCGTCGTACGCGCGAATCCAAGGACCTCGACTTCGGTTGCAGTCCTCGCGCCGGCTTGGCCCTCGTCAACGCCGCCCGCGCCCGCGCGGTCATCCGCGGCCGAGATTACGTCACCCCCGAAGATCTTTTCGACCTCGCCGAGGACGTTGTCCTGCACCGTGTCCGCGTGAGCTACGAAGCCGCAGCCGCGGGCCAGACCAGCGCCAAGGTGCTGGAATCGATCCTCGCTGGATTAGGCTGAGCCGATGCGACGTCAACGGACATTGCCTCACGATCCGGTCGACAGCCGGCAGTTCGAAGTCGCCGTCCGGCGCCTTGCGAACAGCCTGGACTTCGGCCAGCGTGATTCCGTGTTCCACGGCGCTGGTCTGGAGTACGTCCAATCGCGTCCCTATGTCGCGGGCGATGCGGTCAAGTTCATCGACTGGAAAATCTCGGCGCGCCTCGGTAAGCTTTACGTGAAGGAGTTCAAGGAGACCAAGCAGATCCCGCTTTACCTCCTGCTCGATACCTCGGCTTCCATGTGCGTGTCCTCGCAGCCGCTGAGCAAGTATGCCTGGGCGGTGCGCGTGGCCACCGGTATCGGCTTGGCCGCCCAATCCTCGGTCACGCCCGTCGGCCTGCTCGGTTGCGGCGCCCGCGAATTGCACATCCGCCCGACGCTGTCCCGCAACATCGTCATGGAATGGGCGCATCAGCTACGTCAGCACGATTTCACCGAGGTGACTTCCTTGTCGGCCCGGGCCCGTGAGCTCGCCCCGTCGCTGGCCAAGCGCACGACGGTCATCGTCCTGAGCGACCTGCATGATCCTGACGCCATCGCCGCGCTGCAGGTGCTCTCGCAGCGGAACGATTGCATCGTGCTGCATTTCGAAGATCCCGCCGAGCAGGGGTTGCGTGGCTCGGGCATCATCCGCGGCGTCGAGGCCGAATCGGGCCGCGGCTTTGTCGGCTTCGGCGGACGTCGCCAGGTCGACTCCTCCGGCTGGAAGGCCGAGCTCAGCCGATTCGGGATCGATTACCTCCCTCTGCGCACCGACGAGCCGATCCTCGGCAAGCTGACCTACTTCCTTAAGAACCGCGGCTTCGCCAGCCGTACCGCCCGCTGACCATGGCCGCGTCGAAGACATCGCTCCGTGTCTGGCTCCTCCGGGGGCTGGCCGTGCTTGCGGTCATCGTAGCCGCCTGGTGGTTCCTGCAGCAGGAGGATAATCTCAAGGTCCCGCTTGGCGTCGAGCAGGCCGCCATCATCACCTACAGCGGCCCCGAGCTCATCGTGAAGCCTTTCCGTTACGGCGTGGCCGTGAACGTGCGCATCGCCCAGGTCACCGATCACGTCGGGGCCAAGGTCTACGACGTCCGCTATCTCGTGAACCGCGAGGGGGAGCATGACCTCATCGAGTATCTCATGTCCGACAACGGGTCCGCCCTGAGCGGACTGCCTTCCTTCAAGGTGAAGGGCGACCCGAAGCTTTCAAAGGAGCTCGAGGCTCGCGTCAAGGAGACCGAAGACATCGGTATCGAGGTGCGTGGCCATTATCAGGCCACTCTCGTGGCGCTGGCCGTCTTCTGGATCGCCTGGCTTTTCGTGCTCATCTTCTGGCGTCGTCC